>NZ_NEVM01000002.1:318678-637356 GCF_002261225.1 Bordetella genomosp. 10
GCACAGGACCGAGGTGGCGAGCAAGAACCAGATCGGCCAGCCGGCGTCGCGGAGAATGGACAGCAAAAGGGAACTCCAGGAAGGGCGCCGCCGCGGGGCTGCGGGCACGGGAAAACCGGCGGCGCCACGGCGAACTCAAGGCGAACTGTAACGGGCGGGACACCGCCCTGGCAATAGCGGGACAGGGGGCGCCGCCCATCCGCACGGTAGCCGTACGCCATCCGCAGGCCGGCGGCGCGAGCGGCCGAAACTATCCACAGAATCTGTGGATAATTCTGTGCAGAAATCGGCCGGAACCCGCATTCATGCGGGCTGCGCGTCGGCACGGGTCCAGGGGGAAAAATCGGGTTTGTGCGGTTATTTGAATAAAATCAAAGGGTTGTGGATACTTATTAAAGTAAAGGTGCACGCTGCGTAAGGATTCCGGGTCGAGGTATCATTGCGCCCGTGTTTCTTTGGCCTGTGGAAAGGTTCGGCCCGGAAAACCCCATGACAATTGAATTTACGGTCAAAGACGACGTATTTACGCGGGATATCCTCACGGTTGCCCAGTTGAACCAAGCCGTGGGGCGGGTCCTGGAACGCAACGTCCCGGCCCTGTGGGTCCGCGGCGAGATTTCCAATTTCACCGCGGCGGCGTCGGGCCACTGGTACTTCACCCTGAAGGACAACCAGGCCGCGGTGCGCGGCGTCATGTTCCGCAGCCGCGCGGCCGCCGTCGGCTTCCAGCCGCGCGCCGGCGACAAGGTGGAGGTGCGCGCCCGCGTGACGCTGTACGAGCCGCGCGGGGACTACCAGTTGCAGGTCGACGCCATGCGGCGGGCCGGCCTGGGCGACCTGTTCGAGGCCTTTCTGCGGCTGAAGCAGAAACTGGAGGCCGAAGGGCTGTTCGACGAAGCGCGCAAGCGGCCGCCCGTCTTCCTGCCGCGCGCCATCGGCGTGGTGACCTCGCTGCACGCGGCCGCGCTGCGCGACGTCCTGACGGCCCTGGCCCGGCGCGCGCCGCAGGTGCCCGTCATCGTCTACCCCGCGCCGGTGCAGGGCGCCGACTCGGCGCCGCGGCTGGCGGCCGCCATCGCCGCCGCCAACCGGCGCGCCGAGGTCGACACGCTGCTGCTGGTGCGCGGCGGCGGCAGCATCGAGGACCTGTGGAGTTTCAACGACGAGGCCCTGGCGCGCCAGGTGGCGGCCAGCGCCATCCCGGTGATCTGCGGCGTCGGCCACGAGACCGATTTCACCATCGCCGACTTCGTCGCCGACGTGCGCGCGCCCACGCCCACCGCGGCGGCGGAACTGGCCTGCCTGCCGCGCCAGGAGCTATACCAGCGCGTGCGCGTCATGGCGCGCGAATTGCAGCGGGTCCAGCAACGCCTGCTCGACCGGGCCGCGCAGCGGCTGGACCGAGCGGCCGCGCAACTGGAGTCGCCGCAGCAGCGGCTGGCGCACCAGGCCGACCGCCTGGCCGCCTTGCGGCACCGCCTGGTCAATGCCTGGCCGGGTCCGCAGGGACGGCGGCAGGCGCGCCTGGAGCTGCTGGTCGCGCGCCTGCGCCATCGCGGGCCGGACGTGGCGCGCGCCCGCGACGGCGTGGGCCGACAGGCACGTCAGTTGCTCCAGGCGCAACGGCGCCTGCTCGAGCTGCGGCGCAACCGGCTGCAGTCCTTGTCGGCGCAGTTGCGGGCCTTCGATCCCGGACAGGTGCTCGCCCGCGGCTATGCCCTGGCGCGCGACGAGGAGGGCCGGCTGGTCCGCGACGCCGCGGCGCTGGCGCCGGGACAGCGGCTGGCGCTGGAGTTCGCCCGCGGCGGCGCGCGCGTCGACGTGGTCGACGTCGTCGACAAGCAGGATTGACGGCGGGCGCCGACCCGTTTCGTCCGTCACCCGTTTGGCCCTCCGTCCGGCCGATTTTTTATCCCGCGTTCGCGCAGGGATAAGACGGTGTCCCTCAAAACAGCCGATACAATGAACGGCTGTGATCGTGCTCTCAACCAAGAAGGAATCCACTATGGCGCACACGCTTCCCCCCCTGCCTTATCCCCTGGATGCCCTGGCTCCCCACATTTCCAAGGAAACGCTGGAGTACCACTACGGCAAGCACCATCAAACCTACGTCACCAACCTGAACAACCTGATCGGCGGCACCGAGTTCGAAAACGCCTCCCTGGAAGACATCGTCAAGAAGTCGTCCGGCGGCGTGTTCAACAACGCGGCCCAGGTCTGGAACCACACCTTCTACTGGAATTCGCTGTCCCCCAAGGGCGGTGGCGAGCCCTCCGGCAAGCTGGCGGACGCCATCAAGGCCAAGTGGGGCAGCGTCGACGCCTTCAAGGAAGCCTTCAACAAGTCGGCCGCCGGCAACTTCGGTTCGGGCTGGACCTGGCTGGTCAAGAAGGCCGACGGTTCGCTGGACATCGTCAACACCAGCAACGCCGCCACCCCGCTGACCACCGCCGACAAGCCCCTGCTGACCTGTGATGTGTGGGAACACGCCTACTACATCGACTATCGCAACGCCCGTCCCAAGTACCTGGAGAATTTCTGGGCGCTGGTGAACTGGGAATTCGCGACGCAGAACCTGGGCTGATCGGGTTCATTCCGCCCGGGTGCGTTTCTCCCGGGTTTGTTCCGGATAGTTGGAAAGGCCCCAGGGCCGGCTCCCCGCAAGGGGGCCGGCTTTCGTTTTTTTGCATGGAGGTCCGGCAGCCGTTTCGACGGCCATGACCCTCCGCCACCGCCGGCGCGGCGGACAGCGTGTGCCCGTGATGCGCCCGGCCGCGCCATTCAGGTCTCCTTGATGTAACCGGTGTTATCGTTCCCGGTTTCATTGCTTCGCCCCTCCCGGGCGCCACTCCGACCATGCCACCCGCCTCCTCGACGCGCCGGCTGCGACTGAAGCTACGCCGGCAACTGCGCCATGCGCGCCGGCTCTCCCGCAAGTCCGTGCAACTTGGCCTCGTCCTGGGAGGCGCCGCCCTGGTGGCGCTGGCGTCGCTGGCCTTCGCCAGGCTGGCCGACATCGCCCTGGAATGGAACGCCCTGTGGGTGGCGCGCGCCGGCTGGGCCGCCTTCATCGTGATGCCTTTGGGCCTGGCGGCCATACGCTGGCTGACGCTGCGCTACGCCAGCTACGCGGCCGGCAGCGGCATCCCGCAAGTGATCGGCGCCTTGACCTTGCAGGGACGGCCGACGGCGCAGGGCGGCCTGGTGACCCTGGCGCACGCGCTCTGGAAGATCCCGCTGACCTTCGCCGGCATGCTGGTCGGCGCGTCGATCGGCCGCGAGGGACCGTCGGTGCAGGTCGGCGCGGCCGTCATGCTGGCGTGGGGGCGCTTCTGGAAGCGCCGCCAGTTACCGCTGCAGGGCTTCCACAACAACGAACTCATCGCCGCCGGCGCGGCGGGCGGCCTGGCGGCCGCGTTCAACGCGCCGCTGGCCGGCGTCATCTTCGCCATCGAGGAACTCGGGCGCGGGACGGCGCTGCGCTGGCAGCGGCTGGTGCTGATCGGCGTGCTGGCCTGCGGCTTCATGGTGGTGGCCGTCAGCGGCAACAATCCCTATTTCGGCACCTTCGGCGGCGCCCCGCTGCACAGCATGCTGGGGTGGGTGCTGCTGTGCGGCGTCATCAACGGCGCGCTGGGCGGTGCGTTCGCGCGCCTGCTGGGCAAGGGCGTCACGGTGGTGGCGCCGCTGCAGTGGCGGGGCTGGATGCGCGCCCATCCGGTGCTGACCGCCGCCGTCATCGGCCTGGTGCTGGCGGCCATCGGCTTCGCGACGCACGGCGTCGTCTACGGCACCGGTTACGGCGCCGCCGCGGCGCTGCTGTCGGGCCAGCCTTTCGGCCACGACGGCTTCGGCCTGCTGAAGTGGCTGGCCACGCTGCTGTCCTACTGGGCCGGCATCCCCGGCGGCATCTTCACGCCGGCGCTCACCACCGGCGCCGGCATCGGCCAGGAGATCTGGGCCTGGACCGGCGGGCTGGTCGACCAGCGCGTCCTGGTCCTGGTCTCCATGGCGGGCTTTCTCGCCGCCGCCACGCAGGCGCCCCTGACGGCCGCCGTGGTCGTGATGGAAATGACGGGCAGCCAGCCCATGCTGTTCTGGCTGATCGCCGCCGCGCTCGTCTCCTCGGTGGTGTCGCGCCAGTTCAGCCCGCATGCCTTCTATCACATGGCGGCCGGCCGCTTCCGACGGCAGATCCTGGTCGACACCGGACGCGCGCAGAAATCGGCCGTCGCCGCCTGACGTCCATGGCATAGACGTCCATTCGATGGACGTTGCCGCCTTGCGCCGCGATGGCGCAAGGCCGGCTGCGCTACCATCTCGGCTCCTATCTACTGAGAGCCTGCCATGACCGAGCAAGCCTTTATTTGCGATGCCATCCGAACCCCTTTCGGCCGTTACGGCGGCGCACTCTCCGCGGTGCGCGCCGATGACCTGGGGGCCGTGCCCATCAAGGCGTTGATGGCCCGCAACACCGGAGTGCAGTGGGACGAACTGGACGACATCATCTTCGGCTGCGCCAACCAGGCCGGCGAAGACAACCGCAACGTGGCGCGCATGGCCTCGCTGCTGGCCGGCTTGCCGGTCGGCGTGCCGGGCTCCACCATCAACCGCCTGTGCGGTTCGGGGCTGGACGCCCTGGGCACGGCGGCGCGCGCCATCCGCGCCGGCGAAACCAGGCTGATGCTGGCCGGAGGCGTCGAAAGCATGAGCCGCGCGCCCTTCGTGATGGGCAAGGCGGAAACGGCGTTTTCGCGCAATGCGGCGATCTACGACACCACCATCGGCTGGCGTTTCGTCAACAAGCTGATGAAGGCGCAATACGGCGTGGACGCCATGCCGGAAACGGCGGAAAACGTCGCCGACGATTTCAAGATCAGCCGCGAAGACCAGGACATTTTTGCGCTGGCCAGCCAGGAAAAGGCCGTCAAGGCCCAGCAGTCCGGCTTCTTCGACACGGAATTGACGCCGGTGTCGGTGCCGCAGAAGAAGGGCGATCCGGTGCTGGTCGACAAGGACGAGCATCCGCGTTCGACCAGCCTGGAAGCGCTGGCCCGCCTGAAGGGCGTGGTGCGCGAAGGCGGTTCGGTGACGGCGGGCAACGCCTCCGGCGTCAATGACGGCGCCGCCGCCTTGCTGCTGGCGAGCGAAAGCGCCTTGTCGCGCCACGGTCTGAAGCCGCGCGCCCGCGTGGTCGGCATGGCCACCGCCGGCGTGCCGCCGCGCATCATGGGCATGGGCCCGGCGCCGGCCACGCGCAAGGTGCTGGCCCTGACCGGCCTGACGCTGGAACAGATGGACGTCATCGAGTTGAACGAAGCCTTTGCCGCCCAGGGCCTCGCCGTCCTGCGCGACCTCGGCATCGCCGACAACGATCCGCGCGTGAATCCCAACGGCGGCGCCATCGCCCTGGGCCATCCCCTGGGCGCCAGCGGCGCGCGCCTGGCCACGACCGCCGTCAACCAACTGGAACGCAGCGGCGGGCGCTACGCGCTGTGCACCATGTGCATCGGCGTCGGCCAGGGCATCGCCGTGATCCTGGAACGCGTGTAGGCACGCGGGAAAAGTTGCGGCGCAAGCCGCCTTGAAAGCCGCGGCATCCGTCCGAAGCAAAAACCCCCAGGCGCTGCCTGGGGGTTTTTACATTCCGTTTTTACATTTCTTAACCAAATGTGCCGGCGCCTTCAGGGCAGGCCGTCGATTTTCTTGCCGGCGCCGATGCCGTGGTCGTTGAACCAGCCCTGCGCCATTTCCAGCGCATAGCGCACCGGCTTCTTCGAGCAATGGGTGTCGTCGGTCTCGGGCGCCATGTCGGCGACGTTGACGATGGTGCCGTCGTCGGCGATGAAGGCGATGGACAAGGGCAGCGGCGTGTTGTGCATCCAGAAGCATTGCAGGTCGGGATCGTCGAACACGAACAGCATGCCGTCGTTGGCTTCCAGCGATTTGCGGAACATCAGGCCGCGCCGCCGGCTGTCTTCGGTGTTGGCGATCTCGGCATGGATCACGTGGATGCCCGCCGCCAGTTGCACGGTGCGCAGCGTGGGCTGCGCGGCCGTGATTTCCTCGGCCCGGGCGGCGCCCGCGCCGGCGGTGAAGGTGGCGGCAAAGGCGAAGAGCAGGGCGGCCATCGCGGCGCCGCGCCCTCGCTTGAAACTGGATCGGGTGGGCGACGGGGCAGCGCTGGTATGCATCATGACAACTTGAGTGAGGGTGGGCGGGGAGGACCGGCCGCGCGGCAGGCGCAAAGACAAAAAGGCAGGGCGTTCGCCGCCCCGCCTTCGTCGTATGGTACCCGAAGACGCCGAGAAAACCCGGCCCGATCGCTCAGGCGGAGGTAATATTCAGTGCCTGCTTGCCTTTGGGGCCCTGGATGATCTCGAAAGACACCTTTTGGCCTTCTTTTAAGGTCTTGAAACCATTCATCTGGATAGACGAGAAGTGGGCGAAGAGGTCTTCACCGCCGTCGTCCGGCGTGATGAAGCCGAAGCCCTTCGCGTCGTTGAACCATTTAACGGTTCCGGTTGCTTTTGGATTGTCCCCCTGGACAGCGGTTGCGGTCGTATCAGACATGCGGACTGCCTCATGAATCGTATGTTGACTGAAGGGCTCCCCGGCCGGGCCGTCCCCCCCTTTTGGTCCTCGCCGCTAACAGTGGCCTGAAAACGGCAAGAATTGCGCGAATAATGCGCTTGTTTTCTTTCGTGCGTCAAGTATGGAAACTACGCATTTCTACATGTAAAAGTGGCCCATTTGTGTGCCACCTATTCACGGTTTAAATAAAATACCGCCGCTATGAGCACAAGCATGGATACCCAACACGATCTGGTCGTTGAAAAGGAGGCCGCGCGCACCGCGCCGCCCCCGATGTACCAGGTTGTGCTGCTCAATGACGACTACACCCCCATGGAGTTCGTGGTGAAGGTGCTGCAGAAATTTTTCGGCAAGAATCAAGAAGAAGCGACCCGGATCATGTTGCAAGTTCATCACGAAGGCAGGGGCGTATGCGGGGTTTATCCCCGTGACGTCGCGGCGACGCGCATCGCCCAGGTGGGCCAGTATGCGCGCGCCAAACAGCATCCATTGCAATGCGTGATGGAACCGGTTTGAGCCGGTTTCGCGCGGTTTGAAGTTGGGACGGCGATATAGGGCGCCGGCGTAATTTTTAAAATCAAAATATCTTTTTATAAATGTGTTGATATTAATCAAGACATTTATCGGGTAGCTGTCGCTTTCGCGGCATGGGAGAGGGGTTTAGCGTGAGCAAAAACAAGGGCGTGTTGGGGGCGGTCGCGGCCGTCGTCATAGTCTTGCTTGTGGCGGTCGTGATGTTCCTGAAGCGGTCCCCGGAGCCTCCGGCGCCGGCCGCGCAACCCTCCAGCGCGCCCACGGCGGCGCCCGCGGCCTCGGGCACCGTCACGCCGGCGGCCCCGGCGGCCCCGGCGGCGCCGGCGCTGCCGTCGACGGCCACCGTGGGCGCGGCCGATCCCTTCGGCACCCTGTCGTGCAAGGCGCGCCAATACGCGGACAGCCTGTCGCTGGCGGTGACCTTCACCCAGCCGGTCGACCGCAAGTCCGAGCTCAGCCGCTTCATCGAAGTCATCGACACCGGACCGCTGAAAAGCGGCGATGCCGCGCAAGCGGCTTCCGACGGCGCGTCCAAGGCCAAGGCCGCCACCGCCGCCACGGATTCCGGCAAGACGGTGCAGGGGTCCTGGACGGTGGGAGACAACCCCCGCATGATCTATTTCCCCTACGTCGTGCCGCAGCACCGCTACGTCATCCGCCTGCGCGCCGACCTGCCCGGCGCCGGCGACAAGGTGACGCTGGGTTCCCCGGCCCATTGCGACGTGGAAACCGAGGCCATGCCGCCGTCCTTCTATTTCGCCAGCAAGGGCGTGGTGCTGCCGGCCGGCCAGAACGGCGGCCTGCCGGTGACCACGGTCAACATGCCGGAAGTGGACGTGCAATTCCTGCGCATCGCGCCCGAGCGCGTGCCCGAGTTCTTCGACGCCGTCGTCGGCAACCGCGGCAGCGCGAACGACGATGACGACGACGAGCGCGACTACAACGATTACTACGGCAACCGGTCGCTCAAGGGCCTGGTCAGTTCCTGGGACCTGGAGCGCCTGACGTCGCTCAGCACCAGCGTCTACCAGGGGCGCTTCCTCACCGACGACAAGCCGAACCGCAGCCATGTCACCTTCCTGCCGGTCGAGGGCATCAAGGAACTGCAGGAGCCGGGCATCTATATCGCGGTCATGAGCCAGCCCGGCCATTTCCGCGAGGAATACCAGACCACCTATTTCTACGTCAGCGACATCGGCCTGCACGCGCGCCGCTACGCCAACCGTATCGAGGCCTATACGGTCTCGCTCAAGCAGGGCCAGGCGATTTCCGGCGACACCGTCGAACTGATCGACGCCAGCGGCAAGACGCTGGCCAAGGCCGCCGCCGATGCCCAGGGCCACGTGCGTTTCGACGGCTCCTTCGACAAGGCGCGCGTCATCCGCGCCTCGCGCGGCAAGGAAATGACGGTGCTGTCGCTGGGCGATCCGGCGCTGGACCTGTCGGAATTCGACATCCAGGGCCTGCCTTCGGTCGACAACAACCTGTTCGTCTACGCCGGGCGCGATCTTTATCGCCCGGGCGAAACCTTCAACGTGTCCGTGCTGCCGCGCGACGCCGACGGCCGTCCGCTGTCCGGCGCGCCGCTGACCGCGACCATCAAGCGTCCCGACGGCCGCACCGTGCAGACCGCGCTGTGGAGTCCCGACAAGGACGGCCCCAGCTACGTGCGGCACGCCATCGAGCTGCCGCTGGACGCGCAGACCGGCACCTGGATGCTGGAGCTGCGCGTGGACCCGGCCGCGCGCCGCGCCGACGCCACCTGGCCCTTCAAGGTCGAGGAATTCCTGCCCGAGCGCATGAAGCTGTCGCTGCAGGCCGACGACGGCCCGCTGGGTCCCGGCGATCCGCTGGACATCGACGTGCAGGGGGATTATCTGTACGGCGCGCCGGCCGCCGGCAATCGCCTGCTGTCCAGCTTCACGGTCAAGCGCGACCGCTTTGCGCAGGCGCAGAAGTGGCCGGGCTTCATCTTCGGCGACGTCAACGACGACAGCATCAAGCACTACGAGGAACTGCCGGAATCGCAACTGGACGACAAGGGCCACGGCGCCATCGAGGTCGACACCTCCAACTACAAGGATGCGTCCTCGCCGCTGAAGGTCCGGGTCTCGGCCAGCCTGCTGGAGTCGGGCGGCCGTCCCGTGGTGCGCTCCATCGAACGCAGCATCTGGCCCGCCGACAAGCTGATCGCCGTGCGCCCGCTGTTCGACGACGACGTCGCGCGCGAGGGCGCGCCGGCGAATTTCGAGGTCATCCGCGTCGACGGCAAGGGCGAACCGGCCCCGCTGGCCCAGGCCCAGGTGCGTCTATATAAGGAAGAGCGGCGCTACTACTGGCGCTACGACGACCAGCGCGGCTGGAACAGCGGCTATACCGACACCGAGGAACTGGTCGACTCGCGCGTGGTGGCCCTGCAAGGCCGCCTGCCGATGAGCCTGCCGGTGAACTACGGCCGCTATCGCCTGGAGATCAACGATCCCGAGACCAAGCAGACCCTGAAGTACCGCTTCTACGCGGGCTGGGGCGCGCAGGACGACGAGGCCGCCGGCAACCGCCCCGACCGCGTGCAGATGAAGCTGGAGAACGTGCCGGCCAAGCCGGGCGACAAGGTCAAGCTCACGCTGACCCCGCCGCACGACGGCCAGGCGCTGGTCACCGTGGAAGGCGACCGCATGCTGTGGTCGACCTGGGTGGCGGCCAAGGCCACCGGCACGGAAGTCGAGATCCCGATCGATCCCGCCTGGAAGCGCCACGACCTCTACGTGGGCGCGGTGGTGTTCCGTCCGGGCAGCGCGGGCGACCGCGTCACCCCGGCGCGCGCGGTGGGCCTGGCCTATCTGCCCTTGCAGGCCGAAGGCCGCAAGCTGGACGTGCACCTGACGGCGCCCGCCAAGGTGCAGCCGGAAACCCGCACGACGGTCAAGATCAAGGTGGACGGCGCGGCCAACAAGAAGGCCACGGTCACCCTGTCGGCGGTCGACGTCGGCATCCTGAACATCGACCAGTTCCAGACTCCCGATCCCTTCAACTTCTTCTTCGGCAAGCACCGCTACGCGCCCGACCTGCTGGACATGTACGGCAAGCTGATCGAGAAGATGGACGGCACCCAGGGCCGCCTGAAGTGGGGCGGCGACGCCGCCATGCGCGGCGACACCAAGACGCTGCCGAAGAAGGTCAAGCTGGTGGACCTGTTCTCCGGGCCGGTGACGCTGGACGACAAGGGCGAGGCGGAGATCCCGCTGGACCTGCCGGACTTCAACGGCACGCTGCGCCTGATGGCCGTGGCCTTCACCAACGAGCAATACGGCAACGCCGAGGCCGAAATGGTGGTGGCCGCGCCCATCGTCGCCGAGCTGAGCACGCCGCGTTTCGTCACGCCCGGCGACGAGGCGGCCATCGCGCTGGACGTCACCAACCTCAGCGGCGCGACGCGCAAGGTCACCGTCAAGCTGGAGGCCAACGATCCGCTGGCCATCGCCGACGGCGAGCGCACCGTGACGCTGAAGGACAAGCAGCGCACCACCGTCCGCTTCACCGCCACCACGTCCGGTTCGTACGGGCTGGGCCTGATGCGCCTGACCGTGGACGGGGAGGGCGGCGACAAGCCCGTGCACATCGTGCGCGAGTCGGTGCTGCAGGTGCAGCCGGCCCAGGCCGCCGAGCGCCAGGTGCGCCGCCTGCGCCTGATGCCGGGCGAGACCTCGGCCACGCAGGCCGACTGGGTGGCCAAGTACTATCCCGACTCCACCACCGTCAGCCTGACGATGTCGACTGAACCGCCGTTCAACGTCGCGCGCCTGGTGCATGACCTGCTGGCGTATCCGTATGGCTGCACCGAGCAGACCGTCAGCGCCACCTTGCCGTGGCTGCTGATGGACGCCGAAACGGCCAAGCGCTACGACGTCGACAGGTTCTCGCCCACCTTGCGGCAGGAGAAGGTCGACGGCGCGCTGGCGCGGCTCTCGGGCATGCGTGCGTCCAACGGTTCCTACTCCCTGTGGGGTGGCGACAGCGGCAGCCGCGACATCTGGCTGACGGCCTATGCCACCGGCTTCATGCAGGACGCCCGCGACCGCGGCTTCACCGTGCCGGACGCGACCATCGAGCGTTCGCGCAACTGGCTGTTGCAGCAGGTGCAGCAGACCGGCAGCAGCTTCGGCACCTGGTCGGCCAACCTGAAGCGCGGCGTCGAAGCCGGCCGCGTCGGCTCCAACGAGTTGAACGTGCTGCGCGAAGACCATCGCCGCTTCGCCGGCCTGGCCGCCGCCGCGCTGGTCCTGGCGCGCGACGGCAAGGCGCCGCTGTCCACCGTGCGCCAGCTCTACGACAACTACCAGGAACGCGCGCGTTCGCCGCTGCCGCTGGTGCAACTGGCCGCCGCCTTCAAGCTGATGGGCGACGAGGGCCGCATGAAGGCCGCGCTGGACCAGGCCATGACGCGCCAGTACGGCATGGCCTTCATCTCCGGTTCCTCGGCCTACGTCGACGAGTGGATGGGCGACTACGGCACCGCGGTGCGCGACCTGGCCCTGTCGTACGCGCTGATGGCGCAATACGACCTGCGCCACGATCGCCGCGAAACGCTGCTGACCGACCTGGCTTCGCGCCTGGGCGGCCGGTCCTACTTCTCCACGCAGGAGCAGATGGCCCTGCTGCTGGCGGCCCGCGCCGCCGGCGGCAAGCAGAACTCGCCGTGGGAAATGACGCTGGCCAACGGCACGGTGCGCAAGGTGGTGCAGGCCACGGGCGACCAGACCGTGTCCCTGCGGGCCGGCGACATGGGCGGCCTGCAACTGGTCAACTCGGGCAGCCAGCCGGTGTTCGCCGAACTGGACATCCAGGGCAGCAGCGTCAACCCGCCGGCGCCGCGCGCCGACGTCATCCGCGTGCAGCGCCGCTGGTATCGTCCCGACGGCACCGCCTGGGACGGCGGCACGCTGCAGACGGGCGACATGCTGGTGGCCTGGATCCGCGCGGACGCGACCCGTCGCATCCCCGAGGGCCTGGTGATCGACCGCGTGCCGGCCGGCCTGGAAGTGGAAAACCTCAACCTGACGCAGAACCCGGACATGAACGACTGGACCATCGGCGGCCGCCGCGTGGCCGACGCCTTGTCCAATCCCAATATCAAGCACACCGAATTCCGTGACGACCGCTACGTCGCCGCGGTGTCGCTGGGCAGCGGCGCGGTGGATATCTTCTATCTGCTCCGGGTGGTCACGCCCGGCAAGTTCGCGGTCCCGTCGACGGTGGCGGAAGACATGTACCGTCCGGAACTGCGTGGCGTAGGCGATCAATGGAGCAAGATAGAAGTGCGCGACCGCACGGCGCGGGCGAAGTAGGGCGGCGCCCGGCCTGGCGCCGGCGCGCGCGCCGCCTGTGCAGGGCGGCGCTCGCGGCGGTGGCCGTGATGGGCGTGCTGTTGCTGGCGCTGGACCGGCTGTTTCCCTTGCCGGCGCCGTATGCCGACGGCGCCACCGTGGTGGTGGCGGCCGACGGCACGCCGCTGCGCAACTATCCCAGCCGCGACGGCATCTGGCGCTATCCCGTCACGCGCGACCAGGTCTCGCCGCTGTATCTGCAGTCCCTGCTGACCTACGAGGACCGCTGGTTCCGCTGGCACCTGGGCATCAACCCGGTGGCCATGGCGCGCGCGGGCTGGCAGTGGGCGGTGCACGGCCACATCGTCTCCGGCGGCTCGACGCTGACCATGCAGGTGGCGCGCCTGATCGACCCGCAACTCAACGGCAAGCCCTCGCGCTCCATCGGCGCCAAGCTGCGCCAGGTCTGGCGCGCCGTCCAGTTGGAGATGCACTACAGCAAGGACGAGATCCTTTCCATGTACCTGAGCCGGGCGCCCATGGGCGGCATCGTGCAGGGCGTGGAGATGGCCTCGCGCCTGTGGCTGGGCAAGTCGGCGCGCAACCTCAGCGCCGCCGAGGCCGCGCTGCTGACGGCGCTGCCGCAGGCGCCCACCCGCCTGCGCCCGGACCGCCATCCCGAGGCCGCCCGCCAGGCCCGCGACAAGGTGCTGGACCGCATGGTCGAACTGGGCCGCTGGAGCCGCGCCGAGGTCGCCGACGCCAAGATAGAAACCGTGGCCGCGCCGCCGCTGCGCTCGCGCTGGCTGGCGCCCCTGGCGGCGCAGCGCCTGCTGCGCGAGGCCCGGCCGCCGGGCGGCCGCCGCGACAAGCGCCCGCCGGTGCTGGCCAGCAACCTGGACGTCGAAATCCAGGACCGGGTCGAACAGATGCTGCTGGACCGCGTCGACAGCCTGCCGCCCAAGGTCTCGATGGCCGTGCTGGTCATGGACAACGACAGCCTGGCGGTGAAGGCCTATGCCGGTTCGGCCGACTTTTCGGACGATAGCCGCTACGCCCACGTGGACATGGTGACGGCGATCCGCTCGCCGGGCTCCACGCTCAAGCCTTTCCTGTACGGCCTGGCGCTGGACGACGGCCTGATCCACTCGGAAAGCCTGCTGATGGACGTGCCCATGTCCTTCGGCGGCTACGCGCCAGGCAATTTCCAGGCCTCGTTTTCCGGTCCGGTCAGCGTGTCGCAGGCCTTGCAGCGTTCCCTGAACGTGCCGGCGGTGGACCTGCTGGACCGGGTCGGGCCGGCCCATTTCGCATCGGTTATGCTAGGCGGCGGCGTCCGTTTGCGCATGCCGGCCGGCGCCGTCCCCAATCTGAGCTTGATTTTGGGCGGAGGCGGCACCACCTTGGAAGAACTGGTGGGCGCCTACCGCGCGCTGGCGCGGGGCGGCTTGTCCGGCAAGCCGCGCCTGCGGCCGGACGAGCCGCGCGTCGAGTCCCGTATGATGAGCGCCGGCGCGGCGTGGATCGTGCGGGACATCCTGGAAGGCGGGGGACACCCCGACCGGCCTTTCTACCAGGCCCAGTCCGGCGCGCCGGGCAAGCGGCTTGCGTGGAAGACCGGCACCAGTTTCGGATTCCGCGATGCCTGGGCGGTGGGCGTCACGGACAACTGGACCATAGGCGTCTGGGTGGGGCGGCCGGACGGCACGCCCAATCCCGGATATTTCGGGGCCAATGTGGCCGCGCCTTTGTTACAGGACATTGTTTCGGCCTTGCCGGACGGGCCGCAGCGGGAACGCGTGCGGCCGGATACGGTCAAGGCGGTAGTGACTTGCTGGCCCCTGGGCCTGCGCCTGGGCAGCGTGCTCGACGGCACCTGCCCCGAGCAGCGGCCGGCCTGGGCATTGAACGATACCGTTCCGCCGACCTTCGCCGGTTATGCGGACGGCGCGCAGGCTCCCCTGCGCTTGACGGGCCTGTCCAACGGCTCGGTGCTGCGGCCGGTGCCGGGCGCCGGGCAGGTGGCGGTGGACGTCGATGCGCAAGGGACCGAGGGGGATATTTGGTGGATGCTCGATGGGCGCGTGCTGGGGCATGGCCCGGCGGGTCGTCCGTTCAGGGTAATGTTGGCGCAAGACGGTCGTTATACGCTTACGGTCATGGACAGCCGGGGGCGTTACGATCGGGTAGGTTTTGAAATTGCTGGCGTTACCGCCCGATAGGCATAGAATATGTCTTGTGTTTATGTCCGCTTCGATGCGTTATGGAGGAAGCGTGATTTCCCAAGAGCTTGAAGTCAGCCTGCATATGGCTTTTGTCGAGGCCCGTTCGGCTCGTCACGAATTTATTACCGTTGAACATCTGTTGCTTTCCTTGCTGGATAACGCATCGGCTGTCGAAGTGTTGCGCGCGTGCGCGGCGAACCTGGACGATCTGCGCCGTAACCTGCGCCAATTCGTTTCGGAAAATACGCCCGTCATCCCGAGCGGCGCGGAAGTGGATACGCAGCCCACGCTGGGTTTCCAGCGGGTGATCCAGCGCGCGATCATGCACGTTTCGGCGGGCGGCACCGGCAAGAAACCGGTCACCGGCGCCAATGTGCTGGTGGCCATTTTCGGTGAAAAGGATTCGCACGCCGTCTACTACCTGCAACAGCAGGGCGTGACTCGCCTGGACGTGGTCAATTTCCTGTCGCACGGCATCACCAAGCAGCCGCAGGTCGAATCGGCCGCGACGCAGAAGGAACAGCAGCCCAATCCCGAGGAACAGGGCGAATCGCGCCAGTCCCCGCTGGATCAATACGCCAACGACCTGAACGCCGCCGCGCTGGCGGGCCGCATCGATCCGCTGATCGGCCGCGAGTCCGAAGTCGAGCGCGTGATCCAGGTGTTGTGCCGCCGCCGCAAGAACAATCCCTTGCTGGTGGGCGAGGCCGGCGTCGGCAAGACCGCCATCGCCGAAGGCCTGGCCTGGCGCATCACGCGCGGCGAGGTGCCGGAGGTCCTGCAATCGGCCCAGGTCTATGCCCTGGACATGGGCGCCTTGCTGGCGGGCACCAAATATCGCGGCGATTTCGAACAGCGCCTGAAGGGCGTGCTGAAGCAGTTGCGCGGCAACCCCGACGCCATCCTGTTCATCGACGAAATCCATACCCTGATCGGCGCCGGCTCGGCGTCGGGCGGTACGCTGGACGCGTCCAACCTGCTCAAGCCGGCCCTTTCCTCGGGCCAGCTCAAGTGCATCGGCGCGACCACCTACACCGAATACCGCGGCGTGTTCGAGAAGGACCACGCGCTGTCGCGCCGTTTCCAGAAGATCGACGTCAGCGAGCCCAGCGTGGAGCAGACCGTACAGATCCTGCGCGGCCTGAAGACGCGGTTCGAGGAGCACCATAACGTGCGCTACTCGTCCGCCGCCCTGCTGGCCGCGGCCGAGCTGTCGGCGCGCCACATCAACGACCGCCATCTGCCGGACAAGGCCATCGACGTCATCGACGAGGCCGGCGCCGCGCAGCGGCTGCTGCCGCGCTCGCGCCAGAAGAAGGTCATCGGCAAGGTGGACATCGAGAACATCGTGTCCAAGATCGCGCGCATTCCGCCGCAATCGGTGTCCAACGACGATCGCAGCAAGCTGGCGACGCTGGACCGCGACCTGAAGACGGTGGTGTTCGGCCAGGACAATGCCATCGAGGCCCTGGCGGCCGCCATCAAGATGGCGCGCTCGGGCCTGGGCAAGCCGGAAAAACCCATCGGCGCCTTCCTGTTCTCCGGCCCGACCGGCGTCGGCAAGACCGAGGTCGCGCGCCAACTGGCGTTCACGCTGGGGGTGGAGCTGCTGCGCTTCGACATGTCGGAGTACATGGAGCGCCATGCCGTCTCGCGCCTGATCGGCGCGCCGCCGGGATACGTGGGCTTCGACCAGGGCGGGCTGCTGACCGAGGCCATCAACAAGCAGCCGCATTGCGTGCTGCTGCTCGATGAAATCGAAAAGGCGCACCCGGACGTCTTCAACATCCTGCTGCAGGTGATGGACCACGGCACGTTGACGGACAACAACGGGCGCAAGGCCGATTTCCGCAATGTCATCCTGATCATGACGACCAACGCCGGCGCGGAAACGCTGAACCGGCCGTCCATCGGCTTCGCCAATGCCCGCGTGGCCGGCGACGAGATGGCGGAAATCAAGCGCATGTTCACGCCCGAGTTCCGCAACCGCCTGGACGCCATCATCCCGTTCGCGCCGCTGTCGCGCGAAATCATCCTGCGGGTGGTCGACAAGTTCCTCATGCAACTGGAAGACCAGTTGCACGAGCGCCGGGTCGAGGCGGTCTTCACCGACGCCTTGCGCGAGCATCTGGCGAAGGAAGGCTTCGATCCCCTCATGGGCGCACGTCCCATGCAGCGGCTGATCCAGGACACCATCCGCCGCGCGCTGGCCGACGAACTGCTGTTCGGCAAGCTGGTCGACGGCGGGACGGTGACGGTGGACCTGGATGCCGAGGGCAAGGTCGTGCTGTCCTATGGCGAGAAGCCGTCGTCGGATACGCCGGACGCGCAGGAAGTGGCGCTGGCCGACTGATGACCGCTGACCAGTGACGCCTGACTGATGACCCGTTTGCGGCCTTTGATTGCCTGCGAACACTGCGCGAGCATTTATCGCAGGCATGATCTCGATCCGGGCGAGGTCGCCAGTTGCGGCCGCTGCGGCACCACCCTGTGGCGCTACAGCGGCCTGACGCTGGCTTCCTGGCTGGCCCTGGCGGTGACGGCCTCCATCGTCTTCATGATCGCCAATGCCTATCCGGTGGCGATCATGCAGGTGCAGGGGATGGAGCAGCAGGCCTCGCTACTCGACGCGATCACCGTGACCTGGGAGCAGGACCATTGGGCGGTCGCGCTGATGACCGGCGCGGCGGGCTTCGCCCTGCCCATGGCGCAACTGATCCTGCTGATGTGGGTGCTGTATCCCTTGTCGCGCGGGCGCCTGCCGCCCGCTTTCCGTTTCTGCATGCGCATGCTGGGCCTGTTGCGGCCCTGGTGCATGGTGCCCGTTTTCATGCTCGGCGTGCTGGTGGCGGTGGTCAAGCTGTCCGGCATGGCGTCGGTGCAACCGGGCTTCGGCCTGGCCGGTTTCGCCTTGCTGACCATCCTGCTGACCATGCTGGGCCGGCTGTCGCCGCATACCCTGTGGCGCTACGCGGAAGATACCGGCGTGGTGCAGGCGTTCATCCCGCAGGAGCGGCATGGCGAGATCCTGACGGGCTGCCACGTCTGCGGCCAGGTGCAGGCGGTGCCGCTGGGCGAGCCGGAGGCGCTGCATCGCTGCCATCGCTGCAACGCGGTCCTGCACCTGCGCAAGCCGGATCACCTGGCGCGGACCTGGGCGCTGCTGATCGCCGCGGTCTTCTTCTATGTTCCCGCCAACGTATTGCCGGTGATGTCCATCAATTCGCTGTTCGGCAGTAGCGCGCATACCATCCTGGGCGGCGTGATCGAGTTGTGGCAGATGGGGTCGTGGGACCTGGCCACCATCGTTTTCGTCGCCAGCGTCATGGTGCCCCTGACCAAGCTGTTGTCGCTGGCGGCGCTGGCGCTCTTCATCCAGTTCGGCAATACCGCCAATCTGCGCCAGCGCACCCGGCTTTATTCCATGGTCGAATTCATCGGCCAATGGTCGATGCTGGACGTCTTCGTGGTCATCCTGCTGGCGGCGCTGGCCAATTTCCACGGCCTGATGGAAATCAGCGCGGCGCCCGGCGCCGCCGCCTTCGGCATGGTGGTGATATTGACGATGCTGGCCGCGATGAGCTTCGACCCGCGCCGCGGCTGGGACCAGGCAGCGGCGGGCACGCAAATTGCCTCCGCGGCCTCGCCCGCCAAGGCAGAGCATGCGCCGGCGGGCGCGGGCGAGGCCCGCGGACAATAAAATACGGGCGATCGGGGCAGGTTGCAGGGGCGAACCCGGCGACGCGAGCCGCCTCCGCCCTCACGAGCAAGTACAAGGAAACCTGCAAGCATGTCCGACCCGAACTCTTCCGACGAGACCAGTCGCATCAAGGTGCCGGAAGTCACGCGCAAGAAGCGGCGTATTTCCTGGATCTGGCTGGTGCCCGTGGTGGCGGCGCTGGCGGGGCTGTCCCTGGTGATGAAGACCTGGCTGGAGGCCGGTCCCACCATCACCATCACCTTCAAGACCGCGGAAGGCCTGGAAGTCGGCAAGACGCAGGTGCGCTACAAGGACGTCAACGTCGGCGTGGTCAAGACCATCAAGCTGAACGAGGACCGTTCCGGCGTGGTCGTCACGGCGGACATCGACAAGAACGCCGCCAGCCTGGCCCGCGAGGGCACCAGCTTCTGGGTGGTGCGGCCGCGCCTGGGCCTGAGCGGGGTCTCGGGCCTGAGCACGCTGGTGTCGGGCGCCTATATCGGCGTGGACGCGCCCACCGGCAAGTCCCCGGACGGCAAGCCGGTGACGAAAGCCGAGAAAACCGAATTCGTCGGGCTGGAGACTCCGCCCGAAGTGACGCACGACCGGCCCGGCAAGCGCTTCACGCTCAAGGCCGATACCCTCGGTTCGCTGGACGTGGGCTCGCCGGTCTATTACCGCCGCATCAGCGTGGGCCAGGTGATCGGCTATCAGTTGGACAGCTCCGGCAAGAGCGTCAACGTGCAGGTGTTCATCGACGCGCCGAACGACAAGTTCGTCACCACGACGACGCATTTCTGGAACGCCAGCGGGGTGGACTTCACCGTCAACGCCGACGGCCTGAAGGTGCGCACGCAATCGCTGTTGTCCGTGGCGGTGGGCGGCGTCGCCTTCGAGGACATGGCCGACAGCGCCAGCGGCGCGGCGCCGGGCGCGAGCAACGCGCCGCAAGGCTTGCCGCCGTCGGCGCTGGCCGGCAAGCCGGGCGAGGGCGGCATGTCGCCGGAGGAATCGGCCAAGGCGGCCCTGCGCGCGGCGTCGGCTGCCGCCCGCTCCGGCGACGCCGCGGGCAATGCGGCGCCGAACGCCGCACCGAATGCCACGCCGAACGCGGCGCCCAATGCGGCGCCGAATGCGCGGGGCGGCGCCCAGCAGGGCGCGGCGGGCGCCAGGCAGGGGGCGGGACAGGCCGCCGGCACGGGGGAGCAGGGCTCCCGCATCCAGCCGGACGACGGCGCCGGCAAGCAGGCAGGCAACACGGCCGGCAATACGGCGGCGGGTAATACAGCGGCCGGTAATACCGCAGGAAATCCGTCCGGCAATGCGCCCGGACAGAACCCGGCGGGCGCCGGCGCGCCGAAGACGGCGCAAGGCATCCAGGCGCCGGGATCGAACGCGCAGCCTTCCGAACCCGCGCCCCAGGGCGGCAGCCGGCCCGCGAAGGCGGATTCGGTCTTCACCCTGTACGGCAGCGAGGCGGGCGCCAAGGCCACGCCGGACGGCGAGCCTTTCCCCATCCGCATGCGCTTCGACCAATCCATCCGCGGCCTGAACGTGGGCGCGTCGGTCGATTTCAACGGCATCGTGCTGGGCCAGGTCGACGCCATCAACATGGGTTTCGACACCACCAAGAAACGCTTCTATGCGATGGTCGACGCGAACCTCTACCCGGAACGCCTGGGCTCCGTGTATGAGCGCGTGCGCGAGTACGCCATCCGCGAGGAAGGCGAGAACCCCGCGCATCCGGGCGGACGCCTGCTCGGCTCGATGATCAAGCACGGCCTGCGCGCGCAACTGCGCACCGCCAACCTGCTGACCGGGCAGCTCTACGTGGCGCTGGACGTCTTCCCCAACCAGCCGGCGGTGGACTTCCACTGGGACGGCATCGGGCGGGCGGAGATCCCCACCACGCAAGGCAACCTGGACCAGTTGCAGCAGCAGATCACCAACATCGTCAACAAGATCGAGAAGATCCCCTTCGACAAGATCGGCAACGAGCTGAACAACACGCTCGCCAGCGCGTCGCGCCTGATGAACAAGCTCGACAAGCAGGTCGCGCCGGAAGCCCAGGCCATGATCAAGCAGGCCAGCAAGTCGCTCAACGATCTCAGCAACATGCTGTCCTCGGACAACGGCGTGCTGGCGAATTCGGACCGGGCCATCCAGGAACTCACCCGCGCGGCGCGCTCGCTGCGCGTGCTGTCCGATTTCCTCCAGGCCAATCCGGAAGCCTTGCTGCGCGGCCGTGGCGACGATCCGGTGCCCGGACGCATCCAGACCAGGAAATAAGAACATGACCTCTCGTCCGTCGGCGCTTCGTTCGCTGTTTTCCGCCGCCCACGCAGCGGCGCCTTCCCCGGGCCGCCGCGCCCGCCGTCCCGCCGCCCTGGCGCTGCCGGCGGCGGCGCTGGGCCTGGCCTTGCTGGCCGGCTGCGCGGGCTCGCCGCCCGTGCACTACTACACCCTTACCGGCGCGCCCCTGCCGCCCAGCGCCACCCCGGCGCCGGCGGCGCCCGCCTTCATGCTGGAAGTGCTGCCGGTCGACGTGCCGCCGACCGCCGATCAGCCCCAGTTGATGATGCGCGAGCAGGATGGCGGCCTGACGCCGCTGTACTCCGAGCGCTGGTCGGCGCCGCTGGCCGACGAAATGCGCGGCGCGCTTGCCGATAGGCTGACCCGCACGCTGCAGGCGCCGGACGTGCAGGCCATGCGCGCGCCCGCCGGCGCGCCGGTGTGGCGGGTGACCGTCGACGTCCAGCGCTTCGACAGCGTGACGGGCGTGGAGGCCGTGGTGGACGCCACCTGGCGGGTGCGGCCGGCCAACCTGAAGGGCCAGGCCTGGCAGTGCCGCAGCGTCAGCCGCGTGTCGGTCAGCGGGACGGACGCGCCGTCGGCGGTGCGCGGCCTGCGCGACGCCACGCGCGACCTGGCGCTGACCATCGCCAGCGCCATCCAGGACGGCACGGGCCATCCGCAACCCGGTTCGCCGCAGGTGCAACTGATGGGGTGCAACCAGATTTCGGAGTAGGTTGCACCTTTTTCGTAAATCCGGGTTAACCTTTATTTTCTTCAGGTAACCCGGCGCGTAGGATGTGGTTTCACTACAGATCGGACGGCGCTCGCCGTCCGGCGTCTCAAGGGGAATCACGTCGTGGCAGTTACCGTTGCGTCCGCCCCCCGGGCCCGCGCGCCGCTTTCCTTGCCCTGGCTGCGCTGGCTGCATCTCGCCTTCGTCGCGCTGATCTATCTCTTCATGCTGAGCCCGCTGCTGTTCGTGGTGTGGCTCAGTTTCTTCAAGGACGCCATCCTTTATTTCCCGCCGTCGGGCTATACGCTGTCCTGGTACGTCAAGGCCTGGGACAACGCGGCCTTCGCCAACGGCTTCCTGTTCAGCCTGCAGGTGGCGCTGGTGGCGGCCCTGTGCGGCGTCGCGCTGGGCGTGCTGGCGGCGCTGGGCATCATCCGCCACCGCTTCCGCGGCGCGCAGGCGGTCAATACGCTGCTGCTGTCGCCCCTGCTGGTGCCGGGCATCGTCGCCGGCGTCGCCATCTACCTGTTCTACCTGCGCGCCGAAAACGCGCTGGACATGGATATCGTCGGCACCTACGGCGGCCTGGTGCTGGCGCACGTCTGCCTGACCATCCCCTGGACGGTGCGGCTGGTCTCGGCCAGCATGGGCGGGCTCGATCCCTCCATCGAGGAAGCGGCCCGCAATCTGGGCGCCAGCGGCCGGGTGGCGTTCTTCCGCGTCACGCTGCCCATGCTGCGGCCCGCCATCGTGGCGGCCGCGCTGTTCTCCTTCATCGTTTCCTTCGAAAACCTGGAATTGTCGCTGTCGCTCGTGGGGCCCGGCCACACGACGCTGCCGATCGCCATCATGCAATACCTGGAGTTCAACCTGGATCCGACCATCGCCGCGGTGGCGTCGGTGCAGATCCTTTTGCTCGGTATCGTCATGCTGGTCACCGACCGCTACGTCAAACTCAGCCAGGTGGTGTGAAAGATGGCCCATGTCGCTCTCGAAGGACTCCGTAAGCAGTACGGCGGCGCGCTGGCCGTGGCCGATTTCTCGCTGGACATCGCCGACGGCGAACTGGTCGCCTTCCTCGGCCCCAGCGGCTGCGGCAAGACCACCACGCTGCGCATGATCGCCGGCTTCATCGCGCCCACCGCGGGCAGCATACGCATCGGCGACAGCGACGTGACGGCGCTGCCGGCGCATCGCCGCGACACCGGCATGGTGTTCCAGCGCTATGCCTTGTTCCCCCACATGACGGTGGCCGAGAACGTCGCCTTCGGACTGGAAATGCGCAAGGTGGCGGCGGCCGAGCGCCAGCGCCGCATCGCCGACGCGCTGGACATGGTGCGCATGGGGGAATTGCGCGACCGCTATCCGCGCCAGTTGTCCGGCGGCCAGCAGCAGCGGGTGGCCATCGCGCGGGCGCTGGTCATCCAGCCCAAGGTCTTCCTGCTCGACGAACCGCTGTCCAACCTGGACGCCAAGCTGCGGCTGGAGGTGCGCGACGAGATCCGCGCCTTGCAGCGGCGCCTGGGGCTGACCACGATTTTCGTGACGCACGACCAGGAGGAGGCCCTGTCCATCGCCGATCGCATGGCCATCATGCACGACGGCCGCGTGCAGCAGGTCGGCACGCCGGAAACGCTGTACGAGAAGCCGGCCAATCTCTTCGTCGCCGATTTCCTGGGCAAGATGAATTTCTTCGACGGCCGCATGGACAGCGGCGTCTTCGCGACGGCGCGCGGCCTGCGCCTGGCGGTCGGCGACGCCGCGCCGGACAGCACGCGCGTCGGCGTGCGGCCCGAGCGGGTCGTCCTGCGCGCCGGCGCCGACGGGCCCAATGCCCTGGCCGGCAAGGTGGACGCGGTGTCCTACCTGGGCGCGCACATCGACGTGCGCGTGCGGCTGGACGGCGGCGACCTGCTGAGCTGCCGCTGCGCCAATGCGGGGTCCGCCCATGCCGGGGCCGCCGATGCCGCCACTGGCCATGGAAGCGCGGCCGCGCCCGCGTTGGCGCAGGGCGCGCCGGTGTACGCCTGCTTCCATCCCGCCGATTGCGTGGCGTTCGGCGCGTGACGAGGGACGACCCCATGCAGACATCGGCCCACGCGGAATCCCCCACGCTCTCACGTCCCGCGGCCCCCGTTGCCGCCGGCGCGGCGCGCGGACGCGGCGCCAGCATGGCCTTTCCCGCCTCGCTGGTGGTGCTGGTCATCGTGCTGGTCCCCATCCTCATGCTGTTCCGCTACAGTTTCGAGCACTTCGATCCCGCGCAGACGGCGCAGGCCGGCTTCACCCTGGAAAACTACGTGAAGTTCTTCGGCGATCCGTATTACCGCGACGTGTTCCTGACGACGCTATGGGTGGCGGCCCTGTGCACCGTGCTGGCGCTGGCGCTGGGTTTCCCCGTGGCCTATTTCCTGGCCAAGACGCAGAGCCGGCACAAGAGCCTGCTGATCATCCTGCTGGTGTTCCCGCTGCTGGTCGGCAACGTGGTGCGCGCGGCGGGGTGGATGATCATCCTGGGCAACGCCGGCGCCGTCAATGCGGTGCTGGTGGGGCTGGGCCTGGCGGCCGAGCCCGTCAAGCTGCTCTACACGCCACTGGCTGTGGTCATCGGCACCACGGCCGTGGTCCTGCCGTACTTCATTCTGACCTTGCAGAGCGTCCTGGAGGGCATCGATTTTTCCGTCGAGGAAGCGGCGCGGAACCTGGGCGCGGATTTCTTCACGACGCTGCGCCGGGTGGTGCTGCCCATCGCCGCGCCGGGCGTGGCCGCCGGCACGGTGCTGGTCTTCATCCTTTGCATGAATGCGTATGCGACGCCGGTGCTGCTGGGCGGCAGCGGCATCACCATGATGGCGCCGGCCTTGTACGACCAGATCACGCGCGGCTCGAACTGGCCCTTCGGTTCGGCGCTGGCCCTGGTGCTGGTGTGCGCCACCTTGCTGATGGCGCTGCTGTCGAACTGGCTGATCCATCGCCGCTACGTGAAGACGATGGCGTCATGACGCGCGCTTGCGATATTTCCGCCTTCACCCTGAACCTGTCCGGAGCACATCGATGACCGCCGTCCTGTTCAAGAATGGAAATCTGCTGGACCCCACCGTGGATGAGCTGCTGGAAGGCCATGACGTCCTGGTCGAGGACGGCCTGGTCAAGGAGGTCTCCGACCGTCCCTTGCAGGCGGCGTCGGCCCGGGTGATCGACGTCCGCGGCAAGACCGTCATGCCCGGCTTCATCGACCTGCACGGCCACGTCATGGCCACGCAACTGAACCTGAGCGCGCAGGGCGTGCTGCCCGATGCGCTGGTGATGATGCGGGCGGTGCCCATCATGGCGGCCATGCTGCGGCGCGGCTTCACCACCGTGCGCGACGCGGGCGGCGCCGGCTGGGGGCTGAAGTGCGCGGTCGAGGAAGACACGGTCGTGGGCCCGCGCCTGTTCATCTCGGGCCATGCCATCAGCCAGACCGGCGGCCACGGCGATCCGCGGCCGCGTTCGGATCACCTGCGTCCCATGAGCTTCTGCGGCTGCTGTTTCCGCGCCGGCGACATCGGGCGCGTGGCCGACGGCGTGGACGAGGTGCGCAAGGCCGTGCGGCAGGAACTGCAGATGGGCGCGGACCAGATCAAGATCATGGCGTCGGGCGGCGTGGCCTCGCCCACCGATCCCATCGCCGCATGGGGCTATTCGGACGACGAGATCCGCGCCATCGTGCACGAGGCGCGCGCCCGCCAGACCTACGTGATGGCGCACTCCTATACCGCGGAGGCCATCGAGCGCGCCGTCGGGATGGGCGTGCGCACCATCGAGCACGGCAACCTGGTCGACGAGCGCGTGGCGCGGCTGATGGCGGAGAAGGGCGCCTATGCGGTGCCCACGCTGGTGACCTACGAGGCGCTGGCCAACGAAGGCGCCCAGTACGGCCTGCCGGAGGCAAGCGTGGTGAAAATCGCGTCGGTGCGCGAGGCCGGGCTCGATTCGCTGTCGCTGTTCAAGCGCGCCGGCGTGAAGATGGGCTTCGGCACCGATCTGCTGGGCCCGTCGCAGCGCCTGCAAAGCGACGAATTCCGCATTCGCGCCGGCGTCCTGGGCAACCGCGACGTCATCCGCAGCGCCACGCTGGTCGGCGCCGAGGTGCTGAACATGCAGGACAAGCTGGGCCGGCTGGCGGCCGGCGCGCATGCCGACGTCCTGGTGGTCGACGGCGATCCCTACAAGGACATTTCCTGCCTGCTGGGCCAGGGCGAGCGCATCCCCCTGGTCATGAAGGGCGGCAAGATATACCACGACCATCTCGATTGACCGATCCCACTTAATCGATCCAACGTAATCGATCCAACCTAACCGATCCAACCGGACCCCGTACCGAGCAGCATGGCTACCACCACTCTAGGCGTCAAGGTCGACGACGCATTGCGCGACCGCTTGAAGAATGCCGCGGCGAAACTCAATTGCACGCCGCACTGGCTGCACAAGCAGGCCATCGTGTCGTACCTGGACCGCATCGAGCGCGGCCAGTTGCCGGCCGAGATTTCGCATTGCGGCGATGGGGCCCTGGCGGGCATGGAAGACCCCGATCCGGCCCCGCAGACGCGGGTGCCGCCGTTCTTCGAATTCGGCCAGGACGTGCAGCCGCAGTCCGTGCTGCGCGCCGCCATCACGGCCGCCTACCGGCGGCCGGAGCCCGAGTGCGTGGCCCTGCTGCTGGGCCAGGCGCGGGTGGCGCATCCCGAGAAGGTCCACGCCATGGCCGCCGGCCTGGTCAAGGCGCTGCGCGGCAAGCGCAAGGGCGGCGGCGTCGAGGCCCTGATCCAGGAGTTCTCGCTGTCCAGCCAGGAAGGCGTGGCGCTGATGTGCCTGGCCGAAGCGCTGCTGCGCATCCCGGACCGCGCCACGCGCGACGCCCTGATCCGCGACAAGATCTCGCACGGCGACTGGAAGTCGCACATGGGCGGCTCGCCCTCCCTGTTCGTCAACGCCGCGACCTGGGGGCTGATGCTCACCGGCAAGCTGGTGGCGGTCAATAGCGAGCAGTCGCTGTCGCGCGCGCTGACGCGCCTGATCGGCAAGGGCGGCGAACCGCTGATCCGCAAGAGCGTGAACATGGCCATGCGCATGATGGGCGAGCAGTTCGTCTCGGGCCAGAGCATTTCCGAAGCGCTGGCCAACAACCGCAAGATGGAGGCCAGGGGCTACGGCTATTCCTACGACATGCTGGGCGAGGCGGCCACCACCTCGGCCGACGCCGACCGCTACTACGCGTCGTACGAGCAGGCTATCCAAGCCATCGGCAAGGCCTCGGCGGGCCGCGGCATCTACCAGGGCCCGGGCATCTCGATCAAGCTGTCGGCGCTGCATCCGCGCTATTCGCGCGCGCAGCGCGACCGCGTCATGAACGAACTGCTGCCGCGCGTGCTGCAGTTGACCCGCCTGGCGCGCAGCTACGACATCGGCCTGAACATAGACGCCGAGGAGGCCGACCGGCTGGAGATCTCGCTGGACCTCCTGGAAGCGCTGTGCTTCGACGCGGAGCTGGAGGGCTGGAACGGCATCGGCTTCGTCATCCAGGCCTACCAGAAGCGGGCGCCTTTCGTGATCGACTACGTCATCGACCTGGCGCGCCGCAGCCGCCATCGCCTGATGATCCGCCTGGTCAAGGGCGCCTACTGGGACAGCGAAATCAAGCGTGCCCAGGTCGACGGGCTGGAAGGCTATCCGGTCTATACCCGCAAGGTCTACACCGACGTGTCCTACCTGGCCTGCGCGCGCAAGCTGCTGGGCGCGCCGGAGGCGGTGTTCCCGCAGTTCGCCACCCACAACGCCTACACGCTGGCGGCCATCTACCAGATGGCGGGCCAGAACTACTACCCGGGCCAGTATGAATTCCAGTGCCTGCACGGCATGGGCGAGTCCCTGTACGACGAGGTGGTCGGGCCGGCGGCGCAGGGCAAGCTGAACCGCCCCTGCCGCATCTACGCGCCGGTCGGCACGCACGAGACGCTGCTGGCCTACCTGGTGCGGCGCCTGCTGGAGAACGGCGCCAATACGTCCTTCGTCAACCGCATCGGCGACGACAGCGTGTCCATCGACGAGCTGGTGGAGGACCCGGTCGAGGCGGCGCAGGCCATTGCTCCGCCGGGCGCGCCGCACGAGAAGATCCCCTTGCCGCGCGAGCTGTACGGCGCCGCCGCCAGCGGCGCGCGCCTGAATTCCCAGGGCCTGGACCTGAGCAACGAACATCGCCTGGCCTCGCTCTCCGCGGCCCTGCTGGCCAGCACGGCCATGCCGTGGCGCGCCGCGCCCACCGTGGGCGAGCGCCTGGCGTGGGACGACGAGCGCGCGCGGCCGGTGCGCAACCCCGCCGACCTGCGCGACGAGGTGGGGCAGGTGGTCGAGGCCTCGCAGGCCGAGGTCGAGGACGCGCTGCGCCATGCCGTGGCGGGCGCGCCGATCTGGCAGTCGACGCCGGTGCCGGAGCGCGCGCAATGCCTGCGCCGCGCCGCGCAGTTGTTCGAGGAGCAGATGCAGACGCTGCTGGGCCTGATCGTGCGCGAGGCCGGCAAATCGCTGCCCAACGCCATCGCCGAGGTGCGCGAGGCGGTCGACTTCCTGCGCTACTACGCCGACCAGGCCGAACGCGAGTTCGACAACCATACGCATCGTCCGCTGGGACCGGTGCTGTGCATCAGCCCCTGGAATTTCCCGCTGGCGATCTTCACCGGCCAGGTGGCCGCGGCGCTGGCGGCGGGCAACACGGTGCTCGCCAAGCCGGCCGAGCAGACGCCGCTGATCGCGGCGCAGGCCGTGGCCATGCTGCGCGCGGCCGGCGTGCCGGCCGACGCCGTGCAACTGCTGCCCGGCCGCGGCGAGACCGTGGGCGCCGCGCTGGTGGCGGACCCCGCCGTCAAGGGGGTGATGTTCACCGGTTCGACCGAAGTGGCGCGGCTGATCGCGCGCAACCTGGCCGAGCGCCTGGACGACGCGGGCCACCCGATTCCCCTGATCGCCGAGACCGGCGGCCAGAACGCCATGATCGTCGATTCCTCGGCCCTGGCCGAACAGGTGGTGTTCGACGTGCTGACCTCGGCCTTCGATTCGGCCGGCCAGCGTTGCTCGGCGCTGCGCGTGCTGTGCCTGCAGGAGGACAGCGCGGACCACGTGCTGCACATGCTGCGCGGCGCGATGGACGAGTTGCGCGTGGGTAATCCCGATCATCTGTCCGTCGACGTCGGGCCGGTCATCGACGCCGAGGCGCGCGACGGCATCCAGCGCCACATCGACGCCATGCGCGCGGCCGGCAAGCCGGTGGCGCAGGCCGCGCTGCTGGCGGAGGCGCGCCACGGCACCTTCGTGCCGCCCACCTTGATCGAGATCGGCAGCGTGCGCGAGCTCAAGCGCGAGGTCTTCGGCCCCGTGCTGCACGTGCTGCGCTACCAGCGCGACCGGCTCGACGCGCTGCTGGACGACATCAACGGCAGCGGCTACGGCCTGACCTTCGGCGTGCATACGCGCATCGACGAAACCATCGCCCACGTCACCGGCCGCATCCATGCGGGCAATATGTACGTCAACCGCAATATCGTCGGCGCGGTGGTGGGCGTCCAGCCCTTCGGCGGCGAGGGCCTGTCCGGCACCGGCCCCAAGGCGGGCGGTCCCCTGTACATGTACCGCCTGCTGTCCGTGCGCCCCCTTGGGCTGCCGCCGCTGGCCGGCGGCGGCAAGCTGCCGCTGTCGCTGACCCTGCCGGGCCCGACCGGCGAGTCCAATACCTACCGGCTGGAGCCGCGCGGCGCCGTGCTGTGCGCGGCGGCCACCGAGGCCGGCGCGCGGGCGCAGCTCGCGGCGGCGCGCGCCTGCGGCAACCGCGTGCTGTTCGTCGACAACGCCGCCGCGCGCGGCGTGCAGCAGGGCCTGGACGCCGCGCAGCGCGACAGCGTGGCCCTGGTGGCCGACGCCGAGCTGGAGCAGGCCGATTTTCAGGCGGCCCTGTTCGAAGGGGACGGCGACGCCTTGCTGGTGTTCCAGCGCCGCGTCGCCGCGCGCGACGGCGCCATCGTGCCGGTGCAGGGCCTGACCACCGAGGCGCTGGGGCAGGGCGAGCAGTACGTGCCGGACCGGCTGGTGGCCGAGCGCTCCATCAGCGTGAACACCGCCGCCGCCGGCGGCAACGCCAACCTGATGACCATAGGCTGAGGGAAACGGTAACGGCGCGCGGCGTGACAAGCGGACGGACATGGGATGACAATGATGGCCCCCACCCGGTATTGGAGTTCATGATATGGCCGCTTCGCGTGCTCGCCGTTCCTTCCTGACCACCGCCGCCGCGCTGGCGCCGGCCCTGCTGGGGCTGCCCCGCCTGGCGCGCGCGGCGGCGCAATGCGGCGCCGGGGTCGTGGTGGGAATGCCGGCGGGGCCGCGCCAGGCCTTGCTGCACGAAGTGCTCGATCCCTTGCTGGCGCCGGCCGGGCTGGTGCCCGCCTACCAGACGGCCAGCGCGCTGGCGCAAGGCACGCGCATCCGCGCCGAAATCGGCGCGCGGCGGCCCACGCTGGACCTGGTGGTGCTGCGCGACCGCGATCTTCACGCGATCCAGGCCGAAGGCGGCCTGGCGTCCGTCGACGCGCAGGCGGTGCCGCGCGGCGCGCATTTGCTGGCGCCCTTCAAGTCGTCGTCCGCCCTGGTCCATGCCTGGACCGGCCTGGTGCTGGTCTACGACAAGAGCAGGTTCAAGACGCCGCCGGACAGCCTGGCCGCGCTGGTGGAGCCCGCCACGCAGGACGCCGCGTCCCGGGACGCCGGCGTGAAGGACGGCGGCTCCGCGGCGTCCGCGGCCAAGGACCACGTCGGCCTGCTCGACGGCATGGCCGGCACGCTGGCCGTGGCCGGTTCGCTGGCGCTGGGCAAGGGCGCCGCGGACCTGGACGCGGGCCGGACCTGGCTGACCGCCCTGCAGGGACAGGGCGCCCGCGCCTATGCCGACGAGGCCGCGCTGGCGCGCGGGTTCCGGCGCGGCCAGGTGCGCGCCGCCCTGGTCTGGCGCGCCACCGCGCTGCAATGGAAGAAGGACGGCCTGGCGCTGGACTCGGCGGTGCCGCGCGAAGGACTGATCCCGCTGCTGTACCAGGCCGCCCCCGTCGCCGCCGGGCCCGACCGCGCCTGCGCCGCCGGCTATCTGGACGCCTTGCTCGATCCCAAGGTGCAGCAGGCCTTCGCCGCCCGCCTGTACCTGGCGCCCGCCACGGACGACGCGGCGCTGCCGCCGGAAACCCAGGCGGCGGCGTTCGCGCCAGCGGAGATCGAGCGGGTGGTCAAGCGCGACATGGATGCGCTGGCGCGCGCCGAAGCCGACCTGAATGCCTTCTGGAGCAAGACTTTCCATGCCTGATCCCGCTGCCCTGATCCCCTGATTGCCGTGTGAACCCCGGCCACGCGGACGCCATGGCGGCCCCGCATGCGCCACATCGCGCCGAAGGAATTGCCATGTCTGCCGACCAGCCGTACGCCAACGCCGAAGTTGGCGAAGAATCGCGGGAACTCAATGCCGCCAAGGGATGGCATCCCGCCGTCGCCGCGACTTCGCGGGACCGGGGCGAGGGGCCTTTCGACCGCCTGGTGCTGCGCGGCGCCACCGTCATCGACGGCACCGGGGCGCCGCCGTGGGGGCCGGTGGACATCGTCGTCGAGCGCGACCGCATCGCGGCCCTGGTCAACGTGGGCACGCCGATGAAGGAGATCAATCCGGCGCGGCGGCCGGGCCCGGGCGATCAAGAGATCGATTGCCACGGCAAGTTCGTCACGCCGGGTTTCGTCGACGCGCATGCGCACATCGGCACGCCCTACCATTCGATGAGCGGCATCGTGCCGCCGGCCGACTACATCTACAAGCTGTGGCTGGCGCATGGCGTGACCACCATACGCGAGATGGGATCGATCAACGGCCTGGGGTGGAACCTGCAACAGAAGGAAGCCTCGGAGAAGCATGAGATCGCGGCGCCGCGCATCCTGGCGCATGCCTACTTCCCGGCGGTGAACGATCGCGTCAAGACCATCCATACGCCGGAGCAGGCGCGCGAGTGGGTGCGCAAGATCAAGGCGCGCGGCGCCGACGGCATCAAGTTCTTCGGCGCGCCGCCGGCCATCATGCAGGCCGCGCTGGACGAAGCCCGCATCCAGGGCCTGCGTTCGGGCTGTCATCACGCGCAGATGGCCGTGACGCGGGTCAACGCGCTGAAGTCGGCGCGCTGGGGACTGACCAGCTCGGAACACTACTACGGCCTGCCGGAAGCCTTGTTCGAGAACCGCGTGGTGCAGAACTTCCCCACGGACTACAACTACGGCGACGAATACTTTCGCTTCGCGCTGGCCGGCCAGACCTTCATGCAGGCCGCGCAACCCGGCAGCGCCAAGTGGCGCGAGGTCATGGACGCCTTCCTGGAGGCGGGCCACACCTTCGTGCCGACCTTCAATATCTACGACGCCAATCGCGACCTGATGCGCGCGCGGCGTGCCGACTGGCACGACGACTACACCTGGAAGGCGATCTGGAAATACTTCCAGCCGCAGCGCGGCGGCCACGGCGCCTACTGGTATCGCTGGAGCACCACCAACGAAATCGAGTGGAAGCAGAACTACCGCCTGTGGATGCAGTTCGTCAACGAGTACAAGAACCTCGGCGGCCGCGTCTGCGCCGGCAGCGATTCGGGCTTCATCTTCCAGATCTACGGTTTCGGCTTCGTGCGCGAACTGGAGCTGCTACAGGAAGCCGGCTTCCATCCCCTGGAGGTGCTGCGCGCCGCGACCTCGCAGAGCGCCGCCTTGCTGGGCCTGGAGGACGATACCGGGGTGGTGGACCCGGGCAAGCGCGCGGACCTGCTGGTGCACGACCAGAACCCGCTGGAGGACTTCAAGCTGCTGTACGGCACCGGCGCGATGCGCCTGAACGACGACACCGGCAAGGTCGAATGGCGCCGCGCGCTGCGCTACACCATCAAGGCCGGCATGGTGTACGACACGGAGCAGTTGCTGGCCGACGTGCGCGAGCTGGTGCGGGGAAGCTGGGACGGCGACCCGGAGGGGCCGCCGCATGCACGCTGACGCGCCGGACGGTGACATGGGACGCGGGAGCGCGGACGCCGCGCCCGCGCCGGTCGACCTGATCGTCCTGTCCGGTTTCCTGGGCAGCGGCAAGACCACGCTGCTGCTGCAATATCTCAATGACGCGGGCGCGGCCGACACCGGCGTCATCGTCAACGAGGTGGGCGAGATCGGCGTCGACGGCGCCATCGTCGCCGACGGCAGCGACGCCGTGCCGATGACCTTGCTGGCCAACGGCTGCGTCTGCTGCGCGATGCGCAGCAGCCTGGTCGATACCGTGGCCGCCTTGCTGGACGCGCCGCGTCCGGCGGGGCACGGTCCCTTGCGCCGCGTCATCCTGGAGACCAGCGGCGTATCGCGGCCGGGGCCCATCATCGCCGCGCTGGCCGACCCGGAGCTGGCGCGGCGCAGGCTGCGCGTGGCGGTGGTCAGCACCTATGACTGCGTCACGGGCGCGTTGCAGGCCGAGCGTTTCGACGAGGCCAGCGCGCAACTGGCCGCGGCCCAGCGCATCGTGCTGACCAAGCGCGACCTGGCGGACGAGCGGGAGATCGCGCGGCACCGCGCGGCGATCGCCGGCATCAATCCGCTGGCGGACATCGTCGACGAAACCGCGCGCGGGCAGGCCGCGCGGCGCGCCTTCGAGGACACGGCGCCGGCGCGCGACGCCGGCGTGGCGCAAGCCGTGGCCGCGCTGCGGGCGGCCGGAAAAACGGGTGCGGTGACAGGTGTGGCTACGGGCGTGTGGCCGTCCGCCGGCCCGGGCCGGGAGGACGTGGCCGGTATCGCTCACCCGCGCATCCACGTGATGACCGCCGAGTTGATGGCGGGCGCGGCGTGGGAGGACCTGGCGCTGTGGCTGGACGACCTGTCGGCGTTTTGCGGCGAACGCCTGCTGCGCGTGAAGGCCGTGCTGCGGGTCAGCGATTGCGACGATCCCATCCTGATCCAGAGCGTCGGCACGACCTTCAGCGCGCCGCGCCGGCTGCGCGCGGGCGACGTCGCGGACAATCTTTTCGTCATCATCACGCGCGACCTGGACGCGGACGCCCTGAACGCCATGGCGGCGAATGCCGCCGTCGCCGTGCACGCGCCGCGCCGGCGCGTCCCGGCTTGAGGGTTATCTCCTATTCAGGCGCGTCCGCGCGCCCTCCACAATGGGCATCGATCGTTCATGGAAGGAGTCTGGGCATGCAATCCTGGCAGCGCAATCGGCGTACGTTCTTGAAATCGGCGGCGGGACTGGCGCTGGCCCCCGCGCTGCCCCTGATGCCCCGCGTGGCGCATGCCGCCGGCGGCGACGTGGTGGTCGGCACCTGGGGCGGCGACTACCAGAACTTCCTCCAGCAGTTCATCGGACCGACGGCCACCCAACTGGGGCTGAACGTGGTGTTCGACACCGGCAACGCGGTGCCGCGCATGACCAAGCTGAAGGCGGAGAAGAACTCGCGGCGCGGCTCCATGGACGTGGCGCTGCTGGGCGACCTGGATATGTACGACGTGGCGCGCAGCGCCTGCCTGCATGACGTGTCGGCCAAGGAGGTGCCCAATCTCGCCAATGTCTACGATCAATTCAAGACGCCGTATTCGATCCCGCACATCTTCAGCGCCATGGTCCTGGTGTACAACCGGGAGAAGTTCAAGACCCCGCCCGATAGCTGCAACGTCGCGCTCGATCCCGCGTACAAGGGCCGCATGGGTTTCTCGGACATCCTGTTCAACTTCAACGGCATCTTCGTCGGCCTGGCGGCCGGGGGCGGCGCCGGCAGCTTCGAGCCCGGCAAGAAATTCCTCGCCGAACTGGTCAAGAACCAGCCTCGCGTCTATCCGTCCAACGAAGCCGTGGCGGCGGCGTTCAAGTCGGGCGAGATATGGATGGCCTGCATGTGGAAGGCGCGCGCGCTCCAGTGGCGCGACGCCGGCCTGCCGCTGGAGTTCGTGATTCCGAAGGAGGGCGCGATTCCCGTCACCTTCGAAGGCGGCCTGGCGCGCAACAGCCGCAACGCGGAGAACGGCTGGAAGTATCTCAACGCGATGCTGGAGCCCGCCGGCCAGTTGCAGTTCGCCAAGGCCATGGGCTACGCGCCGACGGTGCACAACGCGCAACTGCCGCCCGACCTGCAGGCGCGCGTCGGCTTCACGGAAGACGAGATCAAGCGCATCCACAAGTTCGACCTGAAGGCTCTGGTCGACAGCAAGAGCGACTTCCTGGACTACTGGAACAAGGAGTTCAAGGCGAAGCTATGAGCGCCTGGGCATCTGAGTACGCATGAATGCGGCGCCTCTTGGGCGCCGCATTTTTTAGCGTTGCATGGAAGTAGCGTTGCATGGAAGCGCACGGCCCCGCAGGACCCGCGCCGTTTTCCTACATCGCCTGCAACACCAGCAGATAGCCGTCCAGCCCGATGATGCTCACCGTCGCCAGGATGGCCAGCGCCGCCCACGTGCCGCGCAGCGTGAAGCCGCCCATGACGTCGCGCCGCATGGCCAGCCACACCAGCGGCACCAGGGCGAAGGGCAGGGCAAGGCTCAGCACGACCTGGCTGAGCACGAGCAGGTTGTCGGGATCCTGCCCGCCGGTGGCGACCAGCAGGGCGATGGCGGCGCTGCCGGCCACCAGGCGGGTGAACAGGGCGCGCTTGCGATCGGACCACTTGCTGGCGCGAAAGCCGTTGGCCAGCACCCGGCCGGCCAGCACGCCGGTGATCGTGGAGCTTTGGCCGGCGGCGTACAAGGCCACGGCGAACACCACGGCGGCGCCCACGCCCAGCGTCTTGCCGATGACGGCGTGCGCTTCGTCCAGGCTGGTCACCGGCATCGGGCCGCCCGACAGCGAGGCCGCCGCGACGATGATGATGGCGGCGTTGATCAGCGTGGCGATGCCCAGCGACAGCACCGTGTCGTTGCGCGCGATGCGCATGGCCAGGCCGCGCGCTTCGCGCGGCAGCTCGCGCGCCCGGTGCGCCAGCGCGCCGGAGTGCAGGTAGAGGTTGTGCGGCATCAGGGTGGCGCCCAGGATGCCCAGCGCGATCAGGAAGCCGACGGGGTCGCGCAGGGCCTTCACGGGGCTCAGCGTGCCTTGCGCGACGGCCGTCCAGTCGGGCCGCACCTTGAACAGCAGGAAAATGAAGGACACCGAGACGATGGCCAGCAGCACCGCGATGATGCGTTCGTGCCGGTCGGCATTGCCGCGCGCCACGGCCAGTACCGCGAAGGTGCCCGCGGCGGTCACCGCCACGCCGACCATCAGCGGCAGGTTGAACAGCAGGCGCAGGGCGATGGCGCCGCCGATGAGCTCGGCCAGGGCGGTGGCGAGGATGGCGGCCTCGCCCGCCAGCCAGGCCAGGCGCGCCAGCGGGCGGGGCAGGTGGCGGACGGTCAGCGTGGCCAGGTCTTCGCCGGTGGCCAGCGCCAGGCGCGACACCAGCACCTGGAAACCCAGGGCCAGGAAGGCGGCGACGAACACCACCATCATGAGGTGGTAGCCGAAGGTGCTGCCGCCGGCGATGTCGGTGGCCCAGTTGCCCGGGTCGATATAGCCGACCGCGACCAGCAGGCCGGAGCCGACCAGGCGGCGCAGGCCGAGCGAGACCTGCCTGCCGTGGGCAGAGACCGCTTTGTTACCAGAGAGGGCCAGGATGAATTTGGTCACGGATGCCGCCGGTCGAGGTCTCCGGGTCGTTTGTATTCCCCGGGGGGAGGACCGCCTTGGGCGGTCTGCGGCAAACGGCGCCGGAAAGACCAATTTGAGAATGATTCCTATTGTGAGTATTCCGGCGGAATCGGTCAACTAAATAGATATTTAGTCGGCGATTAAATAAAACTATCAAGCGCCAGGGCGACCCCATTAACCGCCTATCCCGGCGTGGTGCCCGGACGCGCGGCCGCCTGCCAGCACAGGCGTACCGCGCCGGCAGCCCGTGTCCGCAAGCCGGATGCCGGCGGGACCGCCGGCCGGGGGAAGGGGAATCGATGGGGCGTTCGCGCCGCCGCGTCCCGCCGGCGGCTCGCGCATTCGCCCCGGGGGCCGGGACGCCTACGCCAGCTTGGCGTCCATGGTGATGCTGGCCTTCAGGACCTTGGAGACCGGGCAGCCGGCCTTGGCCTTGTTGGCGGCGGCCTCGAAGGCCGCGGCGTCGGCGCCGGGGATCCTGGCGACCACGGTCAGGTGCACGGCCGTGATGGCGAAGCCGCCTTCGGCCTGGTCCAGCGTGACGACGGCCTCGGTCTGGATGCTGTCGGCCTTCAGGCCGGCCTCGCCGAGGATATTGGACAGGGCCATCGAGAAGCAGCCCGCGTGCGCCGCGCCCAGCAACTCTTCCGGGTTGGTGCCGGGGGCATTCTCGAAGCGGGTCTTGAAGCCATAGGGCGCGTCCTTCAGGGCGCCGCTCTCGGTGGAGATATGGCCGGTGCCGGTTTTCAGGTCGCCTTTCCAGACTGCGGATGCCTTCTTCTTCATGCTGCTACTCCTATGAAGGGTTGCGCGGCCCGCGCGGAGCCGCGGAGGGCCCGGCTCCGCCAGGCGAAACCGGACTTTCCATCATATACCCGGTCCCGGGGATTCCTCCTGTAGCCGCGCGGGCGCGCCTTGGGGATAATCCCCCTGACCAGGAGGTAGTCAGATGTTGCTTATCGATACCGAACAGACCCGTTCGGCGCTGTCTTTCGACGTACTCATTCCCGCCTTGCGCACGGCGTTCCAGCAAGGCGCCACCGTGCCCTTGCGGCATACCCACGCCGTCGCGTCCGGCGGCGATCACGGCACGATGCTGATCATGCCGGCCTGGAACGAGCAGGGATACCTGGGCGTCAAGGTCATCAATATCTATCCGGAGAACGGCGCGCGCGGGCTGCCCGGGCTGCATGCCATCTATACGCTGTACAGCGCGCGGACGGGCGTGCCGCTGGCCCATGTCGACGGCGACGTGGTGACCGTGCATCGCACCGCCGGCGCGGCGGCCCTGGGCGCGGACTACCTGGCCCGGCGCGATGCCCGCGTGCTGGCCATCGTGGGTTCGGGCCGCATCGCCGGCCTGGTGGCGCAGGCCATGCGCGCCGTGCGGCCCATCGAGCGCGTGCTCGTCTGGAACGTGCGGCCCGCCGGCGCCCAGGCCCTGGCGGCCAGGCTGCGCGAGGCGGGCATGGACGCCGTCGCGGTCGCGGACGCGCGCGAGGCCGTCGAGCAGGCGGACATCGTCAGTTGCGCCACCTTGTCGACCGAGCCGCTGATCCAGGCGGCGTGGCTGCGGCCCGGCACGCACCTGGATCTCATCGGCAGCTTCAAGCCCGATATGGTGGAGGCGCATCCGGACTGCTTCCGCGGCGCCTCGGTCTACGTCGATACGGACGAAGCGGCGGCCAAGGCCGGCGACCTGCTGCAGGCTTTCGAAGCCGGCGCCTTGGCCCGCGGCGACATCCGCGGCGACTTGCAGGCGCTGGCGCGCGGGACGGTGGCGGGACGCCGGCGCGACGACGAGATCACCATTTTCAAGGCGGTGGGCAGCGCGCTGGAGGACCTGACCGCGGCGGCGCTGGCATACGAGTCGGCGGGACGCGCCGAAGCAAAGCGGAAGGATTGAGGCAAAATCGGGGTATTCGCGCTGCCGCCAGTATCCGGAGCATTGCCATGTCTGCAGCTTTGCCGTCGCGCCGCCGCGCACGGCCGTGGTGGATCGCCGCGGTCGTTTCGTTGAGTTGGGCCGCGTGCCTGTGGCCGGGCCCCGGCATGTCCGGCGCCGCCCGCGCGGCGCCCGGCGACCAGCCGCCCGCCGCCGCGCCGCCCATGGTGATCGTGGGCGTGGACTTGTCCCTGACCGGCCACGCCAGCGTGTTGGGCCTGCAAAGCCGCAATGCCGTGCGCCTGTGGCCGGCGACGCTGGGCGGCCTGCCGGCGCGCTACGTGGTGCTCGACGACGGCAGCGACCTCGGCCGCGCGCGCGCCAACATGCGCGCCTTCACCGAAGCGGGCGAGGGCGCCGGCGGCGCGTCGAACAGGTCCGCGGATGCAGCGCGGGCAGGCGACGCCAAGGACGCGTCCGAACAGACGCTGGCCGCCGGCATGACCGGCGGCGACACGGCCGCCGCGCCGCCGCGCGCCGACGCCGTGGTCGGCTTCATGACCACGCCGCTGGCGCAGGCGGTGCTGCCCGACGCCGCGCGCACGCGCACGCCCTTGATCGTCCTGGCGGGCGCGCCCAGCCTGGTCACGCCCATGGACGCGACGCGCGCCTGGGTCTTCAAGATGTCGCAGAACGACGGCGTCATGGCGCGCGCGATGGTGGACGACATGGTGCGGCGCGGCTATCGCGATGTCGCCTTCTTCGGGTTCGACGATGCGTACGGCGAGGGCTGGCGGCAGGCCTTCACCCAGGCGGCGGCGGGCAAGCTGCGCATCGTCGCGCAGGAGCGTTATCCGCGCAGTTCCCAGGCCCTGGTGAGCCAGGCGCAGCGCATCATCGCGGCGCGTCCCGCCGCGGTGCTGGTGGCCGCCACCGGCGCCGATGCCGTGCTGCCGCAACGCACCCTGCGCGAACGCGGTTTCGGCGGCCAGGTCTACCAGACCCACGGCATCGCCACGCCGGATTTCCTCAAGGAAGGCGAGAGCGACGTCGAAGGCACGCTGTTCGCGGCCGGGCCGGCGATGTTCGCCCGCGCCTTGCCGCCGGACCATCCGGCGCGGCCCGCGGCGCTGGCTTTCGCCGATCTCTATGAGAAGCGGTATGGCAAGGACACGGTGACGCAATTCTCCGCCGATGCCTATGGCGCCTGGGTCTTGCTCGATCACGCCGTGGCCGCCGTCGTGCGCGCCGGCCTGCGTCCCGGCGACGAGGCTTTCCGTGTCGCCCTGCGCAAGGCGCTGGAAGATACCCGCGGCCTGGCCGTTCCCAACGGCATCCTCAACCTGTCGCCCACCGAGCACCAGGGCCTGGGCGCCGACGCCGTGGTGATAGGCGGCGTGCGCGGCGGGCGCTACGTTTATCCCGCGAATTGAAGCCTGGGCGTCGACCTGCTTCGGCGTGGCGGATGATGGCTCGATGCCCGGTTTGTCCGACCGGGTGTCCGGCTTCGCCACGCATCGTCCGGCCGGCTCGGGGATTACCCGGAAACCTCCCCATTTTTCGTGAAAAGCCACCAGAATGATGGCGGCGTGGATGCTACTGTCGTATCCCGCGCCTGTCTTGCGGTCGACACGCGTCGGCGTATTTTCGGAAGTAGCACCAGTCGTCGAAATTATCCCAAGGGGAAAAGAGATGAGTTTCAGGAAGCTGGCAGCATTGGCTCTTGTCGTCGGGGCCTTCAGCGCGGTCGATAACGCTGCGGCGGAACAGGTAATCAGGATAGGGGCCATATATCCGCTGAGCGGCGCCCTGGCGTCCTCGGGCGCCGAGTCCAAGGCCGCCCTCGAACTGGCGCAATCCATCATCAACGATCCGCATCCCGAGTTGGCCGGCGTGCCATTGGCGGAAGGACAAGGTCTGCCCAATCTCGGCGGCGCCAAAATACAGTTCGTATTCGCCGACAGCCAGGGCAAGCCCGAGATCGGTCTCGCCGAGGCCCAGCGCCTGCTGGAACAGGAGAAGGTGGTCGCGCTGATGGGGGCCTACCAATCGGCGGTCACCAAGACCGCGAGCCGGATCGCCGAGCAGCACGGCATTCCCTACGTCAATGCCGAGTCCAGCAGCCCCGATCTCACCGAACGCGGCTACAAGTATTTCTTCCGGACCACGCCGACCGACGAGACCTTCATCGAGAACATGATGCAGTTTCTCGATGGCGTGAAGGAAGTGCCGACGAAAAAGATCGCGGTGGTCTACGAGAACACGGACTTCGGCGTGAACAGCTATCGCGCGGTCAAGAAATTCGCCGACAAATATCACCGCGATATCGTCGCCAACATCGCCTATGCCGCCGGCACGCCCTCCGTCACGTCCGAGGTGCAGAAACTCGCCGCGGCCAAGCCGGACGTCGCGATATTCGCCAGCTACGTGTCGGACGCCACCTTGTTCGTCCGGACGATGCGCGAAACGGGATATGCGCCGCCCGTCTTCCTGGCCAACGATTCGGGGTTCGTGGACTCGCACTTCGTGGCCGAGATGGGGCCGATGGTCCAGGGCCTGTTGACGCGCGACGCCTGGGGCACGGACGTGGCGCAAGGCAACAGCATCTTGTCCAAGGTCGACCAGCTTTACCTGGCGAAGACGGGCAAGCACTTGAATGACTCGGCGGCGCGCGGCCTGCAAGGCGCGCTGGTCTTGGCCGACGCCATCAACCGGGCGGGGAAGACCGATCCCGAGTCCCTGCGCGCGGCGCTCGTCGCCACCGACCTGTCCGCCAAGCAGATCATCATGCCGTGGCCGGGCGTCAAGTTCGACGCGAAAGGCCAGAACGAGAAGGGGACCGGCCTGATCCGCGTGTTCCAGGGCACCGAGTACCGCACGGTGTGGCCGGCTCAATACCGCGGCGCCGACGTCAAGCTGAACTTCCCCTTCACCTGGAAGTAAGCGGCTTGCCGGACCAGGACAGGCGCGGCGGTTCAAGGGAGGCCCACCCCGTACCCGCTTCGCGGGCCCCCTCAAGGGGGCGGCGTTGGCGGACCGGAAGGATGGGCCCACCCCCTACCGCGCTGCGCGCGGCCCCCTCAAAGGGGGCGACACCGGCGGACCGGGGGACCCGGCTCCGCGGTGTCTTCGATGGGCGTTGCTTCTTGCCGCCGGGCCGTCCCAAGGCAAAAACGCCCCCTCGGGGGGGCAGTAAGGGGCGTTAGCCGCGCGGCGTGGGGGCCTTTTTTTGGACGCTCGCCGGCCCCTTCGGGCTCCCGGGAGCGCGGCATCGCTGCTTTGTGCGCTGGCGCTTCGCCGCCGGCAGGCAACGAGCCCCCACCAGCGCTGTCCGTGCGTCTCCGTCACTATCGAGCAGATAGCAAGTTCCGCCTGGCCTCGCAATCGAGGCATCCTCCCTTTCGTCATGCCTGTCTTTTCCGCCGCTTCCTGGCGGCGGCGCCGTCGCGGCCGCCGCATAATTGATTCGCGGCAAAGTAATTTGTACTGAAATAGTTTTGTGCAATATCATTTCACCGATACTTAATTCGGAAGGAGGGGCTGGTTTTGCCTGAACGCCTGAGACTGGCCGTCGCGGCCGCCATCGGGGCGGCCGTGCTGGGCTACGCGGCGGTGCGCGCCGGCGGGGGCCATGATGACGGCGGCCGGCCGGCGGCGACGCCGCTCGATACGCTGGCCCAGGCCCGCGCCAAGGGTGAGATCCGCGTCGGCTACGCCAACGAGGCGCCTTTCGCCTATATGGACAGCCGCAGCAACCAGGTCACCGGCGAATCGGTGGAAATCGCCCGCGTGGTGCTGCGGCGTCTGGGCATCCGCGAGGTGCATGCCGTGCTGACCGAATTCGGTTCGCTGATTCCCGGCCTGAACGCCGGCCGCTTCGACATCATCGCCGCCGGCATGTACGTGACGCCGGACCGCTGCAAGCAGGTGGCGTTTTCCGATCCCACCTACGGCGTGGGCGCCGCCTTCCTGGTGCCGTCGCGCAACCCGCGCAATCTGCACAGCTACGAAGACCTGGCGCGCGACCGCGACGCCAGGCTGGGCATCGTCGTCGGGGCCATCGAGGGCGATTACGCGGCGGCCGTCGGCGTGCCGGCCGACCGCATGGTGATCTTTCCCGATGCCGTCAGCGCGCTGGCGGGGGTGCAGGTCGGCAGGGCCGACGCCTATGCGGCCACGGCGCTGACCGTCAATCACCTGCTGGGCAAGCTGCCGCCGGACGGCGGTCTGGAAAGGGCCCGGCCTTTCACCGACCCGGTGATCGACGGCAAGCCGGTGCGCGGCTATGGCGCCTATGCCTTCCGCAAGGAAGACCGGACGCTGGTCGACGCCTTCAATGCCGAATTGAAGCGCTTCATCGGCACGCCCGAGCACCGGCGCCTGGTCGCGCCTTTCGGTTTCACCGACGAGGAATTGCCGCGCGGCATGACTGCCGCGCGGCTGTGCGCGGGCCCGTAGACCCGGGCGGACAGACCCGGCCGGACGCGGCGCCGACCCGCGCCGCGTGCCGGCCATCGCCGGCGCCGTGGCGCGGCGCCGCTGCAACTGAACACTGAACAGACAGAGGCCAGGGGAATGGAAGACTTCCAGGTATTGATATTGCCGCTATTGCGCGGCCTGGGCGTGACCGTGCAGATCACCGCCGCGGCCGCCGCGCTCGCCATTCCGCTGGCGCTGCTGGCCGGCCTGGGGCGCCTGTCGTCCCATCCCTGGCTGCGCTGGCCGGCCACCGTCTACGTGCAGGTGTTTCGCGGCACCTCGGCGCTGGTCCAGCTTTTCTGGTTCTATTTCGTCCTGCCATTGTTCGGCCTCGAACTGCCCGCGATGGTGGTCGGCATCGCCGTGCTGGCGGCCAATACCGGCGCCTATGGCGCCGAAGTCGTGCGCGGCGCCATCGCCGCCGTGCCGGCCGGCCAGCGCGAGGCGGCGCGGGCGCTGAACATGCCGCCGGGCCTGGCGATGCGGCGCATCGTCCTGCCGCAGGCGCTGGCCGCCATGGTGCCGCCGGCGACCAATCTGCTGATAGAACTGCTGAAGAACACCGCGCTGGTGTCGCTGATCACCATCACCGACCTGACCTTCAGCGGCCAACTGGTGCGCAGCGACACCTTGCGCACCACGCCGGTCTTCCTGGCCGTCCTGCTGCTGTACTTCGTCGTGGCGCAGGCCATCGCCGGCGCCATGCGCCTGCTCGAACGAAAGGTCGCCGCCTGATGAACGCCGCCGCCGCTTCCGTCCGCTTCGACTGGCGCTACGCCTGGGACATCCTGCCGCAGCTCGGCAGCGCCTTGCTGGTCACGCTGGCGGCGACCGTGCTGGGCATGTTGATCGCCATCGTGCTGGGCCTGGCGCTGGCGGTATGGCGCCGTTCGCCGATACGGGCGCTGTCCCTGCCCGCCGCGCTGCTGATCGAATTCGTGCGCAGCACGCCCTTGCTGGTGCAGATGTATTTCCTGTTCTACGCCTTGCCGCTGACCGGGGCCAGCCTCTCGCCGTTCGCCACCGGCGTGCTGGCGCTGGGGCTGCACTACGCCGCGTATTGCGCCGAGGTCTACCGGGCGGGGCTGGAGTCCGTGCCGCGCGGGCAGGGCGAGGCCGCGCTGGCCCTGAACATGTCCGCATGGCGCACGCTGACCCGCATCGTGCTGCCGCAGGCCTTGCCGCCCATCGTGCCGGCCCTCGGCAATTACCTCATCGCCATGCTCAAGGACACGCCGATGCTGTCGGCCATCACCGTGATCGAACTGCTGCAGCAAAGCAAGATGACGGGCGCGGCGACCTTCCGCTATACCGAACCGCTGACCCTGGTCGGCGTGATCTTCCTGGCGCTAAGCCTGCTCGCCGCGCGCGCGGTGGCGTGGCTGGAGCGCCGCCTGGCGGCGCGCGGCAATCGGGCCGCCGCGCCGTCGTCCTCCGTTCCGGGAGCCCAAGCATGAGCGCCAGCATACGCCTGACCAACGTCCACAAACGCCATGGCGACCTGCACATCATCCGCGGCATCGACCTGGACGTTCCCGCCGGGCAGACCGTCGCCGTCGTCGGCCCCTCGGGCTCCGGCAAGTCCACGCTGCTGCGCCTGTTGATGACGCTGGACCGGCCGAGCGAGGGCGATATCGCCATCGACGGCGTGCCGATGTGGACCGATGCGCAGGGACGGCCGGCCAAGGCCGATTCCGCGCACCTGCGCGAGGTGCGCGGCAAGATAGGCATGGTGTTCCAGCAATTCAACCTGTTCCCGCACCTGACCGCGCTGGGCAACGTCATCGAGGCGCCCATGTACGTGCAGGGCCTGCCGCGCGCCGAGGCGCAGGCGCTGGGCTGCGAATACCTGGACAAGGTGGGGTTGGGCGACAAGCTGGACGCCTATCCCGCGCAGTTGTCGGGCGGCCAGAAGCAGCGCGTCGGCATCGCCCGCGCGCTGGTGATGCGTCCGGAGATCATGCTGTTCGACGAGGTGACCTCGGCGCTGGATCCGGAGCTGGTCGGCGGCATCCTGCAGATCATGCGCGAACTGTCGGCGCAGCGGACCATGACCATGCTCATCGTCACCCACCAGATGAAATTCGCCGAGCAGTCCTCGGACCGCACGCTGTTCTTCGACGGCGGCCGCGTGGTGGAGGACGCGCCGTCGGCGCAATTCTTCAGCGAGCCCCGGCATCCGCGGGCCAGGCAGTTCCTGCAAGCGGTGATCGAGGCGGAATAAAGCGGAGGGCCGCCGCGCACCGGACGATTCCGCATCGTTCCGGACCGTCCCGGACTGTCCCGGATGGTCTCGGACCGTCCCGGGCAAGCCCCGACGCCCGTTGGGGGCTTCAGGCGTCCGTGCCCACGCCCAAGGTATAAAAGACGGGTCCATCCTATCTGGAGCTCGCATGAGCCATCACCTGTTTTCGCCCGTCGCGCTGGGCAAGCTGCCGCTGGTCAACCGCATCGCCATCGCCCCGATGTGCGAATACTCGGCCGAGGACGGCAACGCCACCGACTGGCACATGATCCACCTGGGCCACCTGGCGCTGTCCGGCGCCGGCCTGCTGACGGTGGAAGCGACCGCGGTCGAGCCGGAAGGCCGCATCACGCCGGCCGACCTCGGCCTCTGGAACGACGCCAACGAGCAGGCGCTGGGTCGCGTGGTGCAGGCGATCCGCCGCTATTCCCCCATCAAGCTGGGCCTGCAACTGGCGCACGCCGGACGCAAGGCTTCCAGCCAGGCGCCCTGGAAGGGCGGCCAGCAACTGCCGGTGGGCGAAGGCGGCTGGATCTGCGATGCGCCGTCGGCCATCCCGCACGGCAAGGACGAAGTGCCGCCGCGCGCGCTGGACAAGGACGGGCTGGCGCGCATCCGCCAGGCCTTCGCCGACGCCGCCCGGCGCGCCGCGCGCCTGGGTTTCGATACGGTGCAGGTGCACTCCGCGCACGGCTATCTGCTGCACCAGTTCCTGTCGCCGCTGTCGAACCAGCGCACGGACGAATACGGCGGCAGCCTGGAAAACCGCATGCGCTTTCCGCTGGAAGTGTTCGAGGCGGTGCGCGCCGCCTTTCCCGCTGATAAGGCGGTGGGCGTGCGCGTGTCGGCCTCGGACTGGGTCGAGGGCGGCTGGGACGTGGCGCAGACCGTGGCGTATGCGCGGGCCTTGCAGGAGCGCGGCCTCGATTACATCGACGTTTCCTCGGGCGGCCTGTCGACGGCGCAGAAGATTCCCCTGGAGCCGGGTTACCAGGTGCCTTTCGCCGAGGAGATCAAGCGCGAGACCGGCTTGCCGACGATGGCCGTCGGCTTGATCACCGAACCGCGCCACGCCAATGAAATCATCGTCAGCGGGCAGGCCGACGCCGTGTCGCTGGCGCGCGGCATCCTGTACGACCCGCGCTGGCCGTGGCACGCGGCGGCCGAACTGGGCCATCATGTGCAGGCGCCGCCGCAATACTGGCGCTCGCAGCCGCGCGAGCTGAAGGACCTGTTCGTCGACGCCAGCTACGGCGGCCGTTGAGCGCCGGGCGCCGGGCAGGCCGCGCCGGCGGCGCGGCCTGCTTCAATGCGGCTTATTTCAATGCTGCTTACTTCAATGCGGCGTAGGCGCGCGCCAGCAGCGCCAGCAACTGTTCGGCGAAGTCCGGCCGCGCGGCGTCCAGGCCGGCCATCAGGCGGGCGAGGACCACGTTGTCCTCCTCGCCGTTCCAGACCTTGATGTAGCTGCCTTCCTTGTAGCCGTGGTCCTGGCGGAACAGGTTCAGCACGTTCTTCGACACGTATTGCTTGAAGGCCTCGTCCCAGGTCAACTGGCATGCGTGCATGGTGGTGGCCAGCACCTTGAAGCTGGCGCGGCCGCAGGCGGCCAGGCCGCCCAGCAGCTCCAGCAGTTCGGGGATGTCCAGCGCGGGCAGGCGATAGGTCTTGCCGTCCAGCACGATATCGTCGCCGCCGGCCAGGTCGGCCATCAACGCGCGCGACGCGCCGTCCGCGCCGTCGTGGGCGACGATGGCGTGCGACAGGTAGAAATGCAGGATGTCGATCAGCTCCATCTGCACCTGCGGCAGGTCCAGCGTCTGCTTTTTCCACCACTTCCAGCCATGATGTTCCAGCGCTTCGGCGGCTTCGACGAAAGCGGCGCGCAGGAAGCGCTGGCCGGCCCGCGTCCACTCGGGATCGATGCGGCGATTGAGCTGGTCCTGCAGCTTCAGCATGGTCGCCGCCTGGGCGGGCAGCAATCCGGCGGGGGTCTGGGTCACGGGCACTCCATTCGAAAGCAGGGCGCGCGGCCGCGGGCGGCGGCCGGCGAAAAACCGGGGAAAGGGAAGGCGGGAATGTTAGCACCGGCCGCCATGGCCCGGCGTCATTGCCGGCCTTCCCGGCGTCCTTTCCGGCGCCGTTACTTGTTCCGCCCGGCGCCCTGGCCCGGCTTGCCGCCGGACACGGTGGTCAGCGGCGGGAGTTTGCCCTCCGCTTGCCGGTCGGCATTGCGGCGGATGTTGCGGCTCATGGCGAACACCATCAGCGCGAACACCATCAGGAAGGCGCCGGGCATCGCCGCGGAAACGTCGACATTGCCGTCGTGGAAGGCGCCGGCGATCAGGCGCGCGGCGTGCCAGGCGATGAGCAGGCCCACCAGGAAAATCAGCGAGGCGATCTTGCGCTGCGCCGACCGCGCGGCCAGCGACGGCGGTTGAGTGGCGCCGGTGCCGGTCCGCGCGGCGTTGGCCTGGGCATTGCCATTGCCATTCACGGGCTTGGCGCCGGCCACGGCATCGGGACGCCGCGCGTCCTTGGCCGCCGTGCCGCCGTTGCCCTGGGTCGTCTGCCGGCCGCCCTGGTAGCCGCCCGGGCGGCCCACTTCGCCCGGCGACAGCGGGGGCGCATAGCCCTTGGCCTTGGCGGCGGCGTCCTGCGCGATCACCTGTCCCGGCGAAGGCATGCCGCGGTTGACCAATCGTTCGATGTAGCGGACGTAATCGCCGTCCTTGGGTTCGCCATCCAGCGCCATGATCGGGCCTCTCAGTGTTTCGCGCGCCGGGCGCCGGCGGGCTGGCGGCGCGGGCGCAGCAGGGTGGCCAGCAGCCAGAGCCCCAGCATGACCGATATGCCGACGCCGATCAACATCACGACCTGGCCGCCGCCGCCCGCCAGGCCGTCCTCCATGCCACGCGCGGCCAGGTAGCCGGGCGCCAGCATGGCCGGCATCCAGACCAGGGCCGACAGCACATTGGCCAGTTGGAAGCGGCCCTGCGGCATGCCCATGACGCCGGCCACGGTGGGAATGACGGCGCGCAGCGGGCCCAGGAAGCGGCCCAGCAGCACGGACGCGAAACCGTACCGGTAGAAGAAGAGGCGCGCCCGCGCCACGGTCTGGCGCTGGCGGTCCAGCGGCCGGCGCCGCAGGATGCCCGGGCCCAGCCAGCGTCCCAGGCCGTAGGAAATCGCGTCCCCGACGACCGCGCCGGCCACGCCCCAGGCAAGGATGGTCCAGCCGTCCAGCGCGCCGCTGCCCACCAGTCCCCCGGTCACCAGCATGAGGGCCGTGGCCGGCACGAACAAGCCGACCAGCACCAGCGACTCGCCCAGGGTCAGCAGGCCCGTGACCAGGCCGGCCCACTCCTGGTGGGTCTCGATGAACTGCCGAACCTGTTCGATGAAATCTGCCATGCCGGGCCTCTGGCCGCAGGCGGGAACGCTGCGGGATGGCGTTATCTTAACCGTCGTTGCATGTCACGCTCGCGTCATGGGGGTTTGTGCGCGTCGCGGCGACAACGGCAACAATGTTCGTGGCGCGGCGCGCGGATGCCGCGCTGCGACGGCGAAGCGCCGGGACCTTTCCCGCCTGCCCATTCCCTTACAATGCGCGCCTATGGATTCAACTTCCGTTCCTGCCCAACCGCAGAAGGCGAAACGCCGGCTTTACGAGGCGGTTTTCGAGACCCTGGCCAGCGAGATCCTGACCAACGTGCTGCCGCCGGGCAGCGCGCTGCCAGTGGATATGGTGCTGAGCCAGCGCTTCGCGGTGAGCCGCACGGTCATCCGCGAGACCATCCAGGTCCTGGCTAGCGTCGGCCTGGTGGACGTGCGCCATGGCGCCGGCACCTACGTGAACGATTCCCAGCATTGGGACCTGCTCGATCCCCACTTGCTGAACCTGATCGGCAAGACCGGCACCATCGGTCTGCTGATCGACGACCTGCTCGATATCCGGCGCATGTTCGAGGTCGAAGCCACGGGGTTGGCGGCCAAGCGCGCGACGCGGCAGGAGGTCGATGAATTGCAGGCCCTGGTGGATCGCATGCGCGATCCCGCGGCGACGGAGCAGGATCACCTGGACCTGAACCTGGAGTTCCACAGCCTGCTGGTGCAAGCGTCGCACAATCGCATCCTGCGCGGCTTGCGAGAACAGTTGCGCGGGGTGCTCAGCGTCATGATGAACGCGCGGCAGAGCCAGGCCGACGCGGAAATGCGCATCGTCTCCACGGCGATGCACCAGATGATCGTCGACAGCATCCGGGAGCGTCGTCCCGATCGCGCCCGCGCGGTCATGCTCGCGCATGTGCAGGGCGCGGAGCGGTCCCTGCAGCAACGCGAGGATTGAAGGCGGCGCGCGGCGCCGCGCGCTGCTATTCGATCTTGATGTTCTGCGTCTTGATGACGTGGCCCAGGCGGTCTATTTCGCCATAGAACTGTTTGTTGAAGGCCTCGGGGCCCTGCGGCGCCATCACGAATCCCATGCTTTCCGCCCGCTTGACGAATTCCGGCTTGCTGGCCGCCGCGAGCACCGCGTCGGCGATTTTCCGGATGACCGGCGCGGGCGTGCCTCCCGGCACCATGACGCCGGTCCAGCCCTCCATGACCGCGCCCTGGTAGCCCGCTTCGCCCGTCGTCGGCACATTGGGATAGTCCGCCAGGCGCTTGTCCGACGAGACGGCGAGCAGTCTCAGTTTTCCGCTGTCGATGAAAGGCTTGGCCTCGCTGATGGTGACGTTGATGAAGTCCAGTTGGCCTCCCATCAAATCGTTCAAGGCGGGCATCCCGCCCTTGTAGGGAATGTGGTTGGCCTTGAATCCGGCGCTGGCCTCCAATAGCGCGGTGCCGATGTGGGAGGGCGAGCCGTAGCCGCTGCTGCCGTAGTTGAGGCTCTTGCCGCCCTTGGCCGCGTTCACCAGTTCCTGCAGCGAGTGGTAGGGGGAGTTGGCGGGCACCGCCACGCCCATCGGGGTCACGGCAAGCCGCGCGACGGGCACCAGGTCCTTCCTGATGTCGAAGGGCATCTTCGGCTGCAACGTGGCGTTGGCCGCGAGCATGATGGACACGGCCAGCCACGTCTGCCCATCCGGCGCGGACCGGGCCACCACGTCCGCGCCGATGACGGTGTTTCCGCCCGGACGGTTGTCGATCACGATGGGCCGGCCCAGCTTGTCGCCTATCCCCTGGGCCACCATCCGGGCCATGTTGTCGATCAGACCGCCGGGCGGCGCCGGCACCACGTAGCGCACCGTACCCGTCGGTTGCGCATGGGCCGCACTGGCCAGCCCGGCCGCGAGCAGGCCGGCGCACAGGCGCTTCAGGACTTTCTTGAACATGGGCATGTCTCCTCGATGGCGGCGTCGTCGCGCCGAATTGATTTGCTTTGCAGCCTAAGTCATATTATCTTTACGGTCAACATTGTGTGAATGATTAGAGCAATATTCAATTTATATCCTGGTAAATATAGAAATATTGCTCAATTTTTACGCCATTATCGAAATTCACACGAACAATAGATATTATTTCTAATCGACGAGACGCCTATGCCACTCCTGACCCGCGACGCCAAGGGCGTCTACCCGATTTCCATCACTCCCTTCCATGACGACGGCGCGATCGACCTGGCGGGCATGGACAGGCTGGTCGACTTTTTCCTGCAATGCGGCGTTCCCGGGATCACCGTCCTGGGCGTGCTGGGCGAGGCGAACAAATTGTCCGAAGAGGAAGGCCTGGGCCTGTTGGGCCACGCCCTGCGCCGGGTGAACGGACGCGCGCAGGTCATCGCCGGCGCGGGGCACGTCGGTTTCGACAACCTCGAACGCTTCGCGGGCCGCGCCATGGAGGCGGGCGCCGCCGGCCTGATGATCGCGCCGGCCCCGGGCCTGAAAACCGAGGAACAGGTATTCGCCTATTTCGACGCGTTGACCCGCCGCATCGGCGAAGCGACGCCAGTGGCGCTGCAGGACTATCCGCAGCACACGGGGGTGTTCCTGTCCGCGGGCACACTCGGCGCCCTGATCGAGCGCCATCCGGGCATCAAGGTGGTCAAGCACGAGGAGTCCTCCGCGCTGCGCAAGATCTCGCGCTTGCGCGCGCAGGAGGCGGAAGGCCGGCGCGGGCGCGTCAGCATCCTCGTGGGCAACAGCGGCATCCACCTGCCGCAGGAGCTGCATCGCGGCGCCGATGGCGCCAACACCGGCGTGGCCTTTCCCGAAATGCTGGTGGAGGTATGCCGGCGTTTCTCCGTGGGAGAGGCCGCCGCGGGTGAGGATCTTTATGACCTGTTCCTGCCGCTGGTCCGCCATGAGCAGCAGCCCGGCATCGGATTGGCCATCCGCAAGGAAATCTTCCGCCGGCGCGGCCTGATTGCGTCGGCCCGCGTGCGGGCGCCCGGTCCCGCGCTGGACGCGGACGACCACGCCGAGCTCGGCCTGCTGCTGGATCGGCTGGATCGCAAGCTGCGCGACGCGGGCGAGGCGGGCGTGATCGAGGCATATCCCGTGGCGGCCGAATAGCGCGCCCCTCGGAAACGCGGCGCCGGCCCCGCCGGCGCGCGGTTCATCAACCCATCACAAGGAAACCACGATGGATCTTGGAATCAAGGGCAAGACCGCCCTCGTGCTCGGCGCCGGCGGCGGGCTTGGGTCGGCGGTGTGCCTCGCGCTGGCGCGCGAAGGCGTACGCATCGCGCTGGCCGACGTGAATGCCGATGCGCTGGACGCCACGCGGGCGCGGCTGGCCGAAACGGGCGTCCCCGTCGCCGCGCGCGTGTGGGACCTGTCCGCGGTCGACCGGATCGACGAGCATCTCGCCGCCATCGAGGCCGCGCTGGGGCCTGTCGATATCCTGTTCAACAACACGGGCGGGCCCGCGCTGTCGCCCGCGCACGTGTGCCAAGAGGACGTGTGGGAACAGCAGTTTCGCGCCATGGCCTTGTCCGTCATGGCCATCACCGCCAAGGTGTTGCCCGGCATGCGCGAACGCCGCTGGGGGCGCATCGTCACCAGCGCCTCTTCGGGCGTGGTGGCGCCCATCCCCAATCTCGCGGTATCCAACGCGCTGCGGCTGGCCCTGGTCGGATGGAGCAAGACGCTGGCGCGCGAAGTGGCGTCCGACGGCGTGACGGTCAACGTGGTGGTCCCGGGCCGCGTCGCGACGCCACGCGTGCGCTTCCTCGACGAGGCCAAGGCCAAGCGGGACGGCATGAGCGCGAACGACGTCGCCGCCCAGAGCATGGCCTCGATTCCGGCGGGCCGCTACGGGACGCCGGAGGAGTACGCGCACGCCGTCGCATTCCTCGCCAGCGCCGGCGCCTCTTATGTCACCGGCACGCAATTGCGCGTGGACGGCGGCCTGCTCGCCAATATCTGAGTTCCGGAGCCTCCATGACCATACCTTCCCTCGCGGACGTGCGCACGGCCGCCGCAACCCTGGCCGGGGTGGCGCATCGCACGCCGGTGCTGACGTCGGCGACTCTCGATGAACGGCTGGGCGCGCAAGTCTTTTTCAAGTGCGAGCAATTCCAGCGCATGGGCGCGTTCAAGTTCCGCGGCGCCTACAACGCCATATCGCAATTGACCGCGGCGCAACGGCAAGCGGGCGTGCTGACGTATTCGTCCGGCAACCATGCCCAGGCCACGGCCTTGAGCGCCCGGCTGCTCGGCGCGCCCGCGCTGATCCTGATGCCGCACGATTCGGCGCGGGCCAAGGTCGACGCCACGCGCGGCTACGGCGCCGAGGTCATTTTCTACGACCGTTTCGAGGTGGACCGCGACGAGCTGGGACGCCGGCTATGCGCCGAGCGCGGCCTGACCATGATCCCGCCGTATGACGATCCCGCCATCGTCGCCGGACAGGGCACCGCCGCGCTGGAGTTGCTGGAGGACGCGCCCGGCCTGGACATCGTCATCGCCAGTCTCGGCGGCGGCGGCCTGCTGTCCGGCACGGCCGTCGCGGCGCGCGGGCTGCTGCCGGACTGCCGCGTCGTCGGCGTGGAACCCACGGCCGGCGACGACGGCCTGCAATCCTTGCGGGCGGGCAGGATCGTGCGCATCGCGCCGCCGCGCGGCCTGCCCGAGGGCGCGCTGGCGACGCACGTCGGCGCCCTCAATTTCGAGGTGATGCGGGCCTTGGTCGACGACGTGGTGACGGTGGACGACGACCAGATCGTCGCCGCCCTGCAATTCTTCGCGCAACGCATGAAGCTGGTGGTCGAACCCACCGGCGCCATGCCGCTGGCCGCCTTGCTGGCGGCCCGGCTGCCCGTGCGGGGCAAGCGGGTGGGGGTGGTGATCAGCGGCGGCAACGTCGACCTCGCGCGCCTGTCCACGCTGCTGGCGATGCCCGTTGCCGCGGCTTGAGCCGGCTTGATCATGCCGGTTTGAACAATTCAAGGAGACGAACGATGAGCGAACTTTTTTCGGGCATACCCAGCGCGCCGCTGGATCCGATCATGCGGCTGTTCGAGGCCTACAACGCCGACCCGAGCGATCGCAAGCTCAACCTGGTGGTCGGCGTCTATACCGACGCCGAGGGCCGCATTCCGGTCCTGCGCGCGGTCCGTCAGGCCGAGGACGACTGGGTCGCCCAGGGACGGCCCAAGAATTATCGTCCGATCGAGGGCACTCCCGGCTACCGGCAGGGCGTGCAGGCCTTGCTGTTCGGCGCGGATTCGGAAGTCGTCCGGACCCGGCGCGCGACGACCCTGCAAAGCGTGGGCGGCACCGGCGCCCTGAAAATAGGCGCGGACGTGCTCAAGCGTATCGCGCCCGACGCCACCGTCGCGATCAGCGCGCCCAGTTGGGAGAATCACCGCGCGCTATTCGAGGCGGCCGGTTTTCCCGTGGTGGAGTATCCGTACTACGACCCCGCCGCTCATGCCGTGCGATTCGACGCCATGGTGGACTTCCTGCGGCGCCTGCCCCAGGGCAGCATCGTGGTCCTGCATGCCTGCTGCCACAATCCCACCGGCAACGATCTCGATGCGGCGCAGTGGCGCACGATCGTGGACGTCTGCACCGAGCGCAAGCTGACGCCCTTTGTCGACATCGCCTACCAGGGCTTTGGCGACGGGCTGGCCGAGGACGCGTTGGCCGTGCGGCTTTTCGCCGAGGCCGGGCGCGACTTCTTCGTCGCCAGCTCTTTCTCCAAATCGTTTTCACTCTATGGCGAGCGCGTCGGCGCCGTGACCATCGTCTGCGCCGACCCCGCGGACACGCCTCGCGTCGAGGCCCTGGCCAAGCGGCTGGTGCGCACCAACTATTCCAATCCTCCCACGCACGGCGCCGCCATCGTCGAGACGGTGTTGCAAACGCCGGCCCTGCGGCGGTCGTGGGAGGACGAGCTCGAATCCATGCGCACGCGAATCCGGGACATGCGCCTGCGGCTGGCGCAAGGCCTGGCGAGCAGGGCGCCCGGGCGTTCGTTCCAGTTCATCGTCGACCAGAAGGGCATGTTCTCGTATTCCGGGCTGGGCGCCGAGGAAATAGGGCGGTTGCGGACCGAGGACGGGATTTATGCCCTGGATACGGGGCGCATCTGCGTGGCCGCGCTGAACGACGGCAACATCGATCGCGTCGTCGACGCGATCGGGCGCGTGCTGCGCGCCGGCTGACTTGCCCACGACCCGCCGAGCCGAGTTCCCCCGTAGGGAACCGGCCGCGGGGAATCAGGAGACAGGAAGTGGCTGCAAGCAAACTCGTCGTTCGTTTCGATCTATGGATCGATCCCGCCTTCGACGCGGGCCTGGCCCGCGACCCGGAGATATCCCTGCGCGTCGCCGCCGTGCGGGGCGCTCGGGAAGACGCCTGGGCGCTGCTGCGCGAGGCGCGCGTCTATCACGTCTCGCCCGCGCGCAACGAGCTGCCCGCGCACTGGCTGGCCGATGAACCCTTGTTGCGCCAGTGCCCCGGCCTGCTTTGCGTTTCTTCCGGCGGCGCCGGCCACGACACCGTCGACGTGCAGGCCTGCACGCGCGCCGGCGTCGTGGTGGTCAACCAGGCCGGCGGCAATGCCGCCGCCGTCGCGGAGCATGCCCTGGGCCTGATGATCGCGGTGTCGCGCCGCATCGCCGAGTCCGACCGCAAGCTGCGCGGCTTGCGCGGTTTTTCGCGCGAATCGGTGATGGGGCACGAGATAGGCGGCAAGGTGCTGGGCCTGGTCGGCATCGGTCACGCAGGCACGCGAACCGCGGCGCTGGCGCGCGCCTTCGGCATGCAGGTGCTCGCCTTCGATCCCTTGCTGAGCACGGCGCAGGTCGAGGCGCGCGGCGCCCGCGCGGTGGACTTCTCGACCTTGCTGCGGGTGTCCGACATCGTCTCCTTGCACTGCCCGCGGGACGCCGCCACCCAGGGCATGTTCGATGCGGCCGCTTTCGCCGCCATGAAGCCCGGCGCGCTGTTCATCAGCACGGCGCGCGGCGGCATCCACGACGAGGGCGCGCTGCACGCGGCGCTGGCCGGCGGCCATCTTGCGGGCGCCGGCCTGGACGTCTGGGAGCCGGAACCGCCGCCCCTGGACCATCCGCTCCTGGCCCTGGATAACGTGGTGGCGACCTTCCATACCGCCGGCGTCACCCACGAAGGCCGGCGCAACGTCGCCGCAATGGGGGCCGAGCAGATCGTCGACCTTTTAAATGGCGGCCGGCCGGCGCGCCTGGTCAATCCTGAAGTCTGGCCCTTGTACGCGCGACGCTATCGCGACACCTACGGCCGCGCGCCGGATTGAAGTTTCCCTAGCCCTATCTGCGAGAGTACGCATGGAATTCATCCCCGAGGCGCGTTCCGCCGAACTGATTTCCCACGAGCTGGCCTATGACGCCATCCGCGACGCGTTGATTGCCGCGGCCGATCCCGACAGCGTGGTGTTTCCCGCCGTCATCGCGCATGGTTCCGACCGGGCCAATCGCTTTTCGGTCAAGGCGGGGGCCACTCGCGCCACGGCGGGCGTCAAGATGGGTTTCAACTGGCCGTCGAACAAAGCGCTGGGCATGCCGAGCCACAACTCCATCATCGTGATCTTCGATCAATCGGTGGGGCGTATCACGGCGGTCATCGAAGCCGGGGTGGTCAACGCCTACCGCACCTCCGCCGCCGACGCCGTGGCCGTCGACGCCCTGGCGCGGCCGGACGCCAGATGCCTCACCGTATTCGGCGCGGGGAACCAGGCGGGCTATGAATGTCTCGCGCTCGCGCGCATCCGGCCGATCGAGGAAATCCGCGTCGTCAACCGCGATGCCGAGGAGGCGCGGATCTTCGTCGAGCGGCTGGCCAGGCATGGGCTGCGCGCGACCTTGGCGGAGGCGGAGGAGGGCTGCCGCGCGGCCGACATCATCGTCACCGCCACGCCTTCCCGCGCGCCGCTGTTCGAGGCGGCCTGGGTGCGTCCCGGCGCCCACGTGTCGACCATGGGCGCGGATTCCCAGGGCAAACAGGAGGCGCCGGTGGCCTTGCTGGAGCGTGCGTCGCTGTTCTGCGACCTGCCGGAGCAGTCCACGCGCATCGGCGAATTGCAGCATCTGGCGGGGCCGATCGCCGCGGGCGACAAGCCGCTTACCGCCGTGGGGCGCGTCCTGGCCGGCACGGCGCCGGGGCGGCAATCCGATGAGGAGATCACGCTATTCGACAGCTCCGGCATTGCCTTGCAGGATCTCTACATCGGCGAGCGCATTCTCGCCGCGCACCATGGGCGCTGATCCTCGACCCTGCCGCGCGCGAGCCTTGCCCCGCCGGGCCGATTCCCCCGGCCGGCGGCATGGATGGATAATCACTGCTACAACCGCGTAGACGCGGGTCAAACGAGGAGACAACTGAAGTGCGTACTTTTACCAAACGGCTGGCCATGCTGGCCGCGGCGGCGGTCGTCGCCCTGCCGGTGGGGGCCGCGACGGCCCAGTCGAATTATCCGGCCAAGCCCATCTATATCGTGTCCAGCTTTCCGCCGGGCTCCATCTCGGACACGCTGTCGCGCGTCGTCGGCGAGAAGATGGGGCGGGACCTGGGGCAGTCCGTCGTGGTCGAGAACAAGCCAGGCGCCAATGGGGCGGTCGGGGCCATTTACGTGGCGCGGGCGAAGCCTGACGGCTACACCCTGCTCATGGGCACCAATTCGATCAATGCGATCAATCCCAGCCTGTTCAAGCAACTGAACTACGCGCCGGAAAAGGATTTCGCGCCGATAGGGATGGTGGCGGAGATTCCCGCGGTGCTGGTGGCGCGCAAGGGTTACGCCAGCGGCGACCTGGCGGCGACGCTCGCCGATGCACGCAAACGCGGCGCGACGATGAGCATCGCCACCGGCACGGCGACGGCGCAGGTGGCGGCCGCGATGCTGGGCAAGAAGGCGGGCGTCAAGGTGTTGAACGTTCCCTATCGCGGCGAGCCGCTGGGCTTGACGGATCTGCTGGGCGGCCAGGTGGACCTGATGATCCTCAACCTGCCCGTCGCCTATTCGTACATCAAGAACGGGCAGATCAAGGGATTGGCGATCCTGGCCGATAAGCGCGCGCCCGCGCTGCCGGACTTGCCCTCGATCAGCGAAAGCCTGCCCGGTTTTTCCATCCCGACGGGATGGAACGCGCTGTTCGCGCCGGCCGGGACGCCGCCCGCCATCGTGCAAAAGCTGGCGGCCAGCCTGGCGCAGGCCTTGAAGCAGGACGACGTGCGCAAGCAGATCGAGGCCGCGCCGGGCACCATGGTGTCCTTCCTCGCGCCCGATGCCCTTACCGCCCGCGTCGAAGCCGACACCCGGCAATGGGCGGAGATGATCCGCGCGGCGGGCATCGAACCGCAATAAGCAGGGGACCGGCAGCAGGGGACCGGCGCGCCCGGTGCATGAAGGCGTACCGTTCAGGGGCGGGGCCTCGTAAAACGCTGTTCCAGGACTTCCTTGCCCCATTGCGCGCCGGGGCGTTCCTCCGCCAGCGCGAAGCCCCGGGTTTCATAGAGGTGGCGCGCGGCGTGCAGGCCCGCGAAGGTCCATAGATGGGTTTCGGCGTAGCCGCTCGCGTCGGAAAAGGCCAGGGCCGCGTCCAGCAATTTCCGTCCGGCGCCGCCGCCGCGCGCGTCGTCGTCGACGATGAACCAGCGCAGGTGCGCGATGTCCGCCTCCATGTCCTCGCCGTCGATCGCCACCGAGCCGACGATGTCGCCATGCCGGCGGGCCGTCCAGATCGCGTTCCGCGGGTTCCCCAGGCGATTGCAGAAGTCCGCCAGCCCGCTCGCCACCACCGACTCGAAACGCTGGCCGAAGCCCGATTCCCGCGCGTAATAGCGCGCGTGCATGTCCGTGATACGCGCGATGAGGCCGGGCCTGTATCCACGAACGACTTCGATGGCCGGGGCGGCGCCGGCTCCGTCCGTGGCAGCGCCGAGGGCCTGGGTGTAAAGACGCATCCCCTCTAGCACGGCGCGGCCCTCGCCGGGTTGCAGGCGTTCCAGGGCGCTGACGACCTGGGCGCGCGCAAAGCCGTGGATGGCGGCCACGCGCTTCCTGCCGGCCGCGGTCAGGGACAGCAGCTTGACGCGGCCATCGTCTTTGCCGGCGGCTTCCCGCACGTCGCCGGCCTCCACCAGCTTGCGCAGCATCCGGCTGACGCTGGATTTTTCCAGCCGCAGGCAGGCGCCGAGGTCGCGGGCCGTGACGCCGCCCCGTTCGATCTCGATCAGGGCATGCACGGCGGACGGCGAGAGGTCGGTGCCGGCGAAGTTGCCGCCCATGAAGCCGAATTCCCGCACCATCGTGCGAGAGACGGCGCGGATTTCCTCGACCAGGGAAGGATCGGTAGCCATTTCGTAGACGCGCTTAGGCGGAAAGTTGCAGGATACAACCATATGGGTGTGTCATACAACCATGTCCGCATGACCGTGCCTGCGCGACCGGCGCCTCAGCGCGGCAGGCGTGTCGCGATTTCCGCGATCAACCGCCGCGCCGCGTCCAGCTTGCCGGCGGCGGGCAGGGCATGTTCGCCTTGCTCGTCGAACAGCACCAGGCGGGTGTCGTCGGCATCCATGACCTCGTGCGCGAGGTTGCCGACCAGCAGGGGGATGTTCTTGCGCTTGCGCTTGGCCTGGGCGTATTCGGAGAGGTTTTCGGTCTCCGCCGCGAAGCCCACGCACCACGGGCCGCCCTCCAGGCGCGCGACGTCGGCGAGGATATCGGGGTTCGGCTCGAATTCCAGCACCGGCGCGCCGGCGCCGCCTTCGGTCTTCTTCATCTTCTGCGCGGCGGCGTTCCTGACGTGCCAGTCCGCCACCGCGGCCACGGCGATGAAGAGATCGACCTGGCGCGCCTGGGCCATGACGGCCTGGTGCATTTGCCGCGCGGTCTGCACGGGGTACAGGTCGACGCCGCGCGGCGCGGGCAGGGAGGTCGGGCCGCTGACCAGGGTGACCTGGGCGCCGGCTTCGCGCGCCGCGCGCGCCAGCGCGTAGCCCGTCTTGCCGGAGGACCGGTTGCTGATGACCCGCACCGGGTCGATGGGCTCGACCGTGGGCCCGGCGGTGAGCAGCACGCGCTTGCCGGCCAGGGGCTTGGGCTGGAAGAAGGCGATGAGGTCCGCCAGGATTTCATGGGGCTCGATCATGCGGCCGTCGCCGATTTCGCCGCACGCCTGGTCGCCCGCCGCCGGGCCGAGGATGGCGATGCCGTCCTCGACCAGTTGCGCGGCGTTGCGCTGGGTGGCGGGGTTGGCCCACATTTCCCGGTTCATGGCCGGCACCACGAGGAGGGGACAGGCGCGGGCCACGCATAGCGTGGACAGCAGGTCGTCCGCCATGCCGTGCGCCAGCTTGGCCATGAAATCGGTGCTGGCGGGCGCGACCAGGATGGCGTCCGCGCCGCGGCTCAGGTCGATGTGCGGCATATTGTTGGCGATGCGCGCGTCCCAGGTGCTGACGAAGACCGGCCGGCCGGACAAGGCCTGCATGGTCACCGGCGTGATGAACTGGGTGGCGGCCTCCGTCATGACCACGTCGACGGTGGCGCCTTGCTCGGTCATGCGGCGGACGAGCTCGGCGATCTTGTAGCAGGCGACGCCGCCGGTGAGGCCGAGGACAATGCGTTTTTGGGCAAGATCTTGCATGGGGCGCCGACGGGGACGGAGGATGGTAAGAGGTCAATTATCCGTCAAATCCGCGGCGCCGCACCACAGGGGTGCTTGCTAGGGCCGGTGGCCGCCGGTGTCGGCCAGGGCGGCGCGGGTGGCGGCCACCGCGGCGTCGACGTCGTCCTGGTTGTTGTAGAGGTGCAAGGAGTAGCGCAGCAGGCTGCCCCGCACCGTGGCGTGGACCTTGCGCGCTTTCAGGCCGTCGAGGACGCCGGCCGCGCGCCGCGCGTCGCCCCGGAAATCGACGCAGACGATGTTCGACGGCCGGGCGCTCGCATGGCGCACGACGGCGGCGCCCGCTTCTTGCAGGCCATCCGCCAGGCGCCTGGACAGGCCCGTCACGTAATCGTCGATGCGCCGCGTCCCGTGCGACAGCAGCAGGTCCAGGCTTTCCCCCACCAGCGCGGCGGCCAGGAAGTTGTAGTTGCCCAGGTCGAAGCGCAGCGCGGCGTCGCGGTAGCGGATGGCGCCGGGATCGTAATCGGCCTCGTGCTGCGCGACGATGTCGACGCCGAAGCGCGCCAGGCCCTGCGGCCGCATCCTGTCCGCCCAGGCGCGCCGCACGTACAGGAAACCCATGCCGTACAAGGCGCAAAGCCCTTTCTGCGTGCTCGCCGCGAGCGCCCCGATGGGCTGGGCGGCCACGTCCAGGTGCGCGATGCCCACGGACTGCGCCGCGTCCACGACGAACAGGGTGCCGCGCTGCTCGCAGGCGCGGGACAAGGCCTCCAGGTCGGCCCGGAAGCCCGGCTTGAACGAGGTGCCGGAGACCGTCATGACCTTCGGGGCGCGGCCGGGGCGGGACAGATGTTCGAGGGCGGCCGCGGTGGGAAAGGCGCCGCCGTCGGCGGGCAGGTCCGTCACGATGACGCCGCGGGCCTCCAGGTTGCGCCAGGCATAGATGTTGTTGGGGTGCTCGACCGCCGAACAAAGCACCACTTCATCGCCGCTTTCCCACGCCAGCGCGCCGGCGACGATATTGAGTCCTTCGGAAACGTTCTTCGTAATGGCGATCTCGTCCGCGTCGGCGCCGATGAGCCGCGCGAATTTCCCGCGCGCGGCTTCGACCAGCGCGAAGTAATGTTTCTTGTCCGCGATGCCTTCGATGCGGTCTTGCAGGTGCCGGGCGGCCAGGTCCCTGGCGCTGCCCAGGATCAGGCCGCGGCTGGCGACGTCCATGTAGACCTTGTCGAGCGCGCCCGGAAACCTGTGCCGGGTTTGTTCGAAGGTGGGCGCGTGCGGGATGTCTTGCGTGTCTTGGGCGGGATGGTTCATGAACGGCATGGGGTGTGCGGTTGAGCGGAGGGAAGGGATGAGGGGCAGGCGGAACGGCCGGCCGGATTGCCGGCCGGATCCGCGCCGCCCGTGAAATCAGTTCGTCACGATGCCGGAGGTGGAAACCACGTTCTTCCACAAGGCGCTCTCGGCCTGCACTTTCTCCATGCCGCCGGCCGTGCGGGGATCCAGGGCGTCGATACCCAGTTCGTCCAGTTTCTGGTGGACGGACGCATCCTTGAGCGTCGCCTGTAGCGCCGTCTTCAGCGTGTCCAGCGCCGGCCCGGGAATATCGCTGGGCGCGAGCAGCGCGAACCAGTAGCTGGCCTCGAAGTTGGCGACGCCGGACTCGGCGAAGGTCGGCACCTCGGCGAAGCGGGCGTCGCGTTTCGCGCCGGATTGGGCCAGCACCGCGATCTTGCCGCTGGCGCTGTACGCGGCGCCGGAAGCGGGGTTGGAGAGCACCAGGTCGATGTGCCCGGCCATCAGGTCGGCCAGCGCGGCGGAGGCGCCCTTGTAGGGAATGACTTGCAGCTTGACGCCCGCCCGGGCCTGGAAGAGCTCCGTCATGAGATGGCTGGGCGAGCCCTGGCCCGTGCCGACGGAGAATTTGCCGGGCTGCGCCTTCGCTTTTTGCAGCAGGTCGCGCAGCGACGCGATGCCGGACGACTTGCTGGCGAACAGCATGACCCGCGAATCGCCGATGAAGCCGACCATGGAGAAGTCCTTGACCGCGTCGTAGGAAAGCTGGCTGAACATGGCCGGCGCGACGGCCTGGGCATTGTCCGCGAGCAGCAGGGTATAGCCCTCCTGCCCGCGCCGACCCGCGTATGCCGTGCCTATGGTGGCGCCGGCGCCCGCGCGGTTCTCGACGATGAACGATTGCTTCAGCTCCTCGCCCATTTTCTGGCCGATCAGGCGGGCCACCGCGTCGGAGCTGCCGCCGGCGGAGTAGGGCACAATCAGATTGACGGGCCGGCTGGGATAGTCGTCGGCATGCGCGTTCAGCGAGGCCGCGAGGCCGGCGATCAACGCCGTTTTCTTGACCAGACGCCAGATGGGTCCAAAATTCATGGCTTTCATATGCAGGGTTCCCCGGTGTTTTTCATGGCGCGCGGCCCGGTGGGCGGCGCGGGGATCAACAATAGGCTTGCCCCGTTTCGGCGGCCAATGAATAAAGACGGTGCCTGATATGCGTTCCTCGAATACCTTCCCGCTACAGCGCATGCCCTCCCTGCGTTCCCTGCTGGTGTTCGACACCGTGGCGCGGCATCTGAACCAGGTCCGCGCGGCGGAAAGCCTGTCCTTGACGCAGAGCGCATTGAGCCGCCAGATCAAGGCGCTGGAGGATCACCTGGGCGTGGCCCTGTTCGAACGCAATTCGCGAGGCTTGAAGTTCACGCAGGAAGGCGAACTGCTGTACGACTTCACGCGGCGCTCCTTCGAACTGCTCAACGAAGGCCTGGGCCGGCTGGTGCTCGACGTCGAGCGGCAGACGCTGGTGGTTTCCGCCGCGCGCAGCTACGCCGAGCGCGTGCTGGCGCCCCGGCTGGGCGATTTCGTCCGCGCCCATCCATGGATCGACGTGCGCATCGACGTGCACCGCTACTACGCGGATATCGAAGCCTCGGGCGCGGATATTTCCGTGCGGCTGGGAGACGGCAACTGGCCCGGGTACGACGCGCTGCGCTTGTCGGAAGACGGCTTGATTCCGGTGTGCGCGCCCGCCGTCGCGCAGGCCTTGCGCGGCGGCGAGCCCGGCGACGTCGCCGGGCATCTCGTCTTCCGCAACGTGGAGCGCGACTATGTCGAACAATGGAATCGATGCAACGCGCAGGCCGCGTTCGTGAACGAGCATGCCGTCTTGAAGTTCAACGACTCCACGACCCTGCTGTCCGCGCTGGAGGCGGGGCAGGGCGTCACGGTGGCGCGCATGTCGCTGGTCGCGGACGCGCTGGCGCGCGGCGTGCTCGTGCGCCTGTGGTCGGGGGAGGCCAGGGACGACCTGGATTACTACGCCATCAGCGCGCAGCGCACCGCCCACCGCAGCGCGACGGTCCTGTTCATGGAATGGCTGCGGGAGACCCTGATCCGCCCGCGCGCGGGCGCGTGACGGACCGGGGGGATTTCAGGCGGCCTTGGGCTTGCGCATCCGCAGCAGCTCGTCCAGGACGAGCAGGATTGCGCCGCAGGTGATGCCGACGTCGGCCAGGTTGAAGGCCGGGTAGTACCAGTCCTTCCAGTAGAACAGCAGGAAGTCGATGACGTGGCCGTAGGCCACGCGGTCGATCACGTTGCCCAGGGCGCCGCCCAGGATCATGGCCAGGGCCAGGGACAGGCGCGGCTGGCGGCCCGCCGTGCGGCGCAGGATGAAACCGATCACCAGCGCCGCGACGATGCCCAGCGCCGTGAAGAACCAGCGCTGCCATCCCGGCTGGCTGGCCAGGAAGCTGAACGCCGCCCCCTGGTTGTAGACCAGGGTCAGGTCGAAGACCGGCAGGACGTTGATGCGCTGGGCATAGGTCAGGGCCTGGTCCAGGTAGAGCTTGGTCGCCTGGTCCAGGACGATGATGGCCAGGGCGATCGCCAGCCAGAATCCCAGGCCCCGGCCGCGCGGGCGGCCCTGGGATTCGGCCAGGCCCGGGTTCCGGCCGGCGGACGGCTGCGGCGTGGCGTCAGGCATGGTCGCGTTTCTCTCCGGCGCCGAACAGGTTGCTGACGCAGCGGCCGCAGATCAGCGGATGCGCCTTGTCGGTGCCCACGTCGGCGCGGTAGTGCCAGCAGCGTTCGCACTTGGCGTGCGTCGACGGCGTGATGCGGATATCGAGCTCGTCGGCGCTTTCGTGGACGTCGGCGCGCGAGACGATCAGCACGAAGCGCAGGTCGTCGCCCAGGCTGCGCAGCAGCGCCAGGTCTTCGCCCGCCGCGTCGATGTCGACTTCGGCCTGTAGCGAGGAGCCGATGTTGCCGGCCGTCCGCACTTCCTCCAGCTTGCGCAGGACGTCGGCGCGTATGGCGCGCAGGCGCGCCCACTTGGCCGGCAGCGTGTCGCCCTCGGCCAGCGGCGGCAGCAGGTGGAAGACCTCGGTGAAGATGGTGGTGCGGGCGGCGTCGGCCTGGTGCTTCAGCGCCGAATCGACCAGCACTTTCCAGGCTTCTTCCGCCGTGAAGGACAGGATGGGCGCCATCAGCTTGATCAGCGCCTGGGTGATCTCCACCAGGGCGGTCTGGGCCGAGCGGCGCGCCTTGCTGGCCTTGCCGGTGGTGTAGAGGCGGTCCTTGAGGATGTCCAGGTAGAAGGCGCCCAGGTCCTCGGAACAGAAGGTTTGCAGGCGGGAAACCGCCGGGTGGAAGTCGAAATTCTCGTAGTTGGCCAGCACCTCGGCCTGCATCTGCGCCGTCATCGCCAGCGCGTAGCGGTCGATTTCCGTCAGCTCGGCGTAGGGCACGGCGTCGGCCGTGGCGTCGAAATCGGCGACGTTGGCCAGCAGGAAGCGCAGTGTGTTGCGGATGCGGCGATAGCTCTCCACCACGCGCTTGAGGATTTCGTCGGAGATCGACAGTTCGCCCGAGTAGTCGGTCGACGCCACCCACAGGCGCAGGATTTCCGCGCCCAGGGAATCGGAGACCTTCTGCGGCGCGATGACGTTGCCGACCGACTTGCTCATCTTGCGGCCCTGGCCGTCGACCACGAAGCCGTGCGTCAGCAGCGCCTTGTAGGGCGGCTGGCCGTAGAGCATGCAGCCGGTCAGCAGCGAGGAATGGAACCAGCCGCGATGCTGGTCCGAACCTTCCAGGTACAGGTCCGCCGGCCACCCCAGCTCTTCGCTGTGCATGCCCTTGTAGGCCCCGTCCTTGCCGCCCAGCACGGTGGCATGGGTGCTGCCGGAGTCGAACCACACGTCCAGCGTGTCATGGCTCTTTTCGTAGAGATCCGCGTCGTCGCCGATCAGCTCGCGCGCATCCAGCGATTGCCAGGCCTCGATGCCGCCTTCTTCGACGCGCTGCGCGATCTGCTCCAGCAGTTCGAGCGTGCGCGGATGCAGCGTGCCGTTTTCCTTGTGCACGAAGAAGGCCATGGGCACGCCCCACTGGCGCTGGCGCGATAGCGTCCAGTCCGGCCGGTTGGCGATCATGGCGTGCAGGCGGGCGCGGCCCCAGGCGGGATAGAAGGCGGTGGCGTCGATGCCGGCCAGCGCCGATTCGCGCAGGGTGGGGCCGCCGTCCTTCGGCTCGACGTCCATGCCCGCGAACCACTGGTTGGTGGCCCGGTAGATGATGGGCGTCTTGTGGCGCCAGCAGTGCATGTAGCTATGCTTGTGCTTTTCGACGTGCATCAGCGAGCCGGCCTCGCGCAGCGCCTCGATGATCTTGGGATTGGCGTCCCAGATCGACAGCCCGCCGAACAGCGGCAGGCCGGGGGCGTAGCGGCCGTCGCCCATGACGGGGCTCAGCATGTCTTCGTCGCGCATGCCGTGCGCCTTGCAGGACACGAAGTCCTCGATACCGTAGGCCGGCGCCGAGTGGACCACGCCGGTGCCGGAGTCGGCCGTGACGTAGTCGCCCAGGTAGACGGGCGCCACGCGGTCGTAGCCGGGGTCGACGTGCGCCAGCGGATGCTTGAAGACGATGCCGTCCAGCTTGGCGCCCGGCGCGGTGGCGATGACTTCGCCTTGCAGGCCCCACTGTTGCAGGCAGGCCTCGACCCGTTCGCGCGCCAGCAGCAGCAGCGGGCCGTTGGCCGGCGCGGGCGTCGCGCGCACCAGCGCGTACTCGATTTCCGGATGCAGGTTCAACGCCTGGTTCGACGGGATGGTCCAGGGCGTGGTGGTCCAGATGACGATGGCGCCGTCTTCCACTTGCGGCAGGCCGAAGGCGCGCGCCAGGGCGTCCTTGTCGGCGAAGCGGAAGGCCACGTCGACCGCCGGGTCGACGCGGTCGGCGTACTCGACCTCGGCTTCGGCCAGCGCCGAGCCACAGTCGAAACACCAGTTGACCGGCTTCAGGCCACGGAACACGTAGCCCTTTTCCATGATGTGGCCGAGCACGCGGATCTCGTTGGCCTCATTGGCATGGCGCATGGTCATGTAGGGACGGTCCCAGTCGGCCAGCACGCCCAGGCGCTTGAAGTCCTTTTTCTGGCGGTCGATCTGCTCCAGCGCGTAGGCGCGCGCCTTCGACTGCATCTCGGCCACCGGCAGGTTCTTGCCGTACTTCTTCTCGATCTGGATCTCGATGGGCATGCCGTGGCAGTCCCAGCCGGGCACGTAATGCGCGTCGTAGCCGGCCATGTTGCGGCTCTTGACGATGATGTCCTTCAGGATCTTGTTGACCGCGTGACCGATGTGGATATCGCCGTTCGCGTAGGGGGGGCCGTCGTGCAGCACGAAGCGCGGGCGGCCCTTGCTGGCGGCCCGGATGGCCTGGTAGACGCGGTTCTCCTCCCATTCGGCGATCCAGGCCGGCTCGCGCCTGGCGAGGTCGCCCCGCATGGGGAAGGAGGTGTCGGGAAGGTTGAGGGTCTTTTTAGAGTCCATGAACGGCAAAATAGGCGCGTGCATTACGCGCGTCGTCGGCGATGGCGGCGGTCAGGGTGGGGAGATCGGGGAACTTTTCTTCGTCCCGCAGCTTGTGCAGGAATTCAACCCGCACGAGTTTACCGTATGCGTCCACGCGCTCGTCGAGCAGGTGTGCTTCGAGCAGCACGCGGCCGTGGTCCTGGACGGTGGGGCGCACGCCCAGGCTGGCGACGGCGGGCAGGGCGCGGTCGGCCAGGCCGTGCACGCGCACCACGTAGATCCCGGAGCGGGCGGCGCAGCGCTCGGCCACGCGCAGGTTCAGGGTGGGGAATCCCAGGGTGCGGCCCAGTTTCTGGCCGTGGATGACGTGGCCGCTCAGGTGGTAGGCGTGGCCCAGCAGGTCGCCGGCCCGGGCCAGGTCGCCGACGGCGAGGGCCGTGCGCACCTCGGAACTGGAAATACGGTGGCCGTGGGTGTCGGTGACGTCCTCCAGGATTTCCACCTGGAAGTCGTAGCGGACGCCCGCGGCGACCAGTTGCTCGACGTCGCCCCGGCGCTTGCGGCCATAGCGGAAATCCGGCCCGACCAGCACCCGGCGCGCGCCCAGGCCGCGCACCAGCAGGCGTTCCACGAAGGTTTCGGGCTCCATGTCGGCCAGCCGGGCGTTGAAACGCTCGACCACCACCTGCTCGACCCCGGCGCGGGCCAGGGCGTCCAGCTTGTCGCGCAGGCCGGAAATCCGGGTCGGGGCCAGTTCCGGGCGCTGGTTCAGCTTGGCGAAATACTCGCGCGGATGCGGCTCGAAGGTCATGACCGTGGGCGTCAGGCCGTGTTCCAGGCTGATGCCGCGCAGGCGCGCCAGCATGGCTTGATGTCCCCGGTGGACCCCGTCGAAATTGCCGATGGTCAGGGCGCAGGGCCGGCGCGCGGCGGGCGGGGGCAGGGAGCGGAAAATATGCAGCGATGGTTTCACGACGTAGAGTTTACAATTTTGCACCGGGCTGTTCCTCGCCCACCGCTTACTGTTTTCACTGGAAGTCCTATCTTGGCGCAATCCGCTCCAGACACCGGCCGGCGCCGGATCGTCATTCTCATCTCCGGGCGCGGCAGCAATATGAGCTCGCTGGTCGACGCCTGCGGGCGCGAGGGCTGGCCGGCCGACATCGTCGCCGTCATCGCCAACCGGCCGGACGCGGCCGGCCTGGCCTGGGCGCGCGAGCGCGGCCTGCCCACGGCCGCCGTCAACCACCGCGACTACGATGGCCGGGAGGCCTTCGACGCCGCCCTGGCCACGGAAATCGACCGCTATGCCCCGGATTTCGTCATCCTGGCCGGCTTCATGCGGGTGCTGACCCCCACTTTCGTCAACCACTACGCCGGCCGGCTGGTCAATATCCATCCGTCCCTGCTGCCCGCCTTCCCGGGCCTGCATACCCATGCCCAGGCGCTGGCGACGGGGGTGAGGGCGCACGGCTGCACCGTCCATTTCGTCACGCCGCTGCTGGATCACGGTCCCATCATCGCCCAGGGCTGGGTGCCCGTCCTGGCCGGCGACACGCCGGAATCCCTGGCCGAACGCGTGCTCCAGGTGGAGCATCGGGTCTACCCGGCGGCGGTGCGCTGGCTGGCCGAAGGCCGGGTGAGCGTGACCCCCGACCACCGGGTCGAAGTGCGAGGCGAGCCGGACCGGCTGTTCGGGCTGGCCGCCGGATAGGACCGGCCGCCGGCCTGCCGGTCGTCGTTGCCGTATTTTTTGAATTGCGGGTCGCGCATCGCGCCCGCCCTCTGGGATCACCATGAATAATCCGCGAAATTCCAACCGCCGTTCCACCGGTCCGCGCCAGGGAGCCGTCTCCCGGGGAGGCGCCGCCCGGCCGGCCTCGCGCGGCGCGCGCGGGCCGCGTTCCGGCGGCATGGACGCCGCCCCTCCGTCCATCGCCGGCGTGCGCATCGACCAGGTGCAGAACGTGCTGGGAGAAATCCTCCAGTGGGCATGGCCGGCCGACGCGACGCTGTCGCGCTGGCTGCGCGCCCACCGCGAACTGGGTTCGCGCGACCGCGCCGAGGTCGCCGAGGCGGTATTCGACGTGCTGCGCAACCTGCGCCGCTACCGCCAGTTCGGCGAGAGCGGCGTCGGCCCGGCCTCGCGCCGGCTGGCGGTGCTGGGCCTGGCGGCGACGCTGGGCCGCGCGGAGCTGGAGCCCGGCCTGGCGCCGGCCGAGGCCGACTGGCTGGACCACGTCGCGAATATCGATCCCGCCTCCCTGCCGCGCGCCGTGCGCGAAAGCCTGCCGGACTGGCTGGACGAACGCCTGGGCGGCCTGGAAGACGCCGACGCGCTGATCGAGGCCCTGAACCAGCAGGCGCCCCTGGACATCCGCGTCAACCCGATGAAGGCCGACCGCGACGAAGTGCTGGCCGCGATGCAGAACGGCCCCGAGTCCCGCTACCTGCCGCAGGCGTCGGCGTATTCGCCCTGGGGCATCCGCCTGCAGGGCCGGCCGGCCGTCAACCGCTGGCCGCTGTTCGAATCCGGCGGCATCGAAGTCCAGGACGAGGGCAGCCAGTTGCTGGCCCTGCTGGTGGCGCCGCGCCGCGGCGAGATGGTCATCGATTTCTGCGCCGGCGCGGGCGGCAAGACCTTGCTGCTGGGCGCGCTGATGCGCTCCACCGGCCGCCTGTACGCCTTCGACGTATCGGCGGCGCGCCTGACCCGCGCCAAGCCGCGCTTTGCCCGCAGCGGCCTGTCCAACGTGGTTCCCGTCGTCATCGACGGCGAGAACGACACCCGCGTCAAGCGCCTGGCCGGCAAGGCCCAGCGCGTGCTGGTCGACGCGCCTTGCAGCGGCATCGGCACGCTGCGCCGCAATCCCGACCTCAAGTGGCGCCAGCATCCGGACGCCCTGGCCGAGCTGTGCACGCTGCAATCGCGCATCCTGTCGTCGGCCGCGCGTTGCGTCGCCCCCGGCGGCCGCCTGGTCTACGCCACCTGCAGCCTGCTGCCGGAGGAAAACGAGGCGCAGGCGGAAATCTTCCTGGCCTCGCATCCGGACTTCGAGCGCGTGGACGCCGCCGCCTTGCTGACGGCGCGCTGCGACGGCCTGATCCTGGCCGGGCCCTACGTCCAGTTGCGTCCCGACGTCCACGGCACCGACGGCTTCTTCGCGGCCGTCTTCGAACGCCGCAAGACGCCGGCGCGCGCCGCCGAGGAAGAGGCCGAGGCCGTCGTCAAGGCCGCCGCCGCGCTCGACGCCGGGGAGGCCAGCACCGTGGGCGAGGAGGCGGGCGAGGAAGTCGAAAAGGTCCAGGTTCCGGAGGCCGGCCAGCCTCCCGCCGGCAAGGACTGACCGGCGTAGGGCGGTGGCGCGGGGACATGCCGGGAAGCATCGTGGCGGGCATGTCCTCTTTCAAAACGGCGCGGCTCGTTTTCAAAGGCGCCGTCGTTACGGCTGCTTTATACAAGGCACGTCGGCGCCTGTTCTGTTGACAGGTGCTGGTCCTGAATCCTCGCGCGCGAGCGAGAGGGTTGGAAACGCGCCCGATGCCCAACCTGTGTGCCGGCACGCCGAAGATCACGGTCCGCGACAACCGCGGGCTGGACGTGCGCACGCTGCGCTACAACCGTGGTGCCGAAGGGGCGGTGGCGGCGCAATACGTCGACGCTTACACGCATAACGCCCTCGGGCAGTTGCTTTCGTCGCAGGACCCGCGATTCTTCGGCGGTTCGATACTGAACTTCCGGCATACGCCGGCCTTGTCGGGGCAGGTGCTGGAAACCGTGAGCGCGGACGCGGGTACGTCCAGGGCCTGCGCAGATATCGCCGGGCGGCCGTTCTGGCACTACAGCCAGGGGCGCGACAGCCAGTTGCGGTCGGATAACGCCATCACCGTCTGCTGGTATTACGATGCTTTGGGCCGTCCCGTACAACGGGTCCGCGCCACTGCGCCGCTTGCGTACTCTACGTCCGTCACGCCTGCGACGTTCGCCGCTTCCACGACGTCCACTACGTCCACTACGCGGGGTGGGCTGGCTGGCATGCGGAACGTCGGCGCCTGCGACTTGTGGTTCTATGGCGAGGCAAATGGGCAACCCGGCGATACCTACGATCCGCTCAATGCCGGCGACCCGCGCAACGCCAACCAACGCGGGCAACTGCTCCAGCACTTCGATACCGCCGGCCTGCTCGACATGAGCGTGCTGGGCTATGGCGTACAGGGGCAGCCCTTGCGGCAAGACCGCAGCTTCCTGGCGCTTGCCTGCGACCCCGACAACAACTGGATGGTCAGCGACAACAAGCCGCCTTTTATCGCCAACAAGTCGCTTCTGGAGGGACGGGATCCATACGACACGTGCTGGACCCACAACGCCCTGGCCCAGGTCCTGACCCAGACCGACGCCCAGGGCCACCAGCAGCACACGGCCTACGACTGCGCCGGACGCAAGTATTCAACCGCGGTCACACCCAAGGGCGGCAATCGCACGTTGGTCACCACCGCCATCGCCTATACCGCCGCCGACGAGATCGACACCCGCGGCGATGCTAACGGAATCCAGGTGGCATACGCCTACGAACCACAGATGACCGGGCGCCTCGTCTCGATTACGGCGTCGCGCATATCGGAGAGCAGAAGTCAGATCGATACGCGCCGCAAAGGCCATGTCCGCAGCAGCATGACGCGCCTCCAGGCCCTGGCCTATACCTACGATGGTGTAGGCAACGTCACCGCGCTATCCGACGACAGCGCCGGCGCACAGGTCACCTTCTTCCGCAACCGTGTCGCCACGCCCGACCGCAGCTACGCCTACGATGCCCTGTATCAACTCACCAATGCCAGCGGACGCGAGAACTACGTCGACAGCACGCCGAAGGGCACCGATTGGCCCGGCGGCAATTTCAAGCCGTCAACCACACCCGACTACAGGCCTTACACACGCGCCTACACCTACGACCTCGGCGGCAATCTCACCTCGATAGGCAGCGCCGACTGGACCGGCGCGACGCCTCCAACCCGCAACGTGGTCGTGAGCCGCGCCAGCAACCGCGCCGTCTGCACGGCCAACTACCAAGGACCGACGCCGGACAACATCGACAACTATTTCGACGGCGCAGGTAAGAACATCTGCGTGGACGGCAACCCCAACCAACCGATGTACTGGACGCCGCTGCACCAGCTTTATTGCGTGGTGACCGCCTATCGGTCTCCGAACAGACTGAGCGTCGATTGGAACAATAGCGACCGAGAGCAATACGCCTACGACGGCGCCGGCCAACGGATACGCAAATACGGCAGCAGCAAGGCCGGCGGCATTTGGAACCATACCGACGCGCGCTATTTACCCGGTCTGGAGCTGCGCAACGACACCGGCACGGGAGAACAACTGGAAGTGATCGTGCTAAACGACGGCGCGCGGATATTGAACTGGCCCAACGGCACACCCAAGCCCGCCGACATCCCCAGCCTGCAACTGCGCTACCAATACAGCGACCGTCAACACGCCGTCCTGATCGAAACCGACCAGGACGGCAACCTCATCACCCGCGAGGAATACTACCCCTACGGCGGCACGTCGGTGCTGACCTCCCGCTCCGACATCGAAGTCAAATACAAATTCATCCGCTATTCCGGCAAGGAGCGCGACGTCACCGGCTTCTACTACTACGGCCTGCGCTATTACCAACCCTGGACAGGGCGATGGATAAGCCCGGACCCCGCCGGCGCCGTGAACGGACAAAACCTCTATTGCATGGTGCGCAACAACCCGGTCACGCTGCGGGACCGGGCGGGAACGATGGCCGACGGCAAGACCCCGGAAGAGGCCACAAGCAGGAAATCCGCGGACGCCTCGCCGGGCGGGTCACGCGGGGAAGCCATTGAACTTCCGCCGGCGCAGGTGCCAAAGCAGATCCACTACGTCTGGCTGGGGAAGGCTATTTCAGCCGAGCACATGACCAACATATTGTTGGTGACGGCCATCAACCCCGACTACAAGATAAATATGTGGACGGATCGTCCGAAGTCGATTCTTGCGACCTTCGACGCCATGCTCCAGGATACCGGGCACCCCTTGCATCGTTATCTCGCCCATTGGCACAGGGATGCCTTCTCCAGGCCGCCCGAAGGCGGCGATGCCAGGATAAACCTCGGCGACGTCTCCTCGGTGTTCGAAAGCTTGCGAGCATCGATGCCAGGCAATCGCGGTAACGACAAGGGCCAGGCCTTGCCCGGCGACGGCACGAAAGCCGAAGCCTTGTTCCTGCGCGAAAAAAACGGCGCGTACCGGAACTATGCGGCGGCCAGCGATATTGCGCGATATGCCACGCTGATCGTAAAGGGCGGGATATATATGGATGTCGACGTCGTTCCTCCGCGACCTCTGGGCACGTTTTCTCCGCCGCGAGGCATGGTGTTCAACGCGAGAAATATCAACAATATTTTTAATATCGAGCGCAACAACGACGTCATCGGCGCGGTGGCCGGGTCCAGCCTGGCGAGAACGCTTATTCCCACCGTCGTCAGCAAATATGCGGAGTTCGATCAGGTGTTTTCCGAGCACCTGAGCGTCCGGGGGCACCCCCCCGCCCTGGAGCCATGGATGAAAGGAATCGAGGAGCCGGCGTCCTGGTCGGTGAAACGGGCCAGCACCATGCACGCCGAGTTCCAGTTCGGACGCCGGTTGGGAACCATGACGGTATCGGGGCCGGAGGTCCTGGACGTCATCACGAACCGTTTCGCGTCATTCACGCCGCGGGACCTGTTTCCGCCGGGGACATTCGGGGCGCGCTATCGATTCCCCAGCGCCGCGCCGGCCAGCAGGGAAGATGCCGGACGTCAATTGAACTCGCTCGCCGCCGCGCCGCTTCCGCCGAGGGCCGCGGTGGTGTGGGAGGGCTGGTTCCCGCGCGCCGACGCGCGCGGCGCATGGGTGCCCCTGCGGGGCCTGCGGCGGTCGAGCATATAGCCGGGCCCCAGATATTTGCCTGTCCCAACCTCTAGGGATTTTCCCTAGGCCGTTGCCCGGACAAGCGCGAAAAAAAGTCGCGCCCGGCCGGTTTTCCCCTCTGAAAACCGCTATCTACGAATAAAATTCGTGGATCCCTGGGAATTTATATCGTTTTGCGGATAAGGTACGCGCCCCTTGTAATGCGCCTGTTCATCCACGCACCGCATTGCATACCGCCCCATGACTCCCATCGGATTCCGCATACTCCCCCGCACGGCCCCCGCCGTGGACGCCGCCGTCCTGGCCGGCTACGCCGAACTCGGCTCGGCCCAGATCAGCGACTGCATGAACCGCCTGTACGGCATCGTGGGCCTGCGCCCGCTGCACGCCGGCGCGCGCCGCATCGTCGGCCTGGCCCTGACGGTGAAGACCCGTCCCGGCGACAACCTGATGATCCACCAGGCGATCTCGATGGGCGTGGCCGGCGACGTGATCGTGGTCGACGGCGGCGGCGAGACCGCCAACGCCCTGGTGGGCGAACTGATGATGATGGACGCCCGCAACCGCGGCGTCGTCGGTTTCGTGGTGGACGGCGCCGTGCGCGACGCCGACGTGTTCGCCGCCGGCGACTTCGGCTGCTTCGCGCGCGACGTCAACCACAAGGGCCCGTACAAGGACGGCCCCGGTGAAATCAACGTCCCCGTCAGCGTGGGCGGGCAGGTGGTCCATCCCGGCGACGTCATCGTCGGCGACGCCGACGGCGTGGTGGTGATCCCCGCCGAACACGCCGCGGCGGTCCTGGCCCTGGCGCAGAAGAAGGAGGCCGACGAAGCCGTCTCCAAGGAAAAGCTGCGCGCCGGCACCTACACCAAGCCCTGGCTCGAAAAGACCCTGGCCGAGAAACTGGGAGGCGCCAAGTGAGCATCGTCGCCGACCGCATCAAGCGCATCAAGCTGTCCCCCAGCGTGGCCGCGCGCGCCATCATCGCGGAACTGCGCGAGCAGGGCCGCCGCATCATCGACCTGACCATCGGCGAGCCCGACTTCGGCACGCCCGCCCACATCTGCGAGGCCGCCACCGCCGCCATGGCGCGCGGCGAAACCAAGTATCCGCCCGCCCAGGGCACGGTGGCCCTGCGCCGCGCCGCGCGCGCCCAGTTGCTGGAGGCCACCGGCGTCGACTACCCCGTGGCCCGCATCATCGTGGGCACCGGCGCCAAGCAGGTCATCTTCAACGGCCTGGCCGCCACCCTGAACGACGGCGACGAAGTCCTGATCCCCGCGCCGTTCTGGGTTTCCTACCCGGACATGGTGCTGGTCAACGGCGGCACGCCCGTCGCCGTGTCCACCACGCCGGCGACCGACTACAAGCTGACGCCGCAAGCGCTGGAAAGCGCCATCACGCCGCGCACCAAGTGGCTGATGATGAACGCTCCCAGCAATCCCACGGGTTCGGTCTATACCGAGGACGAACTGCGCGGCCTGACCGACGTGCTCAAGCGCCATCCGCACGTGTGGCTGATGACCGACGACATCTACGCCCGCCTGAACTTCACCGACACGCCGACCGTGCACCCCTTGCAGGTCGCGCCGGAACTGGCCGAGCGCACGCTGGTGATCAACGGCGTGTCCAAGGCCTACGCCATGACGGGCTGGCGCATCGGCTACGGCGCCGGTCCCGAGGAACTGATCAAGGCCATGGCCATCCTCCAGTCCCAGAGCACCTCCGGCGCCTCGTCGGTCAGCCAGGCGGCGGCTACCGAGGCCCTGTCGGGCCCGCAGGATTGCGTGGCGGAATTCACGCGCGTCTTCCGCGAGCGGCGCGATCTGGCCATCGCCGAACTGCAGGGCGCGCCCGGCCTGAAGATCGTCGTGCCGCAAGGCGCGTTCTACGTGTTCCCGGACTGCTCCGGCCTGCTGGGCCGCAAGACGCCCGACGGCAAGGTGATCCACAGCGACACCGATCTCACGCACTACCTGTTGCGCGAGGCCGGCGTGGCCGTGATCGACGGCCATGCCTACGGCGCGCCCGGCACCTTCCGGCTGTCCTTCGCCGCTTCGCTGGACGACATCCGGCAGGGCTGCGCGGCCATACGCGACGCCTGCGCCCGCCTGGCGTGACGGCGCCTTTCCCATCGTTCGACACCATCCACAAGGGGAGTAGTACTCCATGAAACGCAACACCCTGATCGCGGCCTGCCTGGGCCTGGCCATGCTGACGCTGGGAGCCGCTGCCCGGGCCGACCAGCTCGACGACATCAAGGCCAAGGGCGAGCTGGTCTGCGGCACGCTGGGCACGTCGCAGCCTTTCAGCTTCCAGGATGCGTCCACGCGCCAACTGGTGGGCTATGACGTCGATGTCTGCAAGCTGGTGGCCGACAAGCTGGGCGTGAAGATCAGCTACAAGCTGCTGTCCGTCGCCGCGCGCGTGCCCGAGCTGAACGAGGGCCGCGTCGACATCCTGGCCGCCAACCTGGGCTATTCGCCGGATCGCGCCGGGCAGATCGCCTTCAGCCATGCCTACTACGTCAGCCCGCAGAAACTGCTGGTGCGCAAGGATTCGGGCCTGGACACCATCGAGTCGGTCAACGGCCGCCGCGTCGCCGCCACCAAGGGCTCCAGCTCGGAACGCGAGATCAAGCGCGTCCTCGACAAGTCGCAGGTCCTGGGCTTCGGTGACAGCTCCTCGGCCTATCTGGCCTTGCAGCAGAAGAAGGTCGATGCGCAGTTCGCGTCGGAGCTGGTGCTGGTGCGCCTGCAATTGCAGAGTCCGCCCACCGCGCCCGTCAGCATCATTCCCAAGTCCGTGTTCGACGAATTCTGGGGCCTGGGCGTGCGCAAGTCCGAGCCGCGCTTCCTGCAAGCCGTGAACCAGGCGCTGGACGACGCCGAGGCTTCCGGCGCCGCCGCGCAGTTGTTCGACAAGTGGTTCGGCGCGCAGACGCAGTACAAGCTGCAGCGCAGCTTCAAGATCGCGCCCATCGCGGGCTGATCGCCGGCCGATCGCCGCCGCTTTGCCCAGGCGGCCGGCCGCGCGCCGCGCCGCCTGGTTCGCATGCCGGGCCGGGATTCCTTCCGCAGCGAGACCTGCCCCAGACGCTTCCCTATGAGCCTACTTGACGCTTCCCAATATCAAACGCTGCTGAGCGGCATGGTGACGACCGTGCAGCTTTTCCTGGTGGCGTGGGTCATGGCTTTCGCCGTGGCCATCCTCCTGACCGTCGTGCGCGCCACCGAACTGGCGCCGTGCCGCTGGTTCGTCGACGCCTATGTGGAGTACCACCGCAACGTGCCCCTGCTGGTGCAGGTGCTGTTCTGGTACTTCGGCATGCCGGAGCTGCTGCCGGAAGGGTTCCGCGGCTGGCTGTACCAGCACAACGCCGAAATGTCGCTGGCGGCCATCGCGCTGGCGCTGGGTTCCGCGGCCTACATCGCCGAGGACATCCGCAGCGGCCTGCGCGCCATTCCCTACACCCAGTTCGAGGCGGCGCGCGCCCTGGGCGCCAGCTATCTGCAATGCATGCGCTTCGTCATCGTGCCGCAGGCCGTGCGCATTTCCATCCCGCCGCTGGTCAGCCGGGCGCTGCTGCTGTTCAAGAACACCAGCGTCGCCATGGCCATCGGCGTCATGGAGCTGACCTACCAGGCGCGCGAGATCGAGAACGAGACCTACCGCACCTTCGCCACCTTCGGCGCGGCGACCGTCATGTACCTGATCGGCTCGCTGCTGATCATGTTCATCGGCTGGCGGGTGAACGCGCGCTACAAACTGAATCGCGGAGGCCACGGTGCTTGACGTCCTGAACCAGTACTGGCCGCTGCTGCTGGTCGGCCAATATCCCAACGGCCCCTTGGGCGGCCTGGCCATGACGCTGATCCTGGCGCTGTGCGGCCTGCTGCTGTCCCTGCCGCTGGCGCTGGGCATCGCCCTGGCGCGCGTCAGCCCCTACGACTGGGTGCGCCGCGCCAGCAAGACGCTGGTGGTCGTGGTGCGCGGCATGCCCTTGCTGATGCTGATCTTCTGGGCCTACTTCGTGGTGCCCAAGATCACCGGCGAGGCCATCAGCGGTTTCTGGACCCTGATCTGCGCGCTGGTGGTCTACGAAAGCGCCTACCTGTCCGAGGTCATCCGCGCCGGCATCGAGGCGGTGCCGCACGGCCAGGTCGAGGCTTCGCGCTCGCTGGGCGTCGGCTACTGGACGACCATGCGCAAGGTGGTGCTGCCGCAGGCCTTGTTCAACGTGCTGCCCAGCATGACCAGCCAGTTCGTCTCCACGGTCAAGGAAACCTCGCTGGGCTACGTCATCAGCGTCAATGAACTGACGTTCGCCGCCAACCAGGTCAACAACCTGGTGCTGACCAAGCCGTTGCAGGTGTTCGGCATCCTGGCCATCGTCTATTTCCTGGTGTGTTTCAGCCTGAGCCGCGGCCTCGGTTGGCTGGACCTGCGCATCCGCCGCGCGCGCGCCATGGCCTGAAGGAAAACAAATGATCAAGCTTGAAAAAGTGAACAAGTGGTATGGGACGCATCACGTCCTGAAGGACGTCGACCTGTCCGTCGGGCGCGGCGAGGTCCTGGTGGTGTGCGGCCCCTCGGGGTCGGGCAAGTCCACCATGATCCGCACCATCAACCGCCTGGAGCCCATCGGCAAGGGCCGCATCGTCGTCGACGGGGCGGACATCCATGCCAAGGGCGCGAATCTCAACGCGCTGCGGCAGAAGATCGGCTTCGTGTTCCAGCAGTTCAACCTGTTCCCCCACATGAGCGTGCTGGAGAACGTCGTCTTCGCGCCGGTCAACATCCGCAAGCAATCCCGCAAGCAGGCCGCCGAGCGCGCGCGCGAACTGCTGACGCGGGTGGGCATGGCGCACAAGATCGACGCCTATCCGGGCTCGCTGTCGGGCGGCCAGCAGCAGCGCGTGGCCATCGCGCGCGCCCTAGCGCTGGAGCCGCCGGTCATGCTGTTCGACGAGCCGACCAGCGCGCTGGACCCGGAAATGGTGGGCGAAGTGCTGCAGGTCATGAAGAGCCTGGCCAGGGACGGCATGACCATGGTGTGCGTGACCCACGAAATGGGATTCGCGCGCGACGTCAGCGACCGCGTGGTGTTCATGGACGCCGGCCAGATCCTGGAGGCGGACACGCCCGCCAACTTCTTCAGCGCGCCGCGCCATCCGCGCGCCCAGCGTTTCCTGGCCGATGTGCTGCATCCGCGCGGCTGATCGGGCCGGCCAGTGGTAATGTGAGGGGTTTCATGCGCCACGCGTCCACTGCCGCGATGTATACCCTGAAGCAGCTAGAGGCTTTTTATTGGAGTTCGGAACTGGGCAGCTTCAGCGCATCCTCGCGCAAGCTGCACACGACCCAGTCGGCGGTGGCCAAGCGGGTCGGCGAGCTGGAGAGCTTCGCCGGCGCGCCCTTGTTCGAGCGGCATGCCCGCCGCCTGGTCCTGACCCCGCACGGACGCCGCCTGTTCGATCTCGCCCGCCAGATGCTGGACCTGAACAGCCGCCTGGTGCGGCACATGGCGGATCCGGCCAGCTTCGAGGGCGTGATCCGGCTGGGCGTCACCGAGCTGGTGGGCATGACCTGGCTGGCGCGGCTCATCAAGCACATCAGCCTGCGCTATCCGCGCGTGCAGCTCATGCCGGACATCGACGGCGGCATCACCCTGTACGAACGGCTGGAGCGCGACCAGCTCGACCTGGCCATCATGCCGGGGCCGTTCTGGAGCCATCACTACGACTGCACCCACCTGGGCGCGGTGACCAACGTCTGGATGGCCAGTCCCACCCTCGACATCGATTTCTCCGCGCGCCTGAATCCACGCGACCTGGCGCCGTATCCGGTCATCTCTCAACCCACCAATTCGGCGCTTTCCCATCTGTACGATGCCTGGTTCGCCGAGCAGGGCCTGTCCGTCAAGCGCGTGCTGACCTGCAACAGCCTGGGGATGATGGCCCAGCTCACCATGCTGGGCCTGGGCATCAGCTATCTGCCCGGGGCGTATTTCGCGCCCCTGGTCGAGCGCGGCGCGCTGCGGCAACTGGACGTGCTGCCGCCGCTGCCCACCATCAATTACTACGCGGTCTACAAGAAGAGTTTGGTCAATCCCGTGGTGACGCGGGTCATCGAAATCGCCCGCGCGGAATGCGCTTTCGAAGTGGCGGGGGATTTTCTGCCGCGCGTGCCGTCGGCGGTGGAGCCCATGCCGCGCGAGGGCTAGCGGCGCGTAGCCGTCCAAGGGCAGGGGGCCGGGCCTGTCCGGCGGTTCGCCGCTTTAATTTCGGCGGTTCGCCTTTCGGGACAGTTCGCCTTTCAGGATAGGTCGCGTTTCAAAACGGCGCGGTCCGTTTGGAAAGGCGTTATCGCCGCGACGGGTTTACATAGGGCATGTCTGCGCCTGTCCTGTCGATAGGCGCTGGTCCTGTATCCTTCCGCTCGAGCGAGGAGGGTGGAAACGCGCCCGATGCCCAACCTGTGTGCCGGCACGCCGAAGATCACGGTCCGCGACAACCGCGGGTTGGGCGTGCGCACGCTGCGCTACAACCGCGGCGTCGAAGGGGCGGTGGCGGCGCAATACGTCGATGCGTACGCACATAACGCCCTGGGGCAGTTGCTTTCGTCGCAGGACCCGCGATTCTTCGGTGGTTCGACGCTGAACTTCCGCCACACGCCGGCCTTGTCCGGGCAGGTGTTGGAAACCGTGAGCGTGGACGCGGGGGTGTCCAGGGCCTGCGCCGATATCGCCGGGCGGCCGTTCTGGCACTACAGCGAGGGGCGCGACAGCCAGTTGCGATCGGATAACGCCATCACCGTTCGCCACTATCACGATGCCCTGGGCCGTCCCGTACAAAGGATCCGCGCCACTATGCCGGGCGGACCGGCTGGCATGCGGAATGTCGGCGCCTGCGACTTGTGGTTCTATGGCGAGGCAAATGGGCAGCCCGGCGATACCTACGATCCGCTCAATACCGGCGACCCGCGCAACGCCAACCAATGCGGGCAATTGCTCCAGCACTTCGATTCCGCCGGCCTGCTCGACATGAGCGTGCTGGGCTATGGCGTACAGGGGCAGCCTCTGCGGCAAGACCGCAGCTTCCTGGCGCTCGCGTGTGATCCCGACAACAACTGGATAGTCAGCGACAACAAACCACCTTTCACCGCCAACAAGTCGCTTCTGGAGGGGCGTGATCCGTACGCCACCCACTGGACCCACAACGCCCTGGCCCAGGTCCTGACCCAGACTGATGCCCAGGGTCACCAGCAGCACACGGCCTACGATTGCGCCGGACGTAAGTATTCAACCGCGGTCACGCCCAAGGGCGGCAATCGCACGTTGGTCACCACTGCCATCGCCTATACCGCCACCGGCGAGATCGACACCCGCAGCGACGCCAACGGCATCCAGGTGGCGTACGCGTACGAATCGCAAATGACCAGCCGCCTGGTCTCGATCACGGCATTACGCATATCGGAAAGCAAGAGACCAACCTACACGCGCACAGAAGGAAATATCCGCAGCGGCATGACGCGCCTCCAGGCCCTGACGTATACCTACGATGGCGTAGGCAACGTCGCCGCGCTATCCGACGACAGCGCCAGCGCGCAGGTCACTTTCTTCCGCAACCGCGTCGCCATGCCCGACCGCGCCTATGCCTACGATGCCCTGTATCAACTCACCAATGCCAGCGGCCGCGAGAACTATGTCGATAGCAGCCCCAAGGGCACCGACTGGCCCGGCGGCACCTTCAAGCCATCGACCACGCCCGACTATCGTCCTTACACACGCGCCTACACCTACGACCTCGGCGGCAATCTCACCTCGATAGGCAGCGCCGACTGGACCGGCGCGACGCCTCCAACCCGCAACCTCACCGTGGGCCGCGCCAGCAACCGCGCCGTCTGCACGGCCAACTCCCCAGGTCCCACACCGGACAACATCGACGACTATTTCGACAGCGCCGGCAAGAGCATCTGCGTGGACGGCAACCCCAACCAGCCCATGTACTGGACGCCGCTGCATCAGCTTTATTGCGTGGTGGCCACCTATCGTGCCTCCGGAGAGGCGGAACCGGATTGGAGCAATAGCGACCGCGAACAATATGCCTACGACGGCGACGGCCAGCGGGTACGCAAATACGGCAGCAGCAAGGCTGGCAGCACCTGGAACCACACCGATACCCGCTATCTCCCCGGACTGGAACTACGCAGCGACACCGGCACAGGCGAACGACTGGAAGTGATCGTGCTGGACGACGGCGCGCGGATATTGAACTGGCCCAACGGCACACCCAAGCCCGCCGACATTCCCAACCTCCAACTGTGCTATCAATACAGCGACCGCCAGCACTCCTGCCTGATCGAAACTGACCAGGACGGCAGCCTCATCACCCGCGAGGAGTACTACCCCTACGGTGGCACGGCGGTGTTGGCCTCGCGCACCGACAGCGAAGTCAAATACAAATTCATCCGCTATTCCGGCAAGGAGCGCGACGCCACCGGCCTCTACTACTACGGCCTGCGCTATTACCAGCCCTGGACAGGACGATGGACAAGCCCGGATCCCGCCGGCCCCGTCCATGGCCAGAACCTCTATTGCATGGTGGAAAACCGTCCCGCCACGCGTGCCGATTTCGACGGCGCCATAAGTTTCCCGTTCGCGGGACGCATGCCCTTTCGGCGTCGCGAAGATCCTCCGCTGACCGGCGAACCCCACGAGCTGCCAAAGAAGGTCCATTTCATCTGGATCGGAGAAAACCCGGGCGCCATGATGGTGAAAAATGTCCGCGAGGCAGCCCGTCATCTCCCCGATCACGAAATTTACGTCCACCTCGACAGGGCGAAATCGTCCTGGCCCCAACGCGAAACTTATGCCCGCCAGGTCAACGCGATGCGCTGGGACCGACCCAACGTCAAGATAAAGAACGTCCGCCAGGAATCCGCCTATGGCAAGCTCAAGCAAAACTACCCGTTGTCCGCCAGAACGTACAAGGCCCTTGCGAACTCCGGCGACAGCAGAAATTACGCCGCGGCGGCCGACATCCTGCGGTATCACATCCTCAAGGAAAAGGGAGGGCTATATAACGACTTTGACAACCGGATCATCGATCCCAAAGACGTCGGCCCCAAACTCCTGGCGCTGACGGCAAGACCCGATCAAGTCCTTACCAGCCGATTGATAAGCCCGCTGTTACACGACATGCATAAACCGGAGAAACCCTACTCCTGGAAAAGCGAACCGTTCTTCAACAATGCCGCCTTTGCCGCGCACAAGCGTTCGGCCGCGTTGGAATTGCTGACGGCATTGATCGAGCGGAACCTGCCCGGCGACTTCAAGGACAGGCTGGCGTCAATGGCGGATCCACAAGAGCGATTCAGGTTTATTTCGAAACATACCGGGCCGGGAATATACACCCAGGCCCTGGCGGAAACGGATAGTGAAATCGCGGATCTCCTGACGCGTGCCTCCCCGAGGGCGCTCAGCCAGGAAGCGGTGGAAGAATTGTTCAGTCAGGCTGCGCGGCAGGAAACGCTTGAGTACGTCATCGAATACGGGAGGGTGGGCTCGTGGCGATGACATCCGCCGCGCCGCGGGGCAGCCCCTGCAGACCGCGCTCCGGCACCCGGGCCCCGGCTGGATTCCCGGGGCCTCGCAGCCAGCGCGCTAGCGCGCGCCGGGGGTGATCGCGACCGCGCCCTGCACGCGCTGCGTGCCCAGGTTTTGGGACTGGAACCGCACTTCCCAGGAGAAATTGTCCTGCCCCAGTTGCTTGCCGGCCTGGTAATAGACCTCGGTCACGGGCACCTGGATGTTCGCGCACTTCGACGGGTTGTCGGCCAGCCCCACGCCCTGGCTGATCGTCAGCGAGCCCAGCGCCGGCCGGGTGGCGATGCGCACCGCCGGCGCCATCAGGGGGCGGCAGTTCGCGTCGACGATTTCATAATAGGTGGCCAGCAGGGTGGCCTTGCCGGGCGGCACCGACCAGGCCCGCGGCTGGGGCATCGCGCTGTTGCCGGCATGCGCCGCCGCCATTGAAATCAGGCCCGCCGCCGCCAGGTAGAGCAGGGCGTGGCCCGCCGCTTGCTTGCGAAAACGAGACAAAACGGTGCCACGGCGGGGTGGGCAAGGCAGGCGCATAGGAGCAAAATAGGAAAAATACAACAGGGTAGGGCTGCGCTACCGGCATGCAAGCGTCCGCCATGGTGCCCGCGGGGGGGCTGGCGTAGCCCTGAATCTCCGTCAAAATCGGCGAAATGATAACCTTCGTCATTGATTATGGTCAAAAAAGTCACCAACTAATTTGAAATGCCCTTGTCATAACCCCCCAAAGGTGGGCTAAACTCGCAGTACTCAATTTTGAGGCGCACACACGGTCTATGGATCACATCCTTTCCTTTATCACTGGCGGCTTGTCCCAATCTTCCTGGTGGGAGATTCTTGTGTACACGCTGGTGATGACGCATATCACCATTGTCTCGGTCACGGTCTTCCTGCATCGCAGCCAGGCCCACCGGGGTCTCGATCTGCACCCCGCCGTCATGCATTTCTTCCGCTTCTGGCTGTGGATGACGACGGGCATGGTCACCAAGGAGTGGGTGGCCATTCACCGCAAGCACCACGCCAAGTGCGAACGCGACGGCGACCCCCATTCGCCCATGCTGTTCGGCATCTGGAAGGTGCTGTTCCGCGGCGCCGAGCTCTACCGCCAGGAATCCGAGAACAAGGAAACCATGGCCAAGTTCGGCCACGGCACGCCTGACGACTGGCTCGAGCGCAACATCTACTCGCGCCACAGCCTGTGGGGCATCATGACGATGCTGGCCATCGACATCGCCCTGTTCGGCGCCATCGGCCTGACGGTCTGGGCCGTGCAGATGGCCTGGATTCCCTTCTGGGCCGCCGGCGTGGTCAACGGCATCGGCCACTACTGGGGCTATCGCAACTACGCCAGCCCGGACACCAGCACCAACGTGTTCCCCTGGGGCATCGTGATCGGCGGCGAAGAGCTGCACAACAATCACCACGCCCACGGCACGTCGGCCAAGTTCTCGGCGAAGTGGTACGAGTTCGACATCGGCTGGTGCTACATCAGCGTGCTGCGCTTCTTCCGCCTGGCCAAGGTGAAGAAGGTCGCGCCCAAGCTCAAGCTGGAAAACGGCCAGAAACCGATGATCGACCTCAGCACGCTGCAGGGCGTCATCACCCACCGCTACGAAGTCATGGCCCGCTACGCCGAGGTCGTGAAGAGCACGGCGCGCCAGGAGCTGGCCAAGCTGAAGTCCACGTCCCCCGACGTCGACCCGAGCAACATCACCATGCTGCGCCGCGTGCGCCGCTGGCTGCACCGCAACGAAGACGTGCTGCAGCCGGAGCAGGTCGCCCAGGTCGACCAGGCCATCGCCCGCAGCCAGTCGCTGTCCACCCTGGTGCAGATGCGCCGCGAGCTGGGCCGCCTCTGGGAAAGCTCCAGCGCCAGCAGCGAGCAATTGCTCAGCGATCTGCAAGCCTGGTGCCAGCGCGCCCAGCAGAGCGGCATCGAAGGCCTTGAGCAGTTCGCGATCCGGCTGCGTCGTTACGCGGCATGATCGAGAAACTCAATCCTCAGCAACGTGAAGCCGTAACTCTCGAACCGCAGCACGCCCTGGTCCTCGCCGGGGCGGGCAGCGGCAAGACCCGGGTGTTGATCACCCGCATGGCCTGGCTGATTCAAAACGGCCAGGCCAGTCCATTTGGGCTGTTGGCAGTCACTTTCACCAACAAGGCGGCGCGCGAGATGCTGACGCGCATCACCGCCATCCTGCCCATCGATACGCGCGGCCTGTGGGTCGGCACCTTCCACGGCCTGTGCAATCGCCTCCTGCGCGCCCATCATCGCGACGCGGGGCTGCCCCAGGCCTTCCAGATCCTCGACACCGCCGATCAACTGGCCGCCATCAAGCGCCTGCTGAAAGCCAACGGCATCGACGACGAGAAATTCCCGCCGCGCGACGTCCAGCGCTTCATCAACGGCGCCAAGGAAGAGGGCCAGCGCCCCGCCGACGTCGAAGTCTGGGACAGCCACCGGCGCCGCCTGGTGGAGATCTACCAGCTCTACGAAGCCCAGTGCCAGCGCGAAGGCGTGGTGGACTTCCCCGAACTCCTGCTGCGCGCCTACGAGCTGCTGTCGCGCAACGCCCCCGTGCGCGAGCATTACCAGCGCCGTTTCCGCCACATCCTGGTCGACGAGTTCCAGGATACCAATACGCTGCAGTACAAGTGGCTGCGCCTGCTGGCGGGCGGCGGCGCCCACATCTTCGCGGTGGGTGACGACGATCAGTCCATCTATGCCTTCCGCGGCGCCAATGTCGGCAACATGGCGGATTTCGAGCGCGACTACGCGCACGGCACCGTCATCCGGCTGGAGCAGAACTACCGCTCCTTCGGCCACATCCTGGACGCCGCCAACGCGCTGATCGACCACAACAGCGGCCGCCTGGGCAAGAACCTCTGGACCGAACAGGGCGAGGGCGAGCCCATCCGCGTGATCGAGCAGCCCTCGGACGGCATGGAGGCGCACTGGATCGTCGACGAGATCCGCGCTCTGGTGAACGACGGCCGGGCGCGGCGCGAGATCGCCGTGCTCTATCGCAGCAACGCGCAGTCGCGCGTGCTGGAACATGCGCTGTTTTCGTCGGGCATTCCTTACAAGGTCTACGGCGGCCTGCGCTTCTTCGAGCGCCAGGAAATCAAGCACGCGCTGGCGTATCTGCGCCTGCTGGCCAATCCCGACGACGACACCTCGTGGATGCGCGTGGTCAACTTCCCCGCGCGCGGCATCGGCGCGCGCACGCTGGAGCAGCAGGCCGACGCGGCCCGCTCGCAGGACAGCAGCCTGTACGGGGCGGTGGCCCGCGTGCCGGGCAAGGGCGGCGCCAACCTGGCGCAGTTCGCCACGCTGATCCAGCGCATGGCCGACGAGACGCGCCAATTGCCCTTGCCGGAAATGGTCGAGCACGTCCTGCATGCCAGCGGCCTGCTCGATCACTACAAGGGCGAGCGCGAAGGCGCCGAGCGCATCGAGAACCTGAACGAATTGATCACCGCCGCCGCGGTGTTCGCTTCCGAGGAAAATTTCGACGGCTTGCCCGGCGGCGTGGTGCCGCTGAACGAGCCGCCGGCGACCGACCCCGCCACGGGTGAAATCCTGCCCGGGGCGCCGGCCGACGGCGGGCTCACGCCGCTGGCCGCCTTCCTGTCGCACGCGGCGCTGGAAGCGGGCGACAACCAGGCCGAAGCGGGGCAGGACGCGGTGCAACTGATGACCGTGCACGCCGCCAAGGGCCTGGAGTTCGACGCCGTCTTCATCACGGGCTTGGAAGAGGGGCTGTTCCCGCACGAAAACAGCCTGCTGGAACAGGCCGGCCTGGAGGAAGAGCGCCGTCTCATGTACGTGGCCATCACGCGCGCGCGCGAACGGCTGTACCTGAGCCTGGCGCAAAGCCGCATGCTGCACGGCCAGACGCGCTACGCCATGCGTTCGCGTTTCCTCACCGAAATCCCGGAACAGCATCTGAAATGGCTGACCCCGCGCACCGGCGGCGGCAGCCAGGGCTACGGCGCGAACCAGGGAAGCCAAGGCGAAGGCCGGTGGGGCGGCGCGTCGCGCGATGCCTTCGGCCGCAAGCCGACCGGCGCCGCCGCGCCTCGCGCGCCCCGCTCGGTCAGCAGCGGCGTTACGGTGGGCGACCGCCAGTTCCGCATCGGCATGGGCGTGCGCCACGCGCGCTTCGGCGACGGCACCATCATCGGGCTGAGCGGCACCGGCCAGGATGCCCAGGCGCAGATCCAGTTCCGCGACGTCGGCACCAAGACGTTGGCGCTGGGCATCGCGAAGCTGGACGTCATCGCGGGCTGACGGCAGCGCCTGGCGCTTCTTGCCAGCGTCCCCGGGCGGGGGCGCGGCAGGACGCAAGGACCGGGGCATGGCCCCGGCCCCTATGCGCGATCAACCCGCCTCGCGTTCGATGGCCTCGATCTCTTCCTGCAGCGTCAGCCATTCTTCTTCCTGGCTTTCCAACTGCTTGCTCAGCTCGCCGTGTTCGCTCATGACCTGCTGGCGTTCGGTGCGCCGTGCGTCGGTGTAGAGATCTGCGTCCGCCACCAGCGCGTCCAGCTCGGCCAGGCGCGCCCGCGCTTTCTCCATCGCGGTCTCGACCTTGGCCAGCCTGGCCTGCAGCGGCTTGCGCGCCACGGCCAGGCGTTGCCGCTGTTCGGCTTCCAGGCGGCGTTGCTGCTTGCGGTCGATCGCGGGCTCGGCGCCATCCTCGGCGCGCGCCGCCTCGGCCTTGTCGGCCGCGCGCTGGCCGGCCCTTTCCTCCGCGTTGCGCGCCGCCAGCCACTCCCGGTAATCCTCCAGGTCGCCGTCGAATTCGCGCACCGCGCCGTCGGCCACGATCCAGAAGCTGTCGACCGTCGTGCGCAGCAGGTGCCGGTCGTGCGACACCAGCAGCATGCTGCCGGCGAACTCGGCCAGGGCCGTCGCCAGCGCCTCGCGCGTTTCCACGTCCAGGTGGTTGCTGGGTTCGTCCAGCAGGAGCAGGTTGGGCTTCTGCCAGACGATCAGCGACAGCGCCAGCCGCGCCTTCTCGCCGCCCGACATGGGCGCGACCTTGCCGTTGACCGTGTCGCCGGAAAAGCCGAAGCCGCCCAGGTAGTTGCGCAGCTCCTGCTCGCGCGCGTCCGGGGCGATGCGCGCCAGGTGCATCAGCGGCGTGGCTTCGAGATCCAGCATGTCCAACTGGTGCTGGTGGAAATAGCCGATCGCCAGGCCGCGCGAGGCGCGCCGCTCGCCGCCCTGGACCTGCAATTCCTCGGCCAGGGTCTTGATCAGCGTGCTCTTGCCCGCGCCGTTGGCGCCCAGCACGCCGATGCGGCTGCCGGCGCGCACCATCAGCGTGACGTCGCGCAGGATGGAAACCTGCTGGCCGTCGTCCGTGGTGTAGCCGGCCGACAGCTTGTCCAGGACCAGCAGCGGGTCCGGCATGTGGTCGGGCGAGGGAATGCGGATATCGATGCCGGCTTCCGCGTGCAGCGGCGCCAGCGCTTCCATGCGCGACAAGGCCTTGACCCGGCTCTGCGCCTGCTTGGCCTTGGAGGCCTTGGCCTTGAAGCGGTCGATGAAGCTTTGCAGGCGCGCGGCTTCGCGCGTCTGCCGTTCGAAGGCGATGCTGGTCTGGCGCAGCCGTTCCGCGCGCTGGGTCAGGAAGTCCTGGTAGCCGCCGCGGTAGCGCACCAGCTTGGCATGGTCGAAATGCAGGATGGCGCGCGCCACGGCGTCGAGGAATTCGGTGTCGTGGGAGATCAGCAGCACCGTGCCCTGGTAGGACGCCAGCCACTTTTCCAGCCACAGCATGGCGTCCAGGTCCAGGTGGTTGGTGGGCTCGTCCAGCAGCAGCAGCTCGGACGGCGCCATCAGCGCGCGCGCCAGGGCCAGGCGCATGCGCCAGCCGCCGGAAAAGCTGTTCACCGGCTGGGTCCATTCCGCGGGCTTGAAACCCAGGCCGGCCAGCAATTGCTCCGCGCGCGAATTCGCGCTCCAGGCGCCGGCTTCCACCAGGGCAGCTTCGGTCTCCGCGATCTCGGTGCCCTGGCTGTCCCGCAGCGCCGCGCGGCGCCGCTGTAGTTCGCGCAGGTGCACGTCGCCGTCGATGACGAAGTCCCGCGCCGGACGGTCGTCGGCGGCGATTTCCTGTTTGACGCTGGCGATGCGCCAGCCCTCGGGCAGCGTCAGCGTGCCGGCGTCCTGGTCCAGGGCGCCGGTGAGCAGGGCGAAGAGGGTGGACTTGCCGGCGCCGTTCTTGCCGACGATGCCGACCCGCTCGCCCGGGTTGACCACGAATTCCGCGCCGTCGAGCAGCACCTTGGTGCCGCGCCGCAGCGTCAAGCCTTGAGCACGAATCACGACGCCAGTTGCTCTCGGGTAAGCAGCAGCAACTGGTCGGACGCTTCGGACGAGTCCAGCCAGACCGGCGTCAGGTCGGGGAAGGCGGCCTCGAAATGGCTGCGCTCATGGCCGATCTCCAGCACCAGGATGCCTTGGGGTTTCATGAATCTGGGCGCGTCGCGCAGGATGCGCCGCACCAGGTCCATGCCGTCGTCGCCGCCGGCCAGGGCCAGATGCGGCTCGTGGCGGTATTCGGCGGGCAGCGCGGCCATGGAGCCCTCGTTCACGTAGGGCGGGTTGCAGATGATCACGTCGTACAGGCGGCCCGTGTTCAGCTTGTCGAACAGGTCGCTCAGGTGCAGGCCGACGCGGTCGTGCAGGTTGTAGGCGCCGACGTTGTGCATGGCGACTTCCAGCGCGCTGGACGAGATGTCCACGCCGTCCACGTGCGCGAAGGGGAAGGCCAGCGCCGACAGCACGGCCAGGCAGCCCGAGCCCGTGCACATGTCGAGCACGTTCTCCACGGTCTCGGGATCGCTCAGCCAGGGCGACAAGCCGTCGTCCAGCAGTTCGGCGATGGGCGAGCGCGGCACGATGACGCGGTTGTCGACGTAGAAGCGGTGGCCGCGCAGCCAGGCTTCGTTGGTCAGGTAGGGCGCGGGCAGGCGCTCCTGCACGCGGCGTTCCAGCAGGTCCAGCACGCGCAGCCGTTCCTCGGCCAGCACGTGGGCGTCGAGGAAGGGCTCCAGCGTGTCGGGCGGCAGGTGCAGCGCGTGCAGCACCAGGTAGACCGCCTCGTCCCACGCGTTGTCGCTGCCGTGGCCGAAGGTCACTTGGCCGGCGTGCAGCCGCGATACGCCGTAGCGGACCAGGTCGCGTACGGTCGTCAATTCCGGGTGGTCGGGAGCGGTCATGCGGCGGATTCGGAGGAAAGCAAGAGATTTTCCAGGGTGCGGCGGTAGATGTTCTTCAGCGGCGTCAGCGAAGACAGTTCGATCCGCTCGTTGACCTTGTGGATGGTCGCGTTGTTCGGGCCGAATTCGATCACCTGCGGGCAGATCTTGGCGATGAAGCGCCCGTCCGACGTGCCGCCGGTGGTCGACAGTTCCGTGGCGAGCCCGGTTTCGTCGGCAATGGCGCGCGTGAGCGCCGTGCTCAGCGTGCCGCGCGGCGTCAGGAAGGGTTCGCCGCCCAGTTCCCACTTGATGTCGTATTCCAGCCCGTGGCGGTCGAGCACCTCGGTCAGCCGGGCTTTCAGGGCGTCCGGCGTGCTGGCGGTGGAAAAACGGAAATTGAACAGCGCCACCGCCTCGCCCGGCACCACGTTGGTGGCGCCCGTGCCGGCGTTCAGGTTGGACACCTGGAAGGTGGTGGGCGGGAAGTATTCGTTGCCCTGGTCCCATTCGATGGCGACGATCTCTGCCAACGCGGGCGCCAGTTGATGCACGGGATTGCGGGCCAGGTGCGGATAGGCCACATGGCCCTGGATGCCCTTGACCGTCAGCCGGCCGGACAACGAGCCGCGGCGGCCGTTCTTGCAGACGTCGCCCAGCTTGTCGACCGAGGTCGGCTCGCCGACGATGCAGTAGTCCAGCGTCTCGCCGCGCTCGCGCAGGCGTTCGCACACCACGACCGTGCCGTCGGTGGCGGGGCCTTCCTCGTCCGAGGTCAGCAGCAGGGCGATCGAGCCGGCATGGCCGGGATGGGCCGCCACGAATTCCTCGGCCGCCACCACGAAGGCGGCGATCGAGCTCTTCATGTCGGCCGCGCCGCGGCCGTACAGATACCCGTCGCGCTCGACCGGCACGAAGGGATCGCTTTCCCATTTTTCGAGCGGCCCCGGCGGCACCACGTCGGTATGGCCGGCGAACACCAGCAGGGGGCCGGCGCTGCCGCGCCGGGCCCACAGGTTGGTGACGCCGTTGCTGACGATGCTTTCGCAGAAAAAGCCGGCGGCCTGCAGCCGCTGCGTCAGCAACTGCTGGCAATCGACATCGTCCGGGGTGACCGACGGGCGGGCGATCAGGTCCTTGACCAGATCGAGTACCGGGGATGTGCTCATCAAGCCCTCAGCAGGTCGTTGATGCTGGTCTTGGCGCGCGTCTGCGCGTCCACGCGCTTGACGATGACGGCGCAGTACAGGCTGTGCGAGCCGTCGGCCGAAGGCAGCGTGCCGGGCACCACGACCGAGCCCGAGGGCACGCGGCCATAGGTGACCTTGCCGGTGGTGCGGTCATAGATCTTGGTGCTTTGCGACAGGAACACGCCCATAGACAGGACCGAGTTCTCCTCGACCACCACGCCTTCCACCACTTCGGAACGCGCGCCGATGAAGCAGTTGTCCTCGATGATGGTGGGGTTGGCTTGCAGAGGCTCCAGCACGCCGCCGATGCCGACGCCGCCGGAGAGGTGCACGTTCTTGCCGATCTGCGCGCACGAACCGACCGTGGCCCAGGTGTCGACCATGGTGCCTTCGTCGACGTAGGCGCCGATGTTGACGTAGGAGGGCATCAGCACCACGTTGCGGGCGACGAAGCAGCCGCGGCGCGCGACGGCGGGCGGCACCACGCGGTAGCCGCCGTGCTGGAAGGCGGCATTGCCGTATTCGGCGAACTTCAGCGGCACCTTGTCGTAGAACTGCAGCGGCGCCTGGCCCATGATGGCGTTTTCCTGCAGGCGGAAGGACAGCAGCACCGCCTTCTTGATCCACTGATGCACGACCCATTCGCCGGTGCTCTTGTCGGCCACGCGCAGGCGGCCGGTGTCCAGGCCGTCGATGGTGTGCTCGACGGCTTCGCGGATTTCAGCGCTGGCGTCGCTGGGCGACAGGGAGGTCCTGGCTTCCCAGGCGGCTTCGATGGTCGTTTGGAGGTCGAGAGTCATAGTGTTCAGGTCTACTGGCAGGGGGTTAGATGGTTTTCTTCACAAAATCGGCGATACGGTGGGCGGCGTCCACGCACTGCGCCAGCGGGGCCACCAGCGCCAGGCGCACGCGCCCGGCGCCGGGGTTCACGCCGTGCGCCTCGCGCGCCAGGTAGCTGCCCGGCAGCACGGTCACCGCGCATTGCGCGTAGAGATCGCGCGCGAAGTCGGTATCCGGGCCCGGGGTGGGCGCCCACAGGTAGAAGGACGCCGCCGGCCGCGTGACGTTCAGCGCGCGTTGCAGGATGGGCACCACCGCGTCGAATTTCTCGCGATACAGGCGGCGATTGTCCCGCACATGGGTCTCGTCGGTCCAGGCCGCGATGCTGGCGGCGGCCACCACGGGGCTCATGGCGCTGCCGTGGTAGGTGCGGTACAGCAGGTAGGGCGCGATCAGCGAGGCGTCGCCGGCCACGAAGCCGGAACGCATGCCGGGCACGTTGGAGCGCTTGGACAGGCTGGAAAACGCGATCAGCCGCTTGAAGTCCGGGCGGCCGAGCTGGACGGCGGCCTGCAGGGCGCCCAGCGGCGGCGCGGTCTCGTTCAGGTAGATCTCGGAATAGCATTCGTCCGAGCCGATGATGAAGCCGTGGCGGTCGCTGAGCGCGAACAGTTCGCGCCAGTCGTCCAGCGACATGACGTTGCCGGCGGGGTTGCCGGGCGAGCAGACCAGCACCATGCGGGTGCGGCGCCAGATGTCCTCGGGCACCAGCGACCAGTCGGGCGCGAAATTGCGCGCCGCGTCGGCGTTGACGTAATACGGGGTGGCCCCGGCGAGCACGGCCGCGCCTTCGTAGATCTGGTAGAACGGGTTGGGGCAGATGACGATATCGTCGGCGCCCGGGTCCACCACGGTCTGGGTAAACGAGAACAGGGCTTCGCGCGAGCCCAGCACCGGCAGCACCTGGGTATCGGGATCGGGCAGGGGGATGCCGTAGCGCTTGCCGATCCACTGCGCGATCACCTCGCGCAGGCGCGGTTCGCCCTTGGTCGGCGGGTAGGAGGCCAGGCCGCCGGGCAGCGCCTGCGCCATGGCCTGGGCCACCCGCTGCGGGGTATCATGCTTGGGCTCCCCGATGGACAGATTGATCGGCCCCAGACCGCTGGGCGGCGTGCCTGCGCCCGCCAGCAACTGGCGCAGTTTTTCGAAGGGATAAGGCTGTAGAGCATCGAGACGCGGGTTCATGGACGGAATTTTAACAAGCAAGCTACAATAGCGGGCTTGCCTAAATGCGAAGGTGGCGAAATTGGTAGACGCACCAGGTTTAGGTCCTGACGCCGTAACAGGTGTAGGGGTTCGAGTCCCCTCCTTCGCACCACCTAATTCCAATGAGATCAATGGCTTGGGTTCCCCGCCCGCCGTTGTCTCGGGTGATTCCGACGCCGCGCCGGCCCCGGAATGACCGCTGGATGCCAGTCTCTTCCCCTCAAAACGCTCCCGGAAATGCATGACGCGCGACGTGAGTCGGCCCGAGAGAGGGGCATTGGACGCCGCGGCTCGACGCCACTAGAATCGAGTACATGACCTCCGCACATCTCACGCGCACGCCTGCTCTGCAGGGCGAAACCGGGGCCGCACGGCTTCCGGCGGGTGTGTGCGCGCGTCCGCCCCGAGCGGACCGGACGGAACCGGCCGCGGCTCTCGCCGCACATGTCTGAGCCCGGCGACCGCCTTTCCATACTTTCTCTCATACGCGCAGTTCTTCGGTCGTCGGGCCCGCTCCCGCGCAGGAACGCGTCGTGCCGCCGCGGCGGCATGGCCGGAAAGGAGTGATGGATATGTTGGCGCCCGCCCAAGAACGTGTAATGACCGAACTCGACCATGCCCGCCTGAACGGCATGCTCGCGCGCCTGCCGGCCGACGGCCTGCCGCCGGAGATCGAGGAGACGGCCTATGACCTCGTCGATTCCGCGGTAACCGTGCCCGCGCAGCAGATCGACCCGGATATCGTGACCATGCGCTCGCGTCTGCGGCTGCGCGGCGACCGGGACGGGGATATGGTGGTCACCCTGGTTTATCCGCCCGAAAGCGACGCGGCCGCCGGCCGGATTTCGGTGCTCTCGCCGCTGGGCCTGGCCCTGATCGGCCACCGCGTGGGTCAGCTCATACAGTGGCAGGGCCCGGACCGCGCCACGCATCGGGCCACGCTGGCGGAGATCCTGTACCAGCCGGAAGCGGCCAAGGATTTCGGAGTTTGAATCCGGCGCGGCCGTCACGGGCATGCCGGCGATCCGGCGGGCAGGGCGGTCGACCGCCTCAGGCCGCCAGACCGTCTTATTTCTCCTCCGGCCCCATCATCGGCAGCGGCACGCCCATGCCCCGTTCGCGCGCCGCGGCCAGCACGGCCGCGCCCGCGTACAGGTCCTGGAGCGCCATCCCATGGGATTCGAACAGCGTGATCTGCGCGTCGGACGTGCGGCCAGGCCAGCGGCCGGCGACCACGCCGCCCATGTCCGCCAGGTGCTCCCAATAGATCAGCCCGTTCTCGTAGGCCGGCAGCAGGTCGCCGCATTCGCCCTGGGCCACTTCGCGTGAATCGACGACGATGACGTCGGCGCGCCGCACGGTCTCGGTGTCGATCTCGCGCCGGTCCAGGGCATTGGAGCCCGTCGCCGCGATGAATTGCCCGGGTTCCAGCCAGTGCCCGTCGAACAAGGGTTCGAAGGCGCGCGTCATCGTGACGATGATGTCCGACCCGCGCACCGTCTCTTCGCGCGATTGCGCCGGCCGCACGCGCGCCGGAACCTGCTGGGACATTTCGTCGCAGAAGGCCCGCACGGCGTCCTGGTTGCGGCCGAAGACTTTCACCTCGTCGATATCGCGGACCGTGCACACGGCCTGGAGCTGGGTGCGCGCGTGGCGCCCGTAGCCGAACAGCCCCAGGACGCGCGCATCCTCGCGCGCCAGGTAGCGGGCGGCGACGCCGGTGGCCGCGCCCGTGCGGATGCGGCCCAGCCAGTCCGATTCGATGATGGCCTCGGTATGCCCCTGCGCGTGATTCAGCAGGTGCAGCAGGGTGTTGAGCGGCTTGCCCGGCTTGTTGTAATAGGCCTTGTAGCCGATGATGCCGATCTCCGGCGCGGCGGCCTGCAGGATGTGCAGATGCCCGCCGGGCTGCCGCGTGCGGCGGCGCGGGATGTCGACGGCCTGGCCGCGGCCATGGGCGGAAAAGGCGCGCTCGACTTCCTCGACCGCGCGGGACATGTCCAGCAACTGGCGCACGTCGGATTCGTTCAGGTAAAGCGTCATGGCCGTGGTCCTCCCGCGATGCCGGACAGCAGCACGCCGCCCTCGGCCGACGTATCCCGCACGCCTATTATCCGCAACGCATTCCACATCATCGCGGTGGCGCTGGACAGCACCGGCTTGCCGAGGTCGCGTTCGAGCAGGTTGATGGCGTCCACCGTGGGCATCCCCACGCCGCTCAGGAACAAGGCCTGGGCCGCCGGATGATCGACCTGCCGGCCCAGCGCATAAGCGCGTTCCGGCGTTTCGTCGTAGATGTTCACCACGTTGGGCAGGATCCCGTGCGCGACGACCTCCAGGCCGTGCGCCTCCAGGTGCGCCTTCCCTTGCAGCGTCGTCTGCTCGTTGTACGGCGTGGCATAGGCCACCCGCTCGACGCCGAGATGCGCCAGGGCGGCCAGCACGCTGCCGAAGGCGGTGATGAAGGGAATCCCGTGCGCCTCTTCCATGCGCGCGACCAGCGCCGCCTCGCCTTCCTTGCCCAGCGTATAGCTCGTGGCCGTGTGCGCCATGACGATCACGTCCGGCTTGACCAGGGCGAGCAGTTCCGCGTTCTCGGCCAGGTGGGCGATCTGGGTGCGATTGCGGTCCTCCTGTCCCGCATGGGCGCCGGTGGTGCCATGCGCCACCATGCGCGTGAAGTGCACGGACACCCCCTTGGGCGCCAATTGCGCCATTTCCGGCTCCACGGTCGGATTGCCCGGGGGCACCAGGAATCCGATACGGCCACGCCATCCCATCATGATGAAATCCTTTCGATAAAACCGAGCGTGAGATCCGCGCAGGCATCGGGATGCGTGGCGGCGATGTGATAGGAATCGGCCTGGAGCTCGACCAGGACGGATTCCGGAATGCGGCTTTGCCAGCGGCGCACCTCGTCGACCGACTGGCGCTGGTCGTAGGCGCCGGGCCGTTCCGGCTGCACGGCCACGATGACCTGGGTGGGACAGCGTATGGCTTCCAGCCGCGCGGGTTCGGCCAGCCGCGGCAACATGCGGAAGCAGGCCTTCACCGCGGCGGCGGGCGCCTGTCCCATATAGCGTGTCCACCATTCCATGGCCGGCGGCGTCAGCGCGCTGCCCATGCGGCCGGGCATCGTCGCGCGCGCCCAGCCTTCCACGCCTGAGCGGTCGACCAGGCCCAGCCACTCGTCGACCCATTTGCCCAGCGCGCCGCCCGGCGAGATCAACACGCCGGCCAGCGTCAGCGACGCCATCCAGGGCGCGCCGCGCTGGGCCAGCGCCAGGGCCACCTGCGCGCCCAGCTTCGCGCCGACCACGTGTATCGGACCGCCCAGGCGGCCCGCCAGCGCGTCGATATCGTCGGCCAGCGCCTCGATCGTCAGCGCCTCGTGTTCGTCCACCGGCGAGGACAACCCATAGCCGCGCAGGTCCACGCGCACCACGCGGCAGCGCCGCGCCAGCCGCGGCACCCAGCCGGCGAAGGCCTCGGCCGATTCCCCGATGCCATGCAGCAGCATCACGACGGGCGGCGCGACCCAGCCGTCGGTGTAGTCGTCGACCACGTAGGCGATGTCCACGCCGGGCGCCACCGCCACGCGATGCGCCGTCTCGCGGCTCGCCACGCAATCCAGCGGCCGGCGGCCGGCCGCGGCCTCATGTTCCTTCGCAGGCATATGCCCTCCGCCTCATTGCTTGTCGATGTTGCTGTCCTTGATCACCGCCGCCCACTTGTCGATTTCCTTGTGGATCAGGGCTTGCAGGTCCTTGGCCGGCAGCGCGTGCGCGTGTATGGTCTGCGCGTCGATCTTCTGCTTCACGTCCGGATCGTTCACCGCCTGCATGAAGACCTTCTCCAGCTTGGCCGTGACCTCGGGCGGCATCTTCGCCGGCCCCAGCATGCCGATCCAGTAGGAGGCCTCGTAGCCCGGATAACCCAGTTCGGCGATGGTCGGGACGTCGGGCAGGGCGGGATCGCGCTGCGCGCTGGTCACGGCCAGCACTTTCAGCTTGCCTTCCTTGACCATGCCCATGGACGTGGCGTACGCCTCGATCTTCACGTCCACCCGGCCGGCGATCAGGTCGGCCTTGGCCGGTCCGGTGCCTTGATAGGGCACGTGCACCATTTGCAGGCCGGCGTCCTTGGCCAGCATCGCCATGGCCAGGTGCGGCCAACTGCCGGTGCCGGCCGACGAATACACCACCTTGCCGGGATGCGCCTTGGCGTAGGCCACGAATTCCTTGAAGGTGTTGTAGGGCTTGGTGTACTGGGCCAGGAACACGCCCGGATGGTCGGCCAGCAGGGCGATCGGCGTGAAGTCCTTGATGGTGTCGTAGGGCAGCTTCTCGCGCAAGGAGGCATTGACCGCGAAGGCGGTCTGCCCGACCAGCAGCGTATAGCCGTCCGGCGCGGCCTTGGCGACGTAGTCCGAGCCGATGATGCTGCCCGCGCCGCCGCGGTTTTCCACGATGATGTTCTGCCCGAGCAGTTCCTGGACCTTGGCGACGACGATGCGGGTGACCACGTCGGTGGACCCGCCCGGCGGGAACGGCACGATGACGTGGATGGGATGGTCCGGATAGGCGGCATGCGCGGCGGTCCCCATGCTCAGCGCAAGGGCTCCGGCGGCCATGAGGCTGGCCAGTTTCATGAGTATGTCTCCGAGGTTTCTGCTTTTATGTATGGCCCCTGGTTCGTCGCGCGATGGCGGCGGACCTTGCACGGCGCGGCCCGGGGCTGGATCGCCGCGCCCGTGTGTTCAATCGGGCCGCAGCAGCGCCGTCAGCGCGCCGATGCGCGGCACCTCCTCCAGCGACATGACCATGCGCCGCGCCGCTTCGGCACGGCGCGCGGGAAGATGGGCGGTGAGGCGGTCGAACTTGGCGGCGATTTTCCCGGTGGTCGGCGTCAGGCTGTCCATCTCCAGGCCGGATGCCCGGTAGGTCTGCCCGCCGCCATGCACTTCGAGGTCGACGCGGCCGTCCTGGTCGCCGGCGGGATCGAGCAGGTCGATGCGCTCGGCCAGCGCCAGCACCTCGGCGTCCTCGATGTTCTCGTAATACGCATACTCGTCCACCGGGCGTCCCAGCAGCGCGGCGGCCACGGTGAAGCGGGCGCTGATGCGCGCCTTCAGCGGTGTCTGGTAGGGCGCCACGTTGGTGTAGCCGGGATTGGTCAGCGTCAGCCAGGGCGCGCGTATCGTCACGCGCTCGATGCGGTCCGGCGCCAGGTCGTGGCGCGCCTTCAGTTCCAGCGCCAGGTGCACCGGTGTCTGCACGAAGATGCAGACCGGCCTTTCCTTGTAGACCACGTCCTCGATGAGGAAGCGCTTGCCCAGGTCCCGCGTCGCCTCGGCCGCGTGGTCCGCCGAGCGTCCGAATGCGCGGAAGTATCCCGACTCGCCCTCGAAGGCCAGCGGCGATGCCGTGGCGCCGGCGGCGGCCAGTTCCGCCGCGGAGACCCCCGTGCGGCTGGCCCATCCCACGTTCAGCTTGACGTCCATGGTGCCGGACCGGAAACCCTCGCCGAAACCGGAGGCGAACATCGCCGCGCATCCCAGCGCGTTCACCAGTTGCCGCGGCGCCAGGCCCATGGTCTTGGCCGCCGCGGCCGCCGCGCCGATGGCGCCGGCCACGCCGGTGCCGCGGAAGGCGGGCAGCATGCCCGGCGCGCCCAGGTAGGCGCGGGCGACGATGTCGTAGCCCAGCACGACGGCGGCCAGCAAGGCCGCGCCGCTGGCGTCGTGGGCCTCGCCCGCGGCCAGCGCGGCCGGGATGACCACGGCGCCGGGATGGGACTTGGCCAGGAAGTCGTCGTGCGTGCAGCCATTGACCAGCGTTGCATTGACGAAGGCCGCGTCGACCGTGGACAGGCGCTCGGGATAGCCGATGAGGGTGGCCGGCCCGCGGTCGGCGGCCGCCGCGCTGCTTTCGGCCCCCACGAAGCGGCGCGCCACGCCGGGGACGGGCAGGGCGCGCGCGGCCAAGGCGGTCGCCAGCGCGTCGAGCAGGCGCGACTTGGCGCGCGCGACGACGTCGGCGGGCAGGTCGCGAAAATCCGTGTCGTGGATGAAGGCCGCCCATTGTTCGGCGACGGTGGGGCCGCCGGCTCCGGCCGTGCCGGCGGCTGCACCCGGCTGCCCGGTGGACTTCGAAAGAATGCCTGCTTGCATGCGCTTGTCTCCTGTCCACCGGCCGCGCGCCAGCCGATGCCTTGTTGTCGACGCCCGGTGCAAGCCGTGCGTTCGTTGTTCAGTTTGATGTGCTCCGATTAATGTGTTCCACTAAACGGACTAGTGTATCGTTAAGTGGACTATATAATTGTCGCCTGCCGGCTGTCAATACGCCGGAACCCGCCCCTGCAGGTTTCGCCCGCCCTCCGCGGGCAAGCCGGCGCCGGTCCGATGGCCCCACGCACCCGCCACCTCGCCACACCATGAAACAGTCGAAATCGCCTCCACCGGCCGCGGACGCCGACAACGGCACCGTCAACCGGGTGCTGCGCATCCTGACGCGCTTCGCGGAGAAGGAGCGCTGGGGCTTGAACGAGCTGTCCCGCAGCCTGAACCTGCCGCGCGGCACCACCCACCGCCTGCTCAATCTCTGCAAGCCGCTGAACTTCGTCACGCAGGACGAAGAGGGGCAATACACGCCGGGCATCGAGCTCTATCGCCTGGCCGGCCGCCTGGCCTCGGAAATCCCGATCAACCAGATCGGCGATCCCATCCTGCAGGAAGTGCGCGATCAGACCGACGAAACGGTGCTGCTGACGCTGCTGGTGCGCAACGAGCTGAAGATGTTCTTCACCTCGTCGGCCTCGCCCGCCCATCCCTTGCGCTACCGCATCGAGAAGAACCGCCTGGAGCCGCTGTGCTGGGGCGCCGCGGGCCGTTCGCTGCTGGCCTTCCTGAGCGAGGAGGAAATCGAGCAGGTGGTGCGGCGCGCCGAGCCGTCGCCCCTGGACGGGCGCCCCATGGACGAGGACGAACTGCGGCAGTCGCTGCGGACCATCCGCGAGCAGGGCTATGCCGTCAGTTGCTCGCAGCGCGCGCCCGGCGCCTACGGCGTGGCGGTGCCGTTCTTCGATCTGCGGGGCGAGGTGCGGGGCAACCTGACGCTGACCATTCCGGACTTCCGTTTCGATCCGGCCAGGCAGGACGCCTGGGTCGGCCTGCTGCGCGAGGCCGCGGCGACCCTGACGCGGCGCCTGGGGTGGTCCTGATTCAGCGGTCGACGGCGCGGGGTTCGGCCGCCAGCGATTCTTCCATCAGCCACTGCCGGAAGGCCTGCAGGGTAGGGAGGTGGGCCTTCGTCTCGGGGTAGCACAGGTAGTACCCCTGCCGCGCGCGGATATGCAGGTCGATGACGGGCGCCAGCTTGCCGTCGCGCAGTTCGTCCTCGATCAGGCAGCGCGGGATCAAGGCAATGCCGAAACCGGCGGCCGCGGCCTGCGAGAGCAAACCGTATTGATCGAAGCGGGCGCCTTCGCGCGTGCGGCGGCTGTCGCAGCCGGCCTGCGTGAACCAGTCGGTCCAGCCCTCCAGCGCCGAGGTGTGATGCATCAGCGGGTGCTTCAGCAATTCCTCGGCCGTCGCGCAAGGTTGCGGAAAAAGCTTGGGGCTGCCCACCGGCACCACGCCGCGGCCGACGATATAGTCGGCGCCGCTGCCGGGCCATACCCCTTCGCCGAAGCGCACCGCGGCGTCCAGTTCCGGCGTCGAAAAGTCATAGCCCTTGCGGTGCGGCAGGAACTCGACGTGGATGTCGGGCCGCAGCCGCATGAAGCCGGACAGGCGCGGAATCAGCCAGCGCGCGCCGAAGGTCGGCATGCAGGTCAGGTGCAGCGTGCCGCCCTGGCCCTGGTGCGAAATCAGTTCCAGCGTGGCCGCCTCGAGCTGCCCCAGGCCGACCTGTATCTTCGCCAGGTAGACCCGTCCCGCCTCGGTCAACACCAGCCCATGCCGGAGCCGCAGGAATAGTTCGACCCCCACGAACTGCTCCAGTTGCTTGACCTGCTTGCTCACCGCCCCCTGCGTGACGGACAGCTCCTGCGCGGCGCGCGTGAAGCTCCCATGGCGGGCGGCCATTTCGAAAGCCTGCAGGTCGGTCAGGGAAGGGCAGAGCCGGCGCATGGGTATCAGGTATGAAAATAAGTCATAGCATAAGGAGAATTCTTCGTTTGCACAATTTGTTGCGGAAGCAAAGAATCGCCGGGTTCGCATATTTGCCAACGCACTAGAACATCTTCCACAAGGGATCCTCATGTTCCTCAAGCAACGTCTACTCGGCCTGACCGCCGTCGCCCTCATGGCCGTCGCGCCCGTCCTGGCCCATGCCGACGACGCCTACCCCAGCCGTCCCATCCGCCTGATCGTGCCGTTCCCGCCCGGGGGCACCACCGATATCGTCGGCCGCCTGTTCGCCGACAAGCTGGGCCGCGAACTGGGCCAGACCGTGATCGTCGAGAACCGCGGCGGCGCCGGCGGCTCCATCGGCAGCGCGGCCATCGCCAACAGCGCGCCGGACGGCTATACGCTGGGCATCGCCACCGCCAGCACCCACGGCATCAACCCGGCCGTGTACGCCAAGCTGCCGTTCGACGCCGAAAAGGACTTCACGCCCATCACCAACCTGGCGGCCGTGCCCAACATCATGGCCATCAACCCCAAGGTCGGCGCCAAGAACATGGCCGAATTCATCGCCCTGGCCAAGAGCGAGCCGGGCAAGCTGACCTACGCCTCCGCCGGCAACGGTTCGGTTTCGCACATGATGGGCGAACTGTTCAAGATGGCTTCGGGCACCAACCTGGTCCACGTGCCGTACCGCGGCGTGGGCCCGGCGCTGAACGACGTGCTGGCCGGCCAGGTCGACGTCATGTATGACAACCTGCCTTCCACGCTGCCGCACGTGTTGGCCAACCGCCTGATCGCCATGGCCGTCGCCGCGCCCCAGCGCGTCAAGGCCCTGCCGAACGTGCCGACCTTCGCCGAAGTCGGCCTGCCCGCCGTCAACGACGCCTCGTGGTTCGGCCTGATCGGCCCGGCCAAGCTGCCCAAGGCCGTGGTCGACAAGCTGAATGCCGCGGTCGCCAAGGTCGAAGCCGAAGACGACGTGAAGACCCACCTGGAGGCGCTGGGCGCCGCGCCGGCCAACAACACGCCGGACGAGTTCGCCAAGCAGATCGCCGCCGAAATCGCCAAGAACAAGCGTGTGGCCGCCGAAGCCCACGTCAAGGTCGACTGACCGTCGCAACGGGCCGCCAGGGCAAATGTCCGGCGGCCCGTTTTTCCGAATACGCACCGTCTCCATCATGCTGAAAACCCAGCCGCTTTCCTATCGCCTGTATGCGCCGGCCGACTACCCGGCCGCGCCCGTTTCCTCCCCCCTGGTCCTCGATTCGCCGCACAGCGGCACCACCTATCCTCCCGACTTCGCGCCCGCCATCGACTTCGGCGCGCTGCGCACCGCGGAGGACACCTGGGTCGACGACCTCTGGAGCGGGGCGCTGGAACTCGGCGTGCCCATGGTGGCGGCAGCCTTTCCGCGCGCCTATATCGACGCCAACCGCGCCGCCGATGAAATCGACGCGCTGCTGCTGGACGCGCCCTGGGATGGCCCGGTGAACGAGACGGGCAAGGTCAAGCTGGGCAAGGGGCTGATCTGGCGCATGCTGGACGACGGCACGCCGCTGTACGACCGCAAGCTGAGCGTGTCGGAAGTCCATCACCGGATCGACGCCTGCTGGAAGCCCTATCACCAGGCCGTGAGCCAGTTGCTGGACGCCGCGCATCAGCGCTTCGGCAAGGTCTGGCACATCAACTGCCACTCCATGCCCAGCGTGGCGGGCGCCTACGCCACCGACAAGCCCGGCCTGGTCCATCCCGACTTCGTGCTGGGCGACCGCGACGGCAGCACCAGCGCGCCGGCATTCCGCGAGTTCGTCGCGGCCTGGCTGCGCGCCAAGGGCTACAACGTGACCGAGAACGATCCCTACAAGGGCGTCGAGCTGGTGCGCGCGTTCGGCAACCCGGCCGCCGGCCGGCACAGCCTGCAGATCGAGGTCAACCGCAAGCTCTACATGGACGAAGTCACCCTGCGTCCGCATGAAGGCTATGCGCGTCTGCAGGCCGACCTGCGCGGCTTGAGCGAGGCGCTGGTGGCATGGATGCGCGGGCAGGTCGCCTGATTCCGCGCGACCGCCGGGGGCCGCGCGCGGTCCTTGGCGGCGGCCGCGAATCGCGCCGCCTGGCCCCGACAGCCGTGGTTCCGGAAAGCAGCCGGAAGGGCCGGCGCAGCGCGTTAAGGTAGCCGTCAAATGGCCGATGACGCCCCGGCTCCGGGGCCGGCCGCATCGGTTGACCACGCAAAAAATTCCCGATTAAACTTGGCGCGCGAGATATTCAAGCGACGCGGTCCTTAGTTCTATTTGTCGCCGTCACAGGTACTGTAGTTGCCGATTTCCACTTCCTTGATAATCTGGCATCCTCTCGTTCATATTTTTGGGGTGGCAATATGGCAACCGGTATCGTGAAGTGGTTCAACGCGGAAAAGGGCTACGGCTTCATCGTTCCCGACGATGGCAGCAAGGATCTGTTCGTGCACTTCTCGGAAATTCGCACCGAAGGCTTCAAGACCTTGCAGGAAAACCAGCGCGTCAGCTTCGAAGTTGACAAGAATGGTCCCAAGGGTCCGTCGGCGAAGAATATCCAGATCCTGTAATTCCGCGGCGCGACGATTACGAGACAAAGCCCCGCATGCGCAAGCATGCGGGGCTTTGTCTTTGTCATGCCGGCGTCATGCGGATGCCGTATGCGCGACGGCCGTATGCAATATGCCGCGCCGCGCCCGGCGCGCCAGGACCAGGGGTGGGGTCAGTGCCCCTCGTCCTTCCCGTCCAGGCTCCCGGTCGTGTGCGGAATGACGATCAGCCGGTCGACCAGGGCGATGCCGATGGCGGAAAGGATGAATACGCAGTGGATGATGGTCTGCCACATCACCCCCGTCGAGGTGTACCGGCTGGCCTCGCTGCCCAGGTTGCCCGCCTCGATGAAGGTGCGCAGCAGGTGGATGGACGAGATGCCGATGATCGCCATCGCCAGCTTCACCTTGAGCACGCTGGCGTTCACGTGGCTCAGCCATTCCGGCTGGTCGGGGTGGTTTTCCAGGCCCAGCCGCGAAACGAAGGTCTCGTAGCCGCCCACGATCACCATCACCAGCAGGTTGGAAATCATCACCACGTCGATCAGGCCGAGCACGATGAGCATGATGTCCTGCTCGCCGAAGGTGTTGGCGTGGCTGACCAAGTGCCACAGCTCCTTGACGAACAGCAGCACGTAAACGCCCTGGGCGACGATCAGGCCCAGGTAAAGCGGCAACTGCAGCCAGCGCGAACTGAAAATAATGGCGGCCAGCGGATGCAGCCGGGTCGAAGGGGAAGATGCCATATAGGTGTTCAACCTTTCCTGGTGTATATCGGCGCCGGACCGGCCCCGCGCCCGTCCGGCTGGCGGCCCGTTTTCAGTAAGCCGCTCGTGCGCGGATTCTATCAAGCAGGGCGGCGTTTTTTTTCTTCCACCGTGCCCGGAATGTCAGCGCAGGTAATGAAAACCGCTGAGCATTTTTTTTAATTATTTATGGCGTGACTTCGAACGTTACGACGGCTTAATAGAATGTAAATAGAAATGAAATTAGGCGATATTGTGTAGCCAATATGGACAAAATATGTGTCCTCATCAATAGAATTTGCCCTTCGCCCCATTGGGGTACGGGAGAAGAGGATTCCATAAAATGAGCAAGACCATAAAATTCGCCGCGATCGCTTCCGCTGCCTGCGCCGTTTTTGCGCTGAAGCCCGCTTCGGCCTTCGACATCGGCGGCCTGGTCGGCGCCGGCGGCAAGATGGTGCAGGCCGCCACCCTGAGCGACAACGACATCAAGCAACTTTCCGACAAGGCCTGCGCGCAGAGCGACAAGCAGGAAAAGATCGCCCCGGCGGGCAGCAAGTACGACGCGCGCGTGCAGAAGCTGGGGAAGAAGCTGGGCAACACCATCAACGGCCAGCCCGCGAACTACAAGGTCTACATCACGTCCGACGTCAACGCCTGGGCCATGGGCAACGGCTGCATCCGCGTCTACAGCGGCCTGATGGACATGATGACCGACGACGAACTGCTGGGCGTGATCGGCCACGAAATGGGCCACGTGGCGCTGGGCCACAGCAAGAAGGCCATGCAGACGGCCTACACCGTCTCGGCCGCGCGCGACGCCGCCTCCGCCGCCGGCGGCTCCACGGTCGCCGCCCTGAACAGCTCGCAACTGGGCGACCTGACCGAGAAATTCGTCAACGCGCAGTTCTCCCAGTCGCAGGAAAGCGCCGCCGACGACTATTCCTTCGACCAGCTCAAGGCGCGCGGCCTGCCCACCCAGGGCCTGGTCACGGCCTTCCAGAAGCTGGCCAAGCTGGACGGCGGCCAGAGCAGCATGATGAGCTCGCACCCCTCGTCGACCAAGCGCGCCGAGCATATCCAGCAGCGCATCGCGTCCAACAAGTAAGCGGGGGTTCGTCCCCGGTTCGCCCCGCCGCGGCGGGGCTTTTCGCCAGTCGGCCCCCCGCTACGGGGGGCTTTTCTTTTTCCGGTAAAATGGGCGGTTGATTCTCGATCCACTTCGTCCATTCACTCGCAATATAGGTCTTTTCTAATGCAGCCTGTGGTTGAAACCCTCTCCGGCCTGGAGCGCCGCGTCGATCTGTCCGTTCTCCTGGCAGACGTCGAAAAAGAAGTCCAGGCGCAATTGAAGCGCGTTGCGCGTACCGCCAAGGTACCCGGCTTCCGTCCCGGCAAGGCGCCCCTGAACATGCTCGAACGCAGCCATGGCCCCGGCATCCGCTACGACGTCATCAATTCGCTGGTCGGCCGCGCTTTCGAGCAGGCCGTCGACGGCGCCCAACTGCGCATCGCCGGTTCCCCCAAGCTGGAACCCAAGACCGAAGGCGTGGCTGACGACACGCTGGGCTTCACCGCCACCTTCGAGGTGTATCCCGAAGTCGCGCTGCCCGACCTGGCCACGCTGAACGTCACCCGCTACGAAAGCCCCGTGGGCGACGCCCAGGTCGAGCGCACCCTGGAAGTGCTGCGCAAGCAGCGCGCCACCTACGAAGCCCGCGAAGGCCGCGCCGCCCAGGAAGGCGACCGCGTGACCCTGGACTTCGCCGGCACCATCGACGGCGTTCCGTTCGAAGGCGGCAAGGCCGAGAACTTCCCCTTCGTGCTGGGCCAGGGCCGCATGCTGCCCGAGTTCGAAGCCGCCGCGACCGGCCTGAAGGCGGGCGAGACCAAGGTGTTCCCGCTGGCTTTCCCGGCCGACTACCAGGGCGTTGAAGTGGCCGGCAAGACCGCCGAGTTCACCATCAAGGTCAACGAAGTCGCCGAACCCGTCCTGCCCGCCGTCGACGCCGAATTCGCCAAGTCGCTGGGCCAGGCCGAAGGCGACGTCGAAAAGCTCAAGTCGGACATCCGCGGCAACGTCGAGCGCGAAGCCAAGGTGCGCGTGCAAGGCCGCACCAAGACCAGCGTCATGGACGCCCTGGTCGAGGCCGCCAAGTTCGACGTGCCCAAGGCCCTGGTCGACAGCGACGTCCAGACCCGCGTCGCCGCCGCCCGCGAGGAATTGAAGCAGCGCGGCATTCCGAACGCCGAGTCGGTGCCGATCCCGCCCGAAGCCTTCAGCACCGAATCCGAGCGCCGCGTGCGCCTGGGCCTGCTGGTGTCTGAACTGGTCAAGCAGAACAACCTGCAAGCCAAGCCGGAACAGGTGCGCGCCCGTATCGAAGAGTTCGCCCAGAACTACGAGGAACCGGCCCAGGTCGTCAGCTACTACCTGACCGACCGCCAGCGCCGCGCCGAGATCGAGGCGATCGTGGTGGAAGACAATGTGGTGGCGCATGTGCTCGAGAAGGCCAAGGTGACCGACGAGCAACTGCCTTTCGATCAGTTGATGGGGATGGCTTGATGCAAAGATTTACCGATTTCTATGCGGCAATGCACGGCGGCGCTTCGGTGACGCCCACGGGCCTGGGCTATATCCCCATGGTCATCGAGCAGTCGGGGCGCGGCGAGCGCGCCTACGACATCTATTCGCGTCTGCTGCGCGAGCGCGTCATTTTCCTGGTCGGACCGGTCAACGACAATTCGGCCAACCTCGTCGTCGCGCAGTTGCTGTTCCTGGAATCGGAAAATCCTGACAAGGACATCTCGTTCTACATCAACTCGCCGGGCGGTTCGGTGTACGCGGGCATGGCCATCTACGACACGATGAATTTCGTGAAACCGGATGTGTCCACCCTCTGCACCGGCCTGGCGGCCAGCATGGGCGCCTTCCTGCTGTCGGCGGGGAAGAAGGGCAAGCGTTACTCGCTGCCCAATTCCCGCATCATGATTCACCAGCCCTCGGGCGGCGCCCAGGGGCAGGCCACGGACATCCAGATCCAGGCGCGCGAGATCCTGGACCTCCGCAGCCGGCTGAACCGCATCCTGGCCGATAACACCGGCCAGCCCATCGAACGTATTGAAATAGACACGGAGCGTGACAACTTCATGTCGGCGGAAGATGCGGTATCGTATGGACTCGTGGACAAGGTCCTGGCCTCGCGTTCGGAAGAGCGCTAAGGTTTTTTTCCGCGGGTCCTGGACCAAGCCGCCATATTTTTCGAGCCAGCGTAGGGCGGACGACCGTTGAACGGCCGTCCGCCGTCACCAGAGATATTTATGCCTGAAAAAAAGGGATCGGCAGACGCAAAGGTCCTGCACTGCTCGTTCTGCAACAAGAGCCAGCACGAAGTCCGCAAGCTGATTGCGGGACCGTCGGTATTCATCTGCGACGAATGCATAGACCTCTGCAACGACATCATTCGTGAAGAGGCGCAGGCCACGGCGCGGGCGGCCATCCGTTCGGAGCTGCCGACGCCGGCCGAAATCAAGACTTTCCTCGACCAGTACGTGATCGGCCAGACCGGCCCGAAGCGCATGCTGGCGGTCGCGGTGTACAACCACTACAAGCGCATCCGCCACGGCGAGCTCAAGGGCGACGAGGTCGAGCTGTCGAAAAGCAACATCCTTCTGATCGGCCCCACCGGGTCGGGCAAGACGCTGCTGGCGCAGACGCTGGCGCGCATGCTGAACGTGCCCTTCGTCATGGCCGACGCCACCACCTTGACCGAGGCGGGCTACGTCGGCGAGGACGTCGAGAACATCATCCAGAAGCTGCTGCAGAACTGCAATTACGAAGTCGAGAAGGCGCAGCGCGCCATCATCTACATCGACGAAATCGACAAGATTTCGCGCAAGTCGGACAACCCGTCCATCACCCGCGACGTGTCGGGCGAGGGCGTGCAGCAGGCCCTGCTCAAGCTGATCGAAGGCACGGTCGCCTCGGTGCCCCCGCAGGGCGGCCGCAAGCATCCGAACCAGGATTTCGTGCAGGTGGACACCACCAACATCCTGTTCATCGTGGGCGGCGCCTTCGATGGCCTGGAAAAGGTGATCCGCGACCGCACGGAGAAGTCCGGCATCGGCTTTTCGGCCTCGGTGCGGGCCAAGTCCGAACGCGGCGTGGGCGAACTGTTCAGCGAAGCCGAGCCGGAAGACCTGATCAAGTTCGGCCTGATTCCCGAGCTGGTCGGCCGCCTGCCGGTGGTCGCCACCCTGGACGAGTTGGACGAAGCCGCCCTGGTGCAGATCCTCACCGAGCCCAAGAACGCGCTGCTCAAGCAGTTCCAGAAGCTGTTCGCGATGGAAGGGGCGGAACTGGACGTGCGTCCGGCCGCGCTGAAGGCCATCGCGCGCAAGGCGCTCAAGCGCAAGACCGGCGCCCGCGGCCTGCGTTCCATCCTAGAGTCGGCGTTGCTGGACACCATGTACGAGCTGCCGTCGCAAGGCAACGTCAGCCGGGTGGTGGTGGACGACAACGTCATCGACGGCGACGGCCAGCCCTTGCTCATCTATGCGGATGAGGCCAGCCAGCCGGCCAAGCCGGAGCGGGGCGAAGTCCGCGACGCGGCGGCCTAAGTTCCTGGACACGTTGAAAAAAACCCGTAGTGTTCTACGGGTTTTTTCATTCATTTAGCCGGGGCTGGACCGCGGGCTTGAAAATTAAGCTATCGTTCCCATATCGGTCGTAACAGATGTTTGACAGGGTCGTTCCCTCGGGCGCGACGATAGCATCATCTCCGACTCGTCATACCGAGGACTACTCTATGTCTGGCACTCAGACCTTGCCTTCCGAACCTATCGACCTGCCGTTGCTGCCGCTGCGCGACGTCGTGGTGTTTCCGCACATGGTCATTCCGCTGTTCGTGGGGCGTCCCCGTTCCATCCGGGCCTTGGAAGTGGCCATGGAGGCCGGCAAAAGCATCATGCTGGTGGCGCAGAAGTCCGCCGGCAAGGACGATCCCTCGCCCGAGGACGTCTATGAAATCGGCTGCGTGGCCGGCATCCTGCAAATGCTCAAGCTGCCCGACGGCACCGTGAAGGTGCTGGTGGAAGGCTCGCAGCGCGCGCGCATCACCCGCATCGAGGACGTCGATTCGCATTTCACCTGCGAAGTGGTGCCCATCGAGCAGGACACCGCCCAGGGTTCGGAAACCGAAGCCCTGCGCCGCGCCATCGTGGCGCAGTTCGAGCAGTACGTAAAACTGAACAAGAAGATCCCGCCCGAGATCCTGACCTCGCTGGCGGGCATCGACGACGCCGGCCGCCTGGCCGACACCATCGCCGCGCACCTGCCGCTCAAGCTCGAGCAGAAGCAGAAGATGCTGGAAATCTTCGGCACCGCCGAGCGCCTGGAAGGCCTGCTCACGCAACTGGAAACGGAAATCGACATTCTCCAGGTGGAGAAGCGTATCCGCGGCCGCGTCAAGAAGCAGATGGAGAAGAGCCAGCGCGACTACTACCTGAACGAACAGGTCAAGGCCATCCAGAAGGAACTGGGCGAAGGCGAAGAGGGCGCGGACATCGAGGAGCTCGAAAAGAAGATCCTCGCCGCCCGTATGCCCAAGGACGCGCGCAAGAAGGCCGACGCCGAGCTCAAGAAGCTCAAGCTCATGTCGCCCATGTCGGCCGAGGCCACCGTGGTGCGCAACTACATCGACACGCTGATCAATCTGCCGTGGCGCAAGAAGAGCAAGGTCAACAACTCCATTTCCAACGCCGAGTCGGTGCTGGATGACGATCACTATGGCCTGGAGAAGGTCAAGGAACGCATCCTCGAATATCTCGCCGTGCAGCAGCGCGTGGACAAGGTCAAGGCGCCTATCCTGTGCCTGGTCGGCCCTCCGGGCGTCGGCAAGACCTCGCTCGGCCAGTCGATCGCCAAGGCCACGAACCGCAAGTTCGTGCGCATGGCGCTGGGCGGCGTGCGCGACGAGGCCGAGATCCGCGGCCATCGCCGCACCTACATCGGTTCCATGCCGGGCAAGATCCTGCAGAACATGAACAAGGTGGGCGTGCGCAATCCGCTGTTCCTGCTGGACGAAATCGACAAGCTGGGCATGGACTTCCGCGGCGATCCTTCGTCAGCGCTGCTGGAAGTGCTGGACCCGGAACAGAACCACACCTTCCAGGACCACTACGTCGAGGTCGATTTCGACCTGTCGGACGTGATGTTCGTGGCGACCAGCAATACGCTGAACATTCCGCCGGCCCTGCTGGACCGGATGGAAGTCATCCGCCTTTCGGGCTACACCGAAGACGAGAAGGTGCATATCGCCAGCGACCACCTGCTGCCCAAGCTGCTGAAGAACAACGGCTTGAAGGATGGCGAACTGTCGGTCGAGGAATCGGCCCTGCGCGATATCGTCCGCTATTACACCCGGGAAGCCGGCGTGCGGGCGCTGGAGCGCGAAATCGGCAAGATCTGCCGCAAGGTGGTCAAGGAACTGCTGACCAAGCGCGATGCCGCGGCCGGCAAGGGCGAGGCGGAGCAGGCCAAGGGCGTGGTCGTGTCGGCGGACAACCTCAACGACTACCTGGGCGTGCGCCGCTACACCTTCGGCATGGCCGAGAAGGAAAACCAGGTGGGCCAGGTGACCGGCCTGGCCTGGACCGAAGTGGGCGGCGATCTGCTGACCATCGAAGTCGCCGACATGCCGGGCAAGGGCGCCATCCAGCGCACCGGTTCGCTGGGCGACGTGATGAAGGAATCGGTCGAGGCGGCCCGCACGGTGGTGCGCTCGCGCGCCCGCCGCCTGGGCTTTGCCGACAGCGTGTTCGAGAAGCGCGACATGCACGTGCACGTGCCGGAAGGCGCGACGCCCAAGGACGGTCCGTCCGCGGGTATCGCCATCACCACGGCCATGGTGTCGGCCTTGTCGGGCATTCCGGTGCGCGCGGACGTGGCCATGACGGGCGAGATCACCCTGCGTGGCGAGGTGCTGGCCATCGGCGGCTTGAAGGAAAAGCTGCTGGCCGCGCACCGCGGTGGCATCAAGACCGTGCTGATCCCCGAGGAAAACGTCAAGGATCTGGCGGAGATTCCGGACAACGTCAAGAACCACCTGGAAGTCGTGCCGGTGCGTTGGATCGACAAGGTCCTGGAATTGGCGCTCGAACGCATGCCCGAGCCGCTGAGCGAGGAAGAGTCCAAGGACAAGCCTCTGGTCTCGGCCCAGCCCGCTAGCGAAAGCGCGGATCCCGTGACCAAGCATTGATTGATGCGGGAGGCAGGGGCTCCGGCCCCGGCCAAGCAAAAAGGCGAACCGTATATGCGGTTCGCCTTTTTGTTTATGCGGCTTTCTTGTTGATGCGGCTTGTTTGTTGGCTTGTTCGTTGGCTCGTTTGGCTTCTTCGGCTTGTCCGTTTACATCGCCCGCCACTCAGTGCAGCGCCTGCGTCCGGATGAGGCCCACGGCGATGCCTTCCAACGCGAAGTCCTGGCCGTTCCGCACGACGATGGGCTCGAAATCCGGGTTCTCCGGCAGCAACTGGATGCGGCCGCCTTGCCGCTGCAGGCGCTTGACCGTCACGTCGTCGTCGATGCGCGCCACGACGATCTGCCCGTCGCGCGCCTCGCCGGCTTTCTTGACCGCCAGCAGGTCGCCGTCGAGGATGCCGGCGTCGCGCATGCTCATGCCGCGCACCTTGAGCAGGTAGTCGGGACGTTGCGCGAACAGGCCGGGATCGACGCCGACGTCGCGTTCGACGTGTTCGGCCGCAAGAATGGGGCTGCCGGCGGCGACGCGGCCGACCAGCGGCAGCATCAGTTGGGCGAGGGCAGGGAGGGGCAGCATGGCCTGCACGCCCGTGGGGGCTTCCTTCAGGCGTATGCCGCGCGACGCCCCGGCGGTGAGTTCGATGGCGCCCTTGCGCGCCAATGCCTTCAGGTGATCTTCCGCGGCATTGGGCGAACGAAACCCCAGGGCCTGCGCGATTTCGGCGCGGGTAGGGGGGAAGCCGGTGCTGGCGACCGTCTGGCGGATCAGATCGAGAATCTGCTGCTGACGTTCGGTGAGTTTGGTGGCCATGCGTCCGTCTCCCAGGAAATCTTCGGGCTGTATGGATATACAGCCCTGAATTTTGGGGGACGCAGCTTGGAAATGCAAGCCTTTTTCCAGCGGCGTTTTTTCATCGCCGGGCCGCTCCCAAGATGAAAAACGCCCCCTCGGGGGGCAGCAAGCGGCGCAGCCGCGCGGCGTGGGGGCCTTTTTTCATCGCCGGGCCGCTCCCAAGATGAAAAGCGCCCCCTCGGGGGGCAGCAAGCGGCGCAGCCGCGCGGCGTGGGGGCCTTTTTTCAGCCGCGCCGGGCCGCTCCCAAGATGAAAAGCGCCCCCTCGGGGGGCAGCAAGCGGCGCAGCCGCGCGGCGTGGGGGCCTTTTTTCAGCCGCGCCGGGCCGGCGCAGGTCCGCGCCGGCCCGGCACGCGGGGGTTCAGCCCTTCAGCACGGCCGCGATGGCGTTGGCGACCTTGTCGATGTTGCCGCTGTTCAGCGCGGCCACGCAGATGCGGCCGCTGGCCACGGCGTACACGCCATGCTCTTCGCGCAGGCGGTCGACCTGGGCCGGGTTCAGGCCCGAATAGGAGAACATGCCGCGCTGCTTGAGCACGAAGCTGAAGTCCTGGCTGGCGCCGGCGGCCTTGATCTTCTCCACCAGTTGGGCGCGCATCAGGCGGATGCGGTCGCGCATGCCGGCCAGTTCCTCTTCCCACAGGGCGAAGAGCTCGGGCGAGTTGAGGACCGAGGCGACCACCGTGCCGCCGTGGGTGGGCGGGTTGGAGTAGTTGGTGCGAATCACGCGCTTGAGCTGGCTCAGCACGCGGGTGGCTTCGTCCTTGTTGCCGGCGACCACCGTCAACGCGCCGACGCGCTCGCCGTACAGCGAGAACGACTTCGAGAACGAGGAGCTGACCAGCATGGTGATGTCCAGGTCGGCGAACAGGCGCACGACCGCGGCATCTTCCTGCAGGCCTTCGCCGAAGCCCTGGTAGGCGATGTCCAGGAAGGGCACCAGGCCGCGTTCCTTGACGACCGCGGCGATCTGCTTCCACTGCTCGGGGGTGGGATCCACGCCGGTCGGGTTGTGGCAGCAGGCGTGCAGCACGACCACGCTTTGCGCCGGCATGGCCTTCAGACTGGCCAGCATGCCTTCGAAATTCAGGCCGCGGGTGGCGGCGTCGTAGTAGGCGTAGTTTTCAACGGTGAAACCGGCGCGCTCGAACAGGGCGCGGTGGTTTTCCCAGCTCGGATCGCTGATGTAGGCCTTGGCGCCCGGCAGCAACTGGCGCAGGAAATCGGCGCCGATCTTCAGCGCGCCGGTGCCGCCCAGGGCCTGCACCGTCAGCACGCGGCCTTCGGCGGCCAGGGGCGAGTCGGCGCCCAGCAGCAGGGTCTGCGCGCCCTTGTTGTAGCCCGGGATCCCTTCGATCGGCAGGTAGCCGCGCGCGGCGGCCGCCTCGATGCGAGCCGTCTCCGCCTTGCGCACCGCGGCCAGCAGCGGGATGCGGCCATTGTCGTCGTAATACACGCCAACCCCGAGGTTGACCTTGCCGGGACGCGTGTCGGCGTTGTATTGCTCGTTCAGGCCCAAAATGGGGTCGCGGGGTGCTAGCTCTACGGAGTCGAAAAGAGTGCTCATCGGATCGAACGGAGGAAGGGTGGACGCAGCGGACAGTGCGGCGGATAATCAGGGGTTTCCCTCGGACAGTCTAGCATGTCCTCTCCCGGATTCATCGAATTCCCCGACAGCCCTTTCCAGCTCTACCAGCCCTATCCGCCGGCCGGCGATCAGCCCAATGCCATCGAGGCGCTGACGCAAGGCGTGGAGGACGGTCTGATGTACCAGACCTTGCTGGGCGTGACGGGCTCGGGCAAGACCTACACCATGGCCAACGTCATCGCCCGTCTGGGCCGGCCGGCCCTGGTGCTGGCGCCGAACAAGACGCTGGCGGCGCAGCTCTATGCCGAGATGCGCGAGTTCTTCCCGCGCAACGCGGTCGAGTACTTCGTCTCGTATTACGACTACTACCAGCCCGAAGCCTACGTGCCCACGCGCGACCTGTTCATCGAAAAGGACTCGTCGATCAACGAGCACATCGAGCAGATGCGGCTGTCGGCCACCAAGAGCCTGTTGGAGCGCCGCGATACCGTCATCGTCGGTACGGTTTCGTGCATCTATGGTATCGGCAATCCGGGCGACTACCACGCCATGGTGCTGATCCTGCGCGCCGGCGACCGCGTGTCGCGGCGCGAGATCCTCGCCCGCCTGGTCTCCATGCAGTACACCCGCAACGACGCCGAATTCGCCCGCGGCGTGTTCCGCGTGCGCGGCGAGACCATCGACATCTTCCCGGCGGAAAGCGCCGAGCTGGCGCTGCGCGTCACCTTGTTCGACGACGAGGTGGAAACGCTGGAGCTGTTCGATCCGCTCACCGGCAAGGTGCGGCAGAAGGTGCCGCGCTTCACCGTTTATCCGGGGTCGCATTACGTCACGCCGCGCGATACCGTGCTGCGCGCCATCGAGACCATCAAGGAAGAGCTGCGCGAGCGTTCCAAGCTTTTCATCGACGAGGGCAAGCTGGTGGAAGCCCAGCGGCTGGAGCAGCGCACCCGGTTCGACCTGGAAATGCTGCAGGAACTGGGCTTTTGCAAAGGCATCGAGAACTACTCGCGCCATCTGTCCGGCGCCGCCCCCGGCGAGCCGCCGCCCACGCTGATCGACTACCTGCCGGCCGACGCCCTGATGTTCATCGACGAAAGCCACGTCACCATCGGCCAGTTGGGCGGCATGTACCGCGGGGACCGTTCGCGCAAGGAAACCCTGGTCAACTACGGTTTCCGCCTGCCGTCCGCGCTCGACAACCGGCCGCTGCAATTGCAGGAATTCGAGTCGCGCATGCGCCAGTGTGTATTCGTCTCCGCCACGCCGGCCGCCTACGAGCAGGAACATGCCGACAACGTGGTCGAGCAGGTGGTGCGTCCCACGGGCCTGGTCGATCCCATCGTGGAGGTGCGCCCGGCCCGTTCCCAGGTCGACGACCTGCTGGGCGAGATCAAGCTGCGCGTGGAGCGCAGCGAGCGCGTGCTGGTCACCACCTTGACCAAGCGCATGGCGGAAGACCTCACCGATTACCTGGCCGAGCACGGCGTACGCGTGCGCTACCTGCACTCGGACGTCGACACGGTGGAACGGGTGGAAATCATCCGCGACCTGCGCCTGGGCACCTTCGACGTGCTGGTGGGCATCAACCTGCTGCGCGAGGGCCTGGACATCCCGGAAGTGTCCCTGGTGGCCATCCTGGACGCCGACAAGGAGGGCTTCCTGCGTTCGGAACGCAGCCTGATCCAGACCATAGGGCGGGCCGCGCGCAACCTCAACGGCCGCGCCATCCTCTATGCGGACAGGGTGACGGACTCCATGCACCGGGCGATCGGCGAAACGGAGCGCCGCCGGCAGAAGCAGGAAGCTTTCAATGTCGAGCACGGGATTACCGCGCGCGGCGTCAAGAAGGCCGTGCGCGAACTCATCGACGGCGTTGTGGCGCCGCAGCAGCACCAGACCGTCGAGGATGCGCTGCCGGCCACCGTGCTGAAGGACGAAAAGGCGGTGGCGCGCGAAATCAAGCGCCTGGAAAAACTCATGATGGACCACGCCCGCAATCTCGAATTCGAGCAGGCCGCCGCCGCGCGGGACGCCTTGAACGCCCTGAAGGACCGCATCCTGCTGGACGGGGCGGTCTAGGCGCGTGGTGCAGGCGCCTCATTCGCGGGCGCCCGGCGGCCCGTTTCGGACCCCGGCGCTTGCGCATCCGCTGGTGTTGTGTTAGCGAAATGTCAGGCGGTGTCAGAATCGGGAATCAGTGTTGCAAACCGCCCCTTGATTTTTTCTAATAAGTAATTAATTTTATTGAGAATATTCGCCTTGACGGACGGTCGGGGCGACTTGGCCGGCAGGCAAAAAAAGCTTGCCTTCTTGCGGGTTTTCCCGCAGACTAGCGCACATGATGACCAAGGTACTTTTCGTTTGCAAGGGCAACATCTGTCGCTCGCCGAGCGCAGAAGGCGTGTTCCGTCAGTTGATCAACGACGCAGGGCTTGCTGAAGTCGTGCGCGTCGATTCCGCCGGAACGCATGCTTTCCATATTGGCGAGGCGCCGGATGCGCGCGCCCAGGCCGCCGCGCGCAAGCGGGGTTATGAAATCAACCATCGCGAGGCCCGCCAGGTTTCGTCGGACGATTTTCGAGAGTACGACCTGATTCTCGCCATGGACTGGGAAGACCTGTCCGATCTGCAGCGCCAGTGCCCCAAGGCGTATCAGCACAAGCTGAATCTGGTCATGCGCTTCGCGAACGAGTACGAGGAAGCCACGGTGCCCGATCCGTACTACGGCGGTCCCGAAGGTTTCGGCAAGGTGCTCGATTACCTGGAAGACGCCTGTCAGGGCTTGCTTGAACTGGTGCGCAAGCGCGCGACCCAGTATCAGGCGGCATAAAGGCAAGGCGTCCGGTCCCGCGGCGGTACAGACGGGGCAGGGATGAAACGGCGGCATCTGGCCGCCGTTGTCACGTCTGGTGTTCGCGCTCCTGCGCGAGCCCTGGCTGTCCAATGGTCTTCGGCGCCCTCCATGGCCCCCACCGGCATCGCGGCCACGGCTTCCGGCGCCTCCCGGGCGCCGCCCACGGGCGCTACGGCAGAGCTACCCTCATCTCTCCAGGGTTTCTTACCAATTTAGTCGGGAATTGGTTATACTTGAGGCAATTGCTCAGGTATTGCCTCCCCGGCTCGGCCGGGTCACACACCGGATTTTAGGAAACCCACCATGCGGTTGACCACCAAAGGGCGTTTCGCGGTGACTGCCATGATCGACCTGGCTATGCGGCAGCATAGCGGTCCGGTCACTCTCGCGGCCATCAGCCAGCGTCAGAACATTTCCCTCTCCTACCTCGAACAACTGTTCGGCAAGCTGCGCCGCCATGAATTGGTGGACAGCGTGCGCGGTCCCGGCGGCGGCTATTCCCTGGCCCGCCTGGCGCGCAACGTCACGGTGGCCGACATCATCTTCGCGGTGGACGAACCCCTGGACGCCACGAGCTGTGGCGGCAAACAGGACTGTACGAGCGGCAAGGACGGCAAATCGGGCAAGTGCATGACCCACGAACTGTGGGCGACGCTGAACCGCAAGATGGTCGATTACCTCGACTCCGTGTCCTTGCAGGATCTGGTCGATCAACAGCGGGTGCGCCAGTTGCAAGAGGCGAACAACACTACCCAGAATTGCACGGTCCGCGTGAATCGCGGGCCCGGCAACAGCTCCGGCGCGGGGACGGCGACGACCGTGCCCGGCGGCGCCGCGGCGGCTGTATGAAGGCATAAAAGATCAGGAGCTGTACGAAGATGACCACTCGTCCCATTTATCTCGATTATTCCGCCACCACCCCCGTCGATCCCCGCGTGGTCGACAAGATGGTGCCCTGGCTTTACGACAACTTCGGCAACCCGGCGTCGCGCAGCCACGCCTTCGGTTGGGAAGCGGAAGACGCCGTCGAGCGCGCCCGCGAAGAAGTGGCCAAGCTGGTGAACGCGGATCCCCGCGAAATCATCTGGACCTCGGGCGCCACGGAATCCGACAACCTCGCCCTGAAGGGCGCGGCGAATTTCTATGCCGAGCGCGGCAAGCACATCATTACCGTGAAGACCGAGCACAAGGCGGTGCTGGATACCTGTCGCGAACTGGAACGCCAGGGCTTCGAGGTCACCTACCTGAACGTGCTGGAAAACGGCCTGATCGACCTGGACGTGTTCAAGGCGGCGCTGCGGCCGGACACCATCCTGGTTTCGGTGATGATGGTGAACAACGAAATCGGCGTGATCCAGGACATCGAGACCCTGGGCGAGATCTGCCGCGAGAAGGGCATCATTTTCCACGTCGACGCCGCGCAGGCGACCGGCAAGGTGGAGATCGACCTGCAGAAGCTGAAGGTCGACCTGATGGCGTTCTCGGCGCACAAGACCTACGGTCCCAAGGGTATCGGCGCCCTGTACGTGCGCCGCAAGCCGCGCGTGCGCATCGAGGCGCAGATCCACGGCGGCGGGCATGAGCGGGGTTTCCGTTCGGGCACGCTGCCCACGCACCAGATCGTCGGCATGGGCGAGGCGTTCCGCCTGGCGCGCGAGGAAATGGGCACCGAGAACGAGCGTATCCGCATGCTGCGCGACCGCCTGTGGGCCGGCCTGTCGCAGATCGAGGAGGTCTATCTGAACGGCGACATGGAACGGCGCGTGCCGCACAACCTGAACGTCAGCTTCAACTACGTCGAGGGCGAGTCGCTGATCATGGCGGTCAAGGAGCTGGCGGTGTCCAGCGGTTCGGCCTGCACGTCGGCGAGCCTGGAGCCTTCCTACGTGCTGCGCGCGCTGGGCCGCAACGACGAACTGGCGCACAGCTCGATCCGCTTCACCATCGGCCGCTTCACCACCGAGCAGGAAATCGATTTCACCATCGACCTGCTCAAGAGCCGGGTAGGCAAGCTGCGCGACATGTCGCCGCTGTGGGAAATGGCGAAGGAAGGCATCGACCTGAATTCCGTGCAGTGGGCCGCCCACTGAGTCAGTGAAGGTCAGTGAAGTAAAGAGATATCAGCAGGCTTCGCGCTGCGCGGAGTGGAGAAAACATCATGGCATATAGCGAAAAAGTTCTGGATCACTACGAAAACCCCCGCAACGTCGGCTCCTTCGAAAAGGGCGACGACACGGTGGGCACCGGCATGGTGGGCGCCCCCGCCTGTGGCGACGTGATGAAGCTGCAGATCAAGGTCGGCGCCGACGGCGTCATCGAGGACGCGCGCTTCAAGACCTACGGTTGCGGGTCGGCGATCGCTTCCAGCTCGCTGGTCACCGAATGGGTGAAGGGCAAGACGCTGGACGAGGCGCTGAACATCCGCAACACGCAGATCGCCGAGGAACTGGCCTTGCCGCCGGTGAAGATCCACTGTTCGATCCTGGCGGAAGACGCCATCAAGGCGGCGGTGCAGGATTACAAAGAAAAGCATACGGTGGCCTGATCATGGCTGTTACCCTCACTCAGCAGGCGGCGAACCACATCGACCGCTATCTGCAGCGCCGCGGCAAGGGTGTGGGCTTGCGCCTGGGCGTCAGGACCACCGGCTGCTCGGGCATGGCGTACAAGCTGGAATACGTGGATACGCCGGACCCGGCCGACGAGGTGTTCGAAAGTCACGGGGTTAAGGTGTTCGTCGATCCCAAGAGCCTGTCGTACATCGACGGCACCGAACTCGACTATGCGCGCGAGGGCCTGAACGAAGGGTTCAAGTTCCGTAATCCCAACGAGAAGGCGACCTGCGGCTGCGGCGAGTCGTTCACGGTGTAGTGTTGGCCGCGGACGATCATTTCAGCCTGTTCGGGCTGCCGGCGTGCTTCGCGCTGGATGCCCAGGCCCTGGAGCAGTCCTGGCGCGCCGTGGCCGCGCAAGTGCATCCCGACCGCTACGCCACGGCCTCGCCGGCGGAGAAGCGGGTGGCCATGCAGTGGGCGGCCCGCGCCAACGAAGCCTACCGGACGCTGCGCGACCCGCTGTTGCGCGCGCGCTATCTGTGCGAGCGGGCGGGCGTCGACCTGCAGACCGAGAGCAACACTTCCATGGACCGCGCGTTCCTGATGCAGCAGATGGAATGGCGGGAAATGCTGGACGAAGCCCGCGCCGACCGCGACAATGCGCACGCTTTCGACGCCTTGCGCGCGGAGCTGGCGCAGGCGGAGTCGGCCATGCAGGAAACCCTCGCCGATTTGCTGGACACGCGCGGCGACCACGCGGCGGCCGGCGCGAAAGTCCGGGAATGGATGTTCGTGCGCAAGATGGGCCAGGAAGTGGCGCAGGCGGCGCAGTCCGGGCATCCGGCCGATTAGCGATGACGGCTCCGCGGTGTCGCGGGGCCGCGCGACGGTGTCCCGGCCTGGCCGGCGCCGTTCAACGACTACGAATCCATCATGGCTCTATTGCAGATTTCAGAACCCGGCGAATCGCCCGCGCCGCACCAGCGCAAGCTGGCGGTGGGCATCGACCTGGGCACGACCAATTCACTGGTGGCGGCGGTGCGCAGCAGCGTGCCCGAAGTCCTGCGCGACGAGCAGGGGCGTGCCTTGCTGCCGTCGGCGGTGCGCTACCTGGCCGACGGCCAGCGGCTGGTGGGGTATGAGGCCCTGACGTCGCAGGCCGAGGATCCGGCCAATTCCATCGTGTCCGTCAAGCGCTTCATGGGCCGCTCGGCCGAGGATGCGCGCGCCAGCGGCGCCGCCTACGACTTCGTGGACGCGCCCGGCATGGCGCGCCTGCGTACCGTGCAAGGCGAGCTGAGCCCGGTCGAGGTCTCGGCGCACATCCTGGAACGGCTGCGCGTGCGCGCCGAGGCCGTGCTGGGCGATGAGCTGGTGGGCGCGGTGATCACCGTGCCGGCGTATTTCGACGACGCGCAGCGCCAGGCCACGCGCGACGCCGCCCGCCTGGCGGGGTTGAACGTGCTGCGCCTGCTCAACGAACCGACCGCGGCCGCCATCGCCTACGGCCTGGAGAATGCCGCCGAAGGGGTGTACGCGGTCTATGACCTGGGGGGCGGCACCTTCGATATTTCCGTGCTGCGCCTGACCAAGGGCGTGTTCGAGGTCATCGCCACCGGCGGCGACACCGCCCTGGGCGGGGACGATTTCGATGCGTTGATCGTGCAAGCCGTGCTGGACCAGGCGCCGGACGCCGCCGCGTGGTCGCGCCACGATCGCCGCGCGCTGGCGGTGGCCGCCAAGGCCGCGCGCGAGCGCCTGACCGAGGCCGACGCCACCACGGTGGACGTGCGCCTGCAGGACGGCCGGCAGGTCAGCCATGCGCTGACGCGGGCGCGGTTCGAGGAGATGGCCGCCGGGTTGATCGACCGTACCCTGGCCTGCGCGCGCCGCGCGCTGCAGGACGCCGGCCTGGACAAGGCCGAGATGCGCGGCGTGGTCATGGTCGGCGGCGCGACGCGCATGCCGGTCGTGCGCCGCCGGGTGGGCGAGTTCTTCGGCCAGACGCCGTTGACCGACCTGGACCCCGACCAGGTGGTGGCGCTGGGCGCGGCCTTGCAGGCCAATCTGCTGGCGGGCAATCGCGCGCCGGGCGAGGACTGGCTGCTGCTGGACGTGATTCCGCTGTCGCTGGGCCTGGAAACGATGGGCGGCCTGGTCGAGCGCATCATTCCGCGCAACAGCACCATTCCGGTGGCGCGCGCGCAGGAATTCACGACCTTCAAGGACGGGCAGGGGGCGATGAGCTTCCACGTGCTGCAAGGCGAGCGCGAACTGGTGACCGACAACCGTTCGCTGGCGCGCTTCGAATTGCGCGGGATCCCGCCCATGGTGGCGGGCGCCGCCCGCATCCGCGTGACCTTCCAGGTCGACGCCGATGGCCTGCTGGGCGTGACGGCGCGCGAGCAGAGCACCGGGGTGGAGGCCTCGGTCACGGTCAAGCCTTCCTACGGGCTGTCCGACGAGGAAATCACCCGCATGCTGGCCGAGAGCGTGGACCAGGCCGACGCCGACGCGCAGGCCCGCATGCTGCGCGAGCAGCAGGTCGAGGCGCGCCAGTTGGTGGAATCGGTGCAGGCCGCCCTGGCGGCCGACGGCGACCTGCTGGACGCGCAGGAGCGCGCCACGGTGGACGCCGCCCTGGCCGGCGCGGCCGGCGCCCAGGACCTGAACGATGCCGACGCGGTGCGCGCGGCCGTGCAGGCCTTGTCCGACGCCACCGAGGACTTCGCCGCCCGCCGCATGGACCGCAGCATCCGCCGCGCCTTGTCGGGCCGCAAGCTGGACGAAATCGCCTGAACTTTTTCCTATGCCGAAACTGACTGTATTGCCTCATCCCGACGTCTGCCCCGAGGGCGCCGTCATCGAGAACGCCCCGCAGGGCGTTTCGATCTGCCGCGTGATGCTGGACAACCATATCGAGATCGAACACGCTTGCGAATTGTCCTGCGCCTGTACCACTTGCCACGTCATCGTGCGCGAGGGCTACAACTCCCTGGACGAGGCCTCCGATTCCGAGGAAGATCTGCTGGACAAGGCCTGGGGCCTGTCGTCGACGTCGCGGCTGTCCTGCCAGGCGAAGATCGCCGATGCCGACCTGACGGTGGAAATCCCGCGCTACACGATCAACCACGCCAAGGAGAACCATTGATGAAATGGGTCGACACGTACCAGATCGCCGAGGCATTGTTCGACGCCCACCCGGACGTCGATCCGGCCACCGTGCGCTTCACGCAACTGCGTGAAATGGTGCTGGCGCTGCCGGGCTTCGAGGACGATCCCGCGCGCTCGGGCGAGAAAATCCTGGAGGCCATCCAGCAGGCCTGGATCGAAGAGGCGGCCTGAGGGCGGCCTGCGTTGCGGCAGCGGCCGCCGCGTGAAATTTGCAGCGGTTGCGCCGCGCGTGGCGGTATCATGCAGGCCGGCTGTCCTTGAGGGCAGCCGGCTTTTTTGCGTGTTGCCGGCATGGCGCCGGCGCACCGATGCGATGCGCCATCCGCTCCCCCTTATTTCCTACCAGCGAGCCCTTCATGTCTCTTCCGATTCTGCGTTTTGGCCTGGCGGCGAACCGGCTGCATCATGAGACGCCCAATGCGGCGCTGTTCGACTGGCTGCGCGCCTGTTCGGGGACCATCCGCGAGATGGGCATCCAGCTCTACACGGTGGGCCGCACGCACGACGCGATTTCGCGCGAGGGCATGCTGCAAGGCTATCCGGGGCTGATCCGCTACCCCTACGGCCGCGAGGGCGGCTTGATGAAACTGGTGGCCCGCGTGACGGAAGGGCGCGACGGCAGCCAGCCTTTCGACGGCGCCATCTACCTGATCGACCCCGTCGATCCATCGTCCATCTTTCCGGAGGCGCTGGCGCTCAAGCGCCAGTGCATCACGCACGGCCGGCCTTTCGTGTCGACGCTGGCGGGCGCCATCGAGTGGATAGAGGTCGAGCGGGTGCTGGCCGGGCTGGCGCCGGATCCCGCCGCTTCGCGGCTGCTGGATTTCTCGCGCCAGACCGTGGCGCTGATCGCGCACGATGCCTTGAAGGACCAGATGGTCGATTTCGCGGACGCGCACTTCGACCTGTTGTCGCGTTTCTCGCGACGGGTGGCGACCGGCACGACCGGCGGCCGCCTGAACGACCTGGCGTGGTCGCGCGGCTGGCCCTCGGACAAGCCCTGGGTGCATCGCTTCCTGAGCGGGCCGCTGGGCGGGGACGCGCAGATCGGCGAACTGGTGCTGGAGCATCAGTGCCAGCGCGTGATCTTCTTCGAGGATCCGCACGTGGCGCGGCAGCACGAGGCCGATATCCAGTTGCTGGAACGCGCCGTGCGCGTGGTCACCGAGACGGCCTCCTGCGCCACGTCGCCCGCCGTGGCGCGGCGCTGGGCGCAGGCGATGGAACTGCGCCTGCAGCGCCTGGGCGCCTGACCTGGACTTTCCGCCTTAGCCTTAGTCTTCCCGCCGCAGGTGCGGGAAGAGGATGACGTCGCGGATGCTGGGGCTGTCGGTCAGCAGCATGACCAGGCGGTCGATGCCGATGCCGCAGCCGCCGGTGGGGGGCATGCCGTATTCGAGCGCGCGGATGTAGTCGGCGTCGTAGTACATGGCTTCCTCGTCGCCGGCGTCCTTGGCTTCGACCTGGGCGCGGAAGCGCTCGGCCTGGTCCTCGGGGTCGTTCAGCTCGGAGAAGCCGTTGGCGATTTCGCGGCCGGTGATGAAGAGCTCGAAGCGCTCGGTGATGCCCTCGCGCGAGTCCGAGGCGCGGGCCAGCGGCGAGACTTCGACCGGGTAGTCGATGATGTAGGTCGGCTGCCACAGCTTGGCTTCGGCGGTTTCCTCGAACAGCGCCAGTTGCAGCGCGCCCAGGCCGGCGCGCGCCAGCGGCGCGCTGTCGACGTCGGCGCCCAGCTTCTTCAGCTCGGCGCGCACGAAGGCGGCGTCGTCCAGTTGCGCCTGGGTGTAGCCTGGGGCGTACTTGAGGATGGCCTCGCAGATGGTCAGGCGGTCGAAGGGACGCGACAGGTCCAGCTCGCGCTCCTGGTAGGTCAGCACGGCGCTGCCCGTGGCCGCGATGGCGGCCTGGCGGATCAGTTGTTCGGTGAAGTCCATCAGCCAGCGGTAGTCCGTGTAGGCCGCGTAGAACTCCATCATCGTGAATTCCGGATTGTGCCGCGGGCTGACGCCCTCGTTACGGAAGTTCCGGTTGATTTCGAACACCCGTTCGAAGCCGCCGACGATCAGGCGCTTGAGATAGAGCTCCGGCGCGATGCGCAGGAACATTTCCATGTCCAGCGCATTGTGGTGGGTGATGAAGGGCTTGGCCGCCGCGCCGCCGGGGATGGGATGCAGCATGGGCGTTTCCACTTCCAGGAAACCGGCGTCGAGCATGAACTGGCGGATGCCGCCGATCGCCTTGCTGCGCGCCTCGAAGGTGCGGCGGGTGGCTTCGGTCATCACCAGGTCGACATGGCGCTGGCGGTAGCGCAGCTCCTGGTCGGCCACGCCGTGGAACTTGTCCGGTAGCGGCCGCAGCGACTTCGACAGCAGGCGCGCCTGGGTGGCGTGCACGGACAGTTCGCCCTTGTTGGTCTTGAAGACCGATCCCTCGACCGCGATGATGTCGCCGATATCCCACTGCTTGAACGCCGCGTAGGGCTCTTCGCCGAGCACGCCGCGGTCCAGGTAGATCTGGATGCGGCCGGTGGCGTCCTGCAGCGTGGCGAAGCTGGCCTTGCCCATGACGCGCTTGAGCATCATGCGGCCGGCGATCCTGACCACGCGGGCCGCGGCGGCGAGGGCTTCCTGGTCCTTGTCGTCGTACTGGGCATGCAGCTCGGCCGCGTGCGCGTCGGGCGCGAAGTCGTTGGGGAAGGCGACGCCGTTTTCGCGCAGCTTGGCGAGCTTGGCGCGGCGCTCGGCGATCAGCCGGTTTTTGTCTTGCGCGGTGTTGGCGGTCGGGGTATCGGTCATGGCGGAGGTTCAGTCGTAATTGCGGATGTCGTCGATTTCGGTCTGGCCGAAGTCGTCACGGTCGAGGTAGGCGGCGATCCGCGCGGCGACGTTGGCCGGCGCGGACAGCTTGCCGCTGGCATGCAGGTCCTGGAAGCGGGACAGGGCGGGGAAGGCGGCGGGATCGCTGGCGCGGATGGCCCCCTGCATGTCCGTGTCGACCACGCCGGGCGCCAGGGCGACCACGCGCGCGCCGCCGGCGCCTTGTTCCTGCTTCAGGACGCGCGTGTACATGTCCAGCGCCGCCTTGGTGGCGCAGTAGACGCCCCAGCCCGGATTGGGATTGCGGCCGGCGCCCGAGGAAATGTTGAGCACGCGGCGGTCGGCCGGCAGGCCCTGGGTCGCCGCCAGGAAGCGCGCGGTCAGCAGCATCACGGCGCCGACGTTCAGGTTCAAGGCGGCGGTGATGGCGCCGGCGTCTTCAAGCTGGTCGCCGCGGGCCACGGGATGGACGGTGCCGGCGTTGTTGATCAGCAGGTAGCGGCCGGCGTCGCGGGGCAGTTCGGCGGCGATGCGTTCGGCGGCCGCGCCGGCGGCGGCCAGGTCGGACAGGTCGGCGTCGATCTGCGTCAAGGCGGCGCCCTGGGCCGCGGCGTAGGCCTGCAGCTCGGGATCGGTGCGGCGCGCCAGCGTGATCAGCCGCACGCCCGGCTTGGCCAGGACGCGCGCCAGGGCGGCACCGATGCCGCGCGAGGCGCCGGTGAGGACGACGGAGGTTGATGTCATGCCGGATCCTTGTTGTTCTGACTACGGGAAAAACCGCCGGCGCGGCGCGCGGGGCGCCGCGGCCCGTCTTAGACCGCCTGTTTCAGGCTGGCCTGGATGAAGGGGTCGAGGTCGCCGTCCAGCACTTTCTGGGTGTTGGAGATTTCCACGTTGGTGCGCAGGTCCTTGATGCGGCTCTGGTCCAGCACGTAGGAGCGGATCTGGTGGCCCCAGCCCACGTCGGTCTTGGAGTCTTCCAGTTTCTGCTGTTCGGCCATGCGGTTGCGCATTTCCAGCTCGTACAGGCGCGATTTCAGCATCTGCATGGCTTCGGCGCGGTTGCGGTGCTGGGAGCGGTCGTTCTGGCACTGCACGACGATGCCGGTCGGGTTGTGCGTGATGCGCACGGCCGAGTCGGTCTTGTTGATGTGCTGGCCGCCGGCGCCGCTGGCGCGGTACGTGTCGATGCGCAGGTCGGCCGGATTGACCTCGACTTCGAAGGAATCGTCCACCTCGGGGTAGACGAAGACGCTGGCGAAGGAGGTGTGGCGGCCGCCCGAGGAGTCGAACGGGCTCTTGCGCACCAGGCGGTGCACGCCGGTTTCGGTGCGCAGGTAGCCGAAGGCGTATTCGCCCTCGATCTTGATGGTGGCCGATTTGATGCCGGCCACTTCGCCTTCGGATTCTTCCAGGACTTCGGCCTTGAAGCCCTTGCGCTCGCAATACTTCAGGTACTGGCGCAGCAGCATGGACGCCCAGTCCTGCGCCTCGGTGCCGCCGGCGCCGGCCTGGATGTCCAGGAAGCAATTCAGCGGATCGGCCGGGTTGGAGAACATGCGCCGGAATTCCAGGCCTTCCAGCTTCTGCTGGAACCCGTCGGCGTCGACTTCGATGGACTCCAGGGTGGCGTCGTCGTTGTCGGCCGCGGCCAGTTCGAAGAGCTCACGCGCGTCGGCCAGGCCCCCGCCCAGTTCGGTCAGGGTGCCGACGACATCTTCGAGGCTCTTCTTTTCACGGCCCAGGTCCTGGGCGTGCTTGGGATCGTTCCAGACTTCGGGGTTTTCCAGCTCGGCGTTTACGACCTGGAGGCGTTCGGCTTTGGCATCGTAGTCAAAGATACCTCCGTAGAGCCTGTTCGCGCTCGGCGTAGTCGGCGAGTCGGGCGGCGAGCTGGTTCTGACGTTCGGCTTCCATGGCAATCCTAAGGCTGTCTTAATGACGAAACCTATCATTTTAGCCTGCCTTTCGGCGCGGCTGGGACGGGGGCGGGGACGCGCCGGCCGGCCCGGGCCTTCGAATTCCTCGAACACCCCTCTGCGAACTGGCAATTCCCCTCCCAGGTCGTCGTCCATAGCATCCCCCTACCTGCGTTTATCAGGGAGGAGACAAGCCATGAAAATCAAGAGATTCAAGCGTTTCAAGAGACTCGCCGCCGCGGCGATTGCCGCGCTGGCGCTGGGCGCCGGCACGGCGCGCGCGGACTGGCCCGAGCGGCCGGTGACCATCGTGGTGCCGTTCGCGGCCGGCCAGACGGGCGACATGATCGCGCGCATGGTCGGCAAGGAACTGGAGATCAAGTTCGGCAAGGCCTTCATCGTGGAGAACCGGCCCGGCAGCGGGGGACGCATCGGCACGACGTATGTCGCGCGCGCCAAGCCGGATGGGTACACCCTGTTGATGACCAGCACGGGGCCCTATGCGATCACGCCGGCCCTCTATCCCCGCGACACCCGGTACGACCCGGTGAAGGATTTCGTCGGCATCGCGGAGACGGCTTCCACGCCGCAGGTCATCGCCGTCTCGAACGGCTCCGGCATCGTCGATTTCGCGGATATGGTCAAGCGGGCCAAGGCCAAGGACCTGTCCTACGGTTCGGCGGGCAACGGGTCGTTGCAGCACCTGACCATGGAGCTGCTGAAGAAGGAGATCGGCTTTCCCATGGTGCACGTGCCATTCAAGGGCAGCGCCGAATCGAAGACGGCCCTCATCGCCAACACCCTGGAGGCGACTTCCGATTCCTTGCCCTCGCTGCTCACCAGCATCAAGGCGAAGCAGATCAAGGCCATCGCGGTGGTCGACGACAAGCGTTCCTCCTACATTCCCGACGTGCCGACCGTGGGCGAGCTGGGTTACCCCAAGCTGAGCGCCGTCGCGTTCTTCGGGTTGGTGGCGCCCCAGGGCACGCCGAAGGAGATCGTGGATGCGCTGAACCGGGAGGTCATCGCCATGTTCAAGACGCCCGCGTTCCAGGAACAGATGCGGGCCCAGGCATTGACCCCGCCGGCGGAACGCACGCCGGAGCAGTTTTCGGCCTACCTGGCGGAAGAAGTGGCGCGTTGGAAAAAGGTCGTCGAACAAGCTAAGGTCACCGTAGATTAAAGGAGCGCCCCCATGGTGAGAGAAGTCCCGGCAAATCAAATTACCGATACCGTCGCGAAGCTGTGCATCGATGCCTGTCATCTGCTTCCCGACAACCTGGTCCAAGGTTTTCATGACGCGGCGGAGAAAGAGATTTCGCCCCTGGGCAAGTCGGTCCTGCTCAAGCTGATCGACAACGACAGGATCGCCCGCGAAAACCAGGTTTCCTACTGTCATGACACCGGGCTGACCATCGTCTTCATCGAGCTGGGCCAGGACGTCCATGTCAGCGGCGGCGGCTTCGAGGAAGCCGTGCAGGCGGGGGTGCGCAAGGGCTACGCCGAGGGGTTCATGCGCAAGTCCGTGGTGTCCGACCCGCTGCTGCGCGTCAACAGCAATGACAATACGCCGGCCGTCGTCCACACCGAGATCGTTCCGGGCAGCGAGATCCACGTGACCGTCGTTCCGAAGGGCGGCGGCAGCGAGAACTGGAGCACCATGAAGTTCCTGTTGCCCGGCGAGGGCGCCGAGGGGGTGAAGAAGTTCGTGCTGGCCGCCATCGAGGCGGCCGGCGGCGCGGCCTGTCCGCCGCTCACGGTGGGCGTCGGCATCGGCGGCAGCTTCGACAAGGTCACGGCCATCGCGAAGAAAGCCATCCTGCGGGACATCGGCGAGCATCATCCCACCCCGCACATCGCCCAGCTCGAGCGCGAGCTGCTGGACCTCGTCAACCGGACCGGCATCGGGCCGCAAGGGTACGGCGGCTCGACCACGGCGCTGTGGGTCGCGGTGGAGACCTATGCATGCCACATCACCGCCTTGCCCGTGGCGGTGAATATCCAGTGCCACGCCAGCCGGCGTGCCAGCGCCACCATCTGAGCCGGAGGTTTCACCATGGCAGTCCATCACCTGCAAACCCCGCTCGACGACGAGGCCGTGTTGCGGCTGAACGCGGGCGACGAGGTCTACCTGTCCGGCGTCATCATCATGGCGCGCGATGCCGCGCACAAGCGTTTCGTCGATACCCTGGCCGCGGGCCAGGCGCTGCCGGTGGACCTGCGGGGCCACGTGCTGTTCTACGGCGGGCCCGGGCCGACCAAGCCGGGACACGCCATCGGCGTCGTCGCCCCGACTTCCGCGTACCGCATGGATCCTTACGCCACCGTGCTGTTCGACCACGGGGCCCGGGGCGCCATCGGGAAGGGGCCGCGCGGCGCCGCCATCCGGGCGTCCTGCGAGAAGAACCGCGCCGTCTGCTTTTCCGCCATCGGGGGCATATCGGCCACCCTGTTCGCATGCATCCGTTCGGCGGAAGTCATCGCCTACGAGGACCTGAAGACCGAGGCGGTGCAGCGCCTGGTGATCGAGGACTTCCCCCTGCTCGTCACCAACGACGCCCATGGCCGCGATATGTACGCGGAGGAGGTCGGGAAGTACCGGGCCCGGCTGCGGGAGGCCTGACGATCCCGGGGATAGACCGGCCGGTGGGTCCTGCGCGCGTATGCGGTACATGATCAGGAGACATCGCCATGATCACGCGCTCGCCAGGAACCCATGCTTCCAGATCTCGATTCCATCGCGCTTTTCGTCAAGGCCGCCGAGTTGCGCAGCCTGACCCGCGCCGCCGCGGCATCCTCGATGGGCCTGGCGGCGGCAAGCCGGCGCATCTCGCTGCTCGAGCATCGCCTGAAATGCTCGCTGTTCGACCGCTCGCACAAAGGCGTCGAACTCACGCCGGCCGGCGTGACGCTGCTGCACCATGCCAAGCAGTTGCTGATCCAGATAAACCAGATGCAGGCGGACCTGGACGAGCATGGTTCGGGCCGCCGCAGCGCCCTGAGGGTGCAGGCGAACACGTCCGCCATGGCGCAGTACCTCCCGGCCGACCTCGCCACCTTCAATGCCGAACACCCCGACGTGAACCTCACGGTGAAGGAGCGCTGGAGCGACCAGATCGTGCAGGCGCTGCTGCTGGGCGACGCGGACGTGGGCATCATCAATCCTTGCGGCTCTCTCGAAGGCCTGGAGTGCCAGCCGTATCGCAGGGATCATCTCTGCGCCGTCATGCCGCGGGACCACCCGCTGTCCAGGCACGACGGCGTCTGGTTCGAACAGGTGCTCGACTATCCCCTGGTGGGCCTGGAGGACGGGGCATCGTTGATGGCCTTGCTGGCCGCGCAGGCCGGACTCGCCCAGAAAGCCCTGAAACTGCGCGTGCAGATGCAGGGCTTCGAGGCGGTGTGCCGGATGATCGAGGCGGGGATGGGGATCGGCGTGCTGCCCAAGCAGGCGGCCGAAGCCTATCTGCCCGGCATGCACCTGGAGATTCGCGTTCTCAACGATAAGTGGGCGAGCAGGCAGATGCTGGTATGCACCGCGCGCGGCAGGGAAAAATCCGATCCCTTGATCCGGCTGGTGCGGGCGCTGTCGCATGCGTTTCGCGACGGGGAGTCGGCGGGCTTTTCCTACGGGCGAATGCGCGGAACCTGATGGCGATCGCTGGACCCATGGCCGATCCTTGGCGCGTGCCGGCATCCTTGTCCCGAAAGCGGGGGCGAGGGTGCGGGGCGTGTCATGAACGGATTGCCGGTGCAATCGTATTTGAAGGAATCAATGATTATGGCGACGATGGGTGCAGCTTCCGTAAATCCAGGGAGCCAGCGGTTCGATGGCCAGCACGATCTCTCCGTCGCGCAGGACAGCGAGTTCCAGCCGGGCGGGATGGCGGCAGAGATGGCCGGCGGCGGCATCCGGGCTTGCGGGTCGGCCGCGCCGCGGGCCGCGACGCCGCGATACGACGCGGTTCCGTCCGATTCGATGGAGGCGGTCCGCTTCCGGCCTGCGCCCGCCTCCGCGCCGCCGCGCGCCGGCGGCGCGGCGTTCACGCCGGTGAACCGGCCCAACACGCTGCGCGAGACGTTGGGATTGATCGTGGAATTGCTGCGGAACGTCTTCAGCGCGTCGCCCTATCGGAATTGCCAGATGAGCTGGCATGGGCCGCGCGACACCAGGACGTTCGAACAGTTCTTCAACTTCGTCGAGCAGGAGCGTGCGCCGTCGCGGGCGGACGTGGATCGCTTGATGGATAACCTCACGGGGCTGGGCGCCAGGCTCGGCGATGCCTATTTCGAGCGGATCTGCGAGAAGACCTTGCAGCAGGCGCAGGACGTGCCCGCGCTGCGCCAGTTGCAGGAAATCCTGGATGCGGCGCGGTGGGCGCCCGACAGCGCGCAGGCGCCCGTGGACGACGATGCCGTCCGGCTGCGGGCGCTGCTGTCGAGATGCGTCGGGCAGCGCCTGGCCGGGCGTGAGCACGAGCAGTGCGAGCAATTGGCCGAAATATGCCGGGAGCGGGATGCGCCGCATTTGGGACGGGTGGTCGCCCGCCTCATGGAAATCGAGGGCAGCCACGATGACGCCGATGGCAGGCCGGCGCATGGGCGCGCGCCCTTGCCGGCGCGTGTCGCCGCCGCCGTCGGCGTGCTTGCCGTCGAGGAACAGCGGGAAGCGATCGCCGAGCTCGACCGCATCCATGCGGGGCAGCCGGCGGCGCCCGACCTCGATGGGCAAATCGGGGCCGCGCTGACCGCGTCGTTGAACAGATTCGCGCGGCTGAGCGACCAGGAACGAACCGTGATGCAGAAATTGCTGGACGTTCGGAGCGGCGGGGTGAAGGAGGCGACGTCCGCGTTGCGCAAGGCGCTGGAGGACTATCATGCCCGCCCGCTGGAAGCCCGCGATATCCGGCCGTGCCAGGCAGCCTTGTCCAGGCTGGACGCCGTGGCCGCGGAATTCGATTTCCTGGTTGCCACGGTGGCCGAAGTCAGGCTGGCCATGGGCCGGCAGTCCCAAATTCCGGCGCTCGAAATCGACGCGGCGCTGGTCGATCGCGCCATCCTGACGCTGTTCGAGGACATCGGCGCCACGGAGGAACCGCCGGATGCGGGGATGGATGACCTCGGCTCGCTGAAGATCGGGGCGGTGTGGCAATCGCAGCCGTATTTGCTGGAGCAGCTTGGCGACCTGCAGTCGTACTCCGGTGTGCTCGGCGATGCGTTGAAAATGCTGGCGGGCGAGCGGCTCGCGCGCCACGAGGAGCTGGGGGCGCGGCATATCGCCCATATCCTGCAGCACCGCCTGGCGCCGCGCCTGGACGAAGCGTGGGCCAGGCCGGCGCTTTGCGCGAGCGTCTTGCGGGACGTGCTGGACGAGGTCATGTACGTCGACCAGGCGCGCGGTATCCTGTCCGGCAGCCATGACATGTCCTTCCGTGTCGCCACGCCGGAAAGCTTGGGAAAGCTGCGGTCCGCGTTCCTCGATGCGGGACGGCGTGCGGACGGCGAGGCGTCGGACGCCAGCGTCTTCGAGCCGTTGTGGGAAGCGTGGTCTCACGTGGCGAAGACGCTGCATGAGGACATGCTCAAGGCGTTTCCCGAGGGGAAGCTCGATACGGGCAGGACACTGGGCACCGCGCTGCGTACGCTGGGCGATCTGGGCGGGCTGCTGGGGTTTCCCGCCGCCGATGCCGTCTGCCCGCTGACCGACGCGCAGCAGCGCGCCTGGCGGGCGGCCCTGGCCGCCAAGGTGGGGGTGGCGCTCGACGACGACGGCCGCATCCAGCCCGATGCGATGCGGCGCATCCACCCGCCCGTGCAGGAATCGCTCAGGAAGACGGACACCTTGAAATGGGAAACGTGGTCGGTCGCGGACGCGATGCCGGAGGGCGGGGAATGGGAGGTCGTGGGGGATGCCGCCGGGGTGGCCGTGGAAGGCGCCGATGCGCTGGAAAACCGGCAATTCGCGCAACACCGGGTGACCAAACAGTTCATTGCCGACTTCCTGACCCGGGGGGTGAACAACACGCTGTCGATAGACGGCAATGCCCTCGAGCCGCTCTCGGCGTATGCGGAGGACGCCAGCCCGGAGCCGGACCTGATGAAGCGGGCGCTGCGCATCGACGAATTCCTGACGGAACTGGAGAAAGCCAGGCCGGGTTCTTCGGAGCGCGTCATGCTTTTCCTGCACCAGGGCCTGGCCGCCTTTTATTCGATCGGGATGATGGGGGCGGAGCGCGCCTTGCCGCTGGCCAATCCGACGCAATACGCGTTCCACCTGACCTCGATGGCGAACCAGGACATCAAGCTGAAGGTGGCGGTGCGCTTCGACGAGATAGCGAAGCTGCAAAAGCTCGCCGACGGCGCCTGCTACCTCGCCGATTGCGACGGCGGCACGGCGGAGTACAGCAACGTTATCGTCATCCCGCACGATCCCGACCAGCCCGTGCGTCAGTTGGGGCTGATGGCTTTCGAAATGAAGGCCAAGGCGGCGAGCGCGTTCATGGCGGCTTGAAACCGGCGTTGCGGCCGATCCCGGGGGGGCGGCCGCATTGTCCGGACGCGGCGGATTTGCAACAGGGCGGGGCGGCTTGCCCTGTGCGGCACTGGACGCCGGTGCTAAATTCCGCCAGGAAAGCCGAAGAAAGCCGCCCATCGTGGCGGCTCTTTATAAAAGAGAGGAGACGGTATGGAGAACGTTGCAACGCCGGGGCAAACCCCGGCCTCCGTGAGCGCGGAGGATCAGCTATATCGCAAGGTCACGCTGCGGCTGGTGCCTTTCCTGGTGCTTTGCTATGTGGTGGCCTACCTGGACCGGGTCAATGTCGGTTTCGCCAAGCTGCAGATGTTGTCGGACCTGAAGTTCAGCGATACGGTCTATGGCCTGGGCGCGGGGATATTCTTCGTGGGCTATTTCCTGTTCGAAGTGCCCAGCAACATCATTCTGCACAAGGTCGGCGCGCGCATCTGGATCGCCCGCATCATGATCACCTGGGGCATTATCTCGTCGTTGATGATCTTCGTCTCGACGCCGGGGATGTTCTATGCGCTGCGCTTCCTGCTCGGCCTGGCCGAGGCGGGTTTCTTCCCCGGCATCATTCTTTATCTCACCTACTGGTTCCCGCACGCGCGGCGCGGGCGCATCACCACTTTCTTCATGACGGCGGTGCCGCTGTCGGGCCTGATCGGCGGTCCCATCTCGGGCTGGATCATGCACACCTTCCACGGGGATCACGGCATGGCCGGCTGGCAGTGGCTGTTCCTGCTGGAAGGCATACCCTCCGTCATCATCGGCGTGATCGTCCTGCTGTGGCTGGACGATCGCATCAGCCACGCGAAGTGGCTGTCCGATAGCGAAAAGGCGGTGCTGGCGCGCAATATCGAGGCCGAGGAAAGCCGCAAGGAGGATCCGCCGATCCGCGAGGCGATGGCCAAGCCGCGGGTGTGGGCCATGGCCAGCATCTATTTCTCGTTCGTCATGGGGCTGTATGGCGTCGGTTTCTGGCTGCCGACGCTGATCAGCAATACCGGCGTCAAGGACCCCCTGGCCATCGGCCTGCTGACCGCCGTGCCCAATCTGTTCGCGGTGGTGGGGATGATCATCATCTCGCGCAGTTCGGACCGCCAGCGCGAACGGCGCTGGCACCTGGCGGTGCCGGCGCTGATCGGCGCGATCGGCCTGGTGGGGTCGGCGATCTGGGCCGGCAACACCTGGCTCGCCATCGTGTCGCTGACCCTGGCCAATATCGGCATCTGCACCGTGCTGCCCTTGTTCTGGAGCCTGCCGACGGCCGTGCTGGGCGGCACCGCCGCGGCCGCGGCCATTGCCTTGATCAACTCGGTGAGCAATCTGGCCGGCTTCATCAGTCCCTACCTGGTCGGCTGGCTGAAGGACACCACCGGGTCGACCAGCAGCGGCATCTATGTGCTGGCAGCCTGCCTGTGCATCGGCGCGCTGGTGGCGCTGGCGCAGCCGGCGCGGCTGGTGAACCGCTGACTCGCTGAACTGCTGAACCACCGCCGTCAGGCCGCCCCGGCCCGCGCGCCCGCGGCGCTGGCCTTGCGCGGCAGGGCCAGCGACACCAGCAGGCCCAGCGCCAGGCCCGCGGCCGCCAGGTAGAAGGCGTGCCGCGCGCCCATGGCCAAACCGTCGCGCATCGCATCGCCTTCCAATCCGCCGAGGCCGCGATTGGCGAAAGCCACCAGGACGGCGATGCCGATGGCGTTGCCGACATTGAGCGTGGTCGACGCCATGCCCGAGGCGATGCCTTGTTCCCGATGCGCCACGCCCGATGCGGCGGCGATCCACATCGCCGTCCAGACGATGCCCTGGCCGATGCCGGAGACCACCAGGCCCGGCACGATGTAGCCATACGGCGCGCCGGCATAGGCCGCCGGCGCGAGCGCCAGCGTGCCGGCGATGCCGATCGGGAAGCCGGCGAGCAGGGTGGCGCGCGTGGACAGGCGGTTGGCCAGCCGCGCGCCGAGCTGCGTGCCCGCGAAGATCGCCAGCGAGGGCACGATGAAGGCCAGCCCGGTCTGCAAGGCGCTGTAGCCCTGCACGCGCTGGAACAGCACGGTCAGGAAGTACGGCAGCGCGCCGAAGCTGCCCATGTAGATGAAGGTGATCGCCATCCCCGCCGCCAGGCTGCGGTTGCCGAACAGCCGCACCGGCATCAACGGGTCGCGGCTGCGCGATTCGATGCGCGCGAAGGCCAGCAGGAATAGCGCCGCCAGCACCACCGACGCGACGATGGGCGTGGCGCGCCAGCCGTCTTCCGGCCCTTGCACCAGGGCGTACACCAGCAGGGTGGCGCCGGCCGTCACGGTCAATGCGCCCGGCAGGTCGAAGCCGCGGCGCACGGCGCGCGGCGCGTCCTTCGGGATCACGAGGAAAGCCGCCAGGATGGCAATGCCGGCCAGCACGACGTTCACGAAGAACACCGACGGCCAGTCATAGGCGCTGGTCAGCAGGCCGCCCGCCAGCGACCCCAGCGTCAGCCCGCTGGCGCCGGCGCCGCCCCAGATCGCCAGCGCGCGGTTGCGCGGCGGACCTTCCTCGAACAGCCGGTTGATCAGCGACAGCGTGGCAGGGAACAGCAGCGCCGCGCCGATGCCCTGCACGGCGCGCGCGACGACGATCACCGCCGGACTCCAGGCCAGGCCGCCGACCAGCGACGACAGGGCATACAGCCACAGCGCGAAGATGAACATGCGGCGCTGCCCCAGCAGGTCGGCCGCGCGTCCGCCCAGCAGCAGGAAGCCGCCGCAGAACACGGTGTAGGCGCTGACCACCCATTGCAGCGTCTGTGCGGAAAAGCCCAGGCCCGCGCCGATTTCCGGCAGCGCGACGAAGACGATGTTGATGTCCAGCGAATAGATGAGCTGCGCGAAGGCGAGCAGCGCCAGGCTCCCGTTCAGGGAGCGGTGGGCGCCGGCGGGAGGAGGGGAAGGCATGAAGGACTCTCCGGATGTTGATCGGGCCATTGGTCGATGCGATGGCGTGATGTGCGTAGCTGTGTACGTTAGTACGAATACATACGTACTATAACAGTACGAGAACTATCGAACAATTAAGCCGCGAGAAGCGGCCGGCGCCGGGCCGGAAATGAAGGAGAGGAAAAAGGAGAAAGAAGGGGGAGAGAGAAAGAGAGGGATGGAAGGAGAAGAGGGCAGTTTCCGGATACGAGGGCAGTTTCAGGATAGTTTGTAGGTACTCGTACTATTCAGTACACTGCCCGGATGATCCCCAATCATCCCGACCGCGGCCAGATCCGCCTGGAAAACGTGTTGACCGCGCTCGGCAACCCCCTGCGCCTGACGGTGGTGCGCGCGCTCGCCGCCGGCGAGGAACGCGCGTGCAGCGCCGTCCTGCAAGGCATTCCGAAGTCGACGCTGACCCATCACTGGCGCGTGCTGCGCGACAGCGGCGTGATCTGGCAGCGGCCCTATGGCCGGGAAAACCTGCTGTCGCTGCGCCGGGAAGACCTGGAAGCGCGGTTTCCCGGGCTGCTCGACGCGCTGCTGGGCGCCGTCCAGAACGATGCGTTGACGCGGGAAGCGACGGCGAAGAACCTGCCCGAGGCGTGAGCGCGGCGCGCATCCCTCGTCCGGCGCGGCATGGCGAACGCCGGATATCGAACGCCGAACATTGAACGAGGGACGTCGAACGAGAAACGCGGGACGACGCTCGCCCCGCGCTCAGGACGCGTGCTCGATGACCAGTTGCACCGACACCATGCCGTTCCAGATGTTCTGTTCCAGGCGATACACCACGTCGACCGTGTCCGGCAGCAGTTCCGCGTGGCCGAACCAGATGGCCTCGAAGCGCTGCTGGCCGCGTTCCAGCGAGAGTTTCAGGTGCTTCTCGCCCAGCAGCCGCTGGCTGCGCACGCGGAAGGTGTCGAGGAACAGGGGCGCGGCGAAGCCGGCGCCCCAGACCTGTTGTTGCAGCAGGCCGGCGACGTCGGCGTTGGCGTAGCCCGATTCGAGCGACCCGTCGGTTTCCACGACCGGCTCGAAGCTGTCGCGGCCGGTCAGCTCGCGCACGGCGGCGTCGAAGGCGGGGCCGAAATGCGCCAGGCCGTCGCGGCCCAGCGTCAGGCCGGCCGCCATCGCGTGGCCGCCGAACTTGCGGATCAGGCCCGGATGCCGCTTGGAAACCAGGTCCAGCGCGTCGCGCAGGTGCACGTCGGGAATCGAGCGGCCGGAGCCGCGCAATTCATCGTCGCCGGCCGGCGCGAAGGCCAGGGTGGGGCGCCAGTATTTTTCCTTCAGGCGCGAGGCCACCAGGCCGACCACGCCCTGGTGCCAGCTATCGTCGTAGACGCAGACCGTCGCGCCGACCACGTCCGCGCCGGTCTCCAGCGAGGCCAGGGCCTGTTCGCGCATGGTGGCCTCGATGGTGCGGCGTTCGCGGTTGATGGCGTCGAGCTGGCGGGCGATTTCCAGGGCCTCGCCTTCGTCGTCCGTGGTCAGGCAGGCGATGCCCAGGCTCATGTCGGCCAGGCGGCCGGCGGCGTTGATGCGCGGGCCCAGGGCGAAGCCGAGATCGAAGCTGCTGGCGTTGCGCGGCTCGCGCGCGGCCACGGCGAACAGGGCGCGCAGGCCGGGCTGCATGCGGCCGCTGCGCATGCGCTGCAGGCCCTGCGTGACCAGCAGGCGATTGTTGGCGTCCAGCTTGACGACGTCGGCCACGGTGCCCAGCGCCACCAGGTCGGACAGCGCGTCCAGGCGCGGGCCGCCGTCGGCCGGGTAGACGCCGCGCCGGCGCAGCTCCGCGCGCAGCCCCAGCATCAGATAGAAGATGACGCCGACGCCGGCCAGGTTCTTGGACGGAAAACCGCAGCCGGGCTGGTTGGGGTTGACGATGGCCAGGGCGTGCGGCAACTGGTCGCCGGGCAGGTGATGGTCCGTGATGACGACGTCCATCCCGGCGGCGTTCGCCGCGGCCACGCCGTCGACGCTGGCGATGCCGTTGTCCACCGTGACGAGCATGTCGGGCTTGCCGGCCGGATGGCGGCAGGCCAGCTCGACCACCGCCGGCGACAGGCCGTAGCCGGTTTCGAAACGGTTGGGGACCAGGAAGTCGACCGTGGCGCCCATCATGCGCAAGGCGCGCAGGCCGACCGCGCAGGCGGTGGCGCCGTCGCAGTCGTAGTCGGCCACGATGAGCAGGCGGCGGCCTTGCTGGATGGCGTCGGCCAGCACGCGGGCGGCGTGCTCGCAGTGGGTCAGGCCGGCGGGCGGCAGCAGCGCGGGCCAGCCCAGGCGGACGTCGTCGGGATGCGTGACGCCGCGCGCGGCCCACAGGCGCGCCAGCAGCGGATGAATGCCCGCGGCTTCGAGCACGCGGGTGATCTGGAAATCGGCGGGACGTACGGTCAGGCGCGGGGGGACCACCAGGCGCTCCAATTCTTTGCGGACGAGGGCAGCCAGCCCAACAGGGGGCTGCGCGGTTTCAGGGTGAGGTCGACGCGGCGGTCGCGCCCGAGCAGCAGCAGCTCGACGGGCTGCGCGGGCAGGCCGCGGCGGTCGGACAGGGGCTTGAACACGCGGGCGTCCATCTGCTGCAAGGCGTTCAGCCAGGCGCCCCAGTCTTCGGCGGCGAAGGCCGGCAGAAGATCCTCGACGATGCGGAGGGACGCCGGCGAGTTTGCCGCCGACGCCGATGTCGATGCCGCGGAGAGCGCGCGCCAGGGCGCGGCGCCGCCGTACAGCCACAGCGTGTTGACCGGCGGCAGGCCGCGTCCGGCGCGGTCCTCGTTGACGGGATGGTCGTGCCAGACCATCTGGATTTCGTTCATCAGGCGGCGCCACGGGCGCACGGCGGCGTCCTGGTTCCACCAGCCGGCCAGCGACTGGCCGCCGACGGCGGCGGGGCTGGCGGTGCGCGGATGCAGGTCCGCCGGCAGGCGCACGCGCCAGCGTCCGGGTTCCAGGGGATGGGCATCGAAACCCGTGCCCTCGAAGAGCGGCCGCGCGGTCTCGTAGAGCGCGGCGCCTTCCTCCGCGCTCAAGGTCAGGGCCTCCATGGGCAACAGGTTGGCGTTTTCGGTGCTCAAGGCCACGTGGGCCAGGTCGGCGATCCACACGGGATCCAGGCTGTCGCGGGGCGCGCCGGCCGTGGCACGCGCCAGCAAGGGTCCCAGGCCAGCGCCGATCTGCTGGTCCGGCGCCGGCTGGAAGCCGGCGCGTTCCAACTGCCACGCCTCGTAGGGCGTACAGCCGGCGTCATGGGGGTCGAAACCGGCGGCGCGGGCGTCGGCGGCGCGCAGCCAGGCGTGCAGGGTGGGAGCGGCGGTTGGCAGCCGCTTGGCCAGCTCGCCGGCGATGGGCGGGCTGGCCGGCAGGGCGCCGGGCAGGACGATGAGCATGGCGGGATTGTAGTGTGTGACGGGCCGGGCGGGTCCGGGGGTCGAAATCCCGGCGCAAACGCGCGATCCGCCCCGCCGCGCGCCCCGTACATATCCCTCACATATATTTGCAATCCAGGCGGAGGCGGGGCTGGCGGCGGCGCGCCGTAATGGCCATAATGCGCGGGTGCTGAAAATACCCTACGAATTTTGGATCGGCGCCCGCTACGCGGGTATGGCCCGGATCACCAAGCGTCGCGGCCGCCGCGATCGTTTCATCTCGTTCATCGCCGCCAGTTCCATGGCCGGCATCGCGCTGGGCGTGGCGGCGTTGATCGTCGTCCTCTCGGTCATGAACGGCTTCCAGAAAGAAGTGCGCGACCGCATGCTGTCGGTATTGCCGCACATCGAACTCTACGTGCCGGGCGCCGACGCCGACCGCGTGCTGGGGCAGTGGCAGGAGATCGCCCAGGCCGCCGAGCGCAACAAGGAAGTCAAGGCCGCGGCGCCCTTCGTCGCCGCCCAGGGCATGATCGTGCGCGGACAGAGCCTGCACGGCGTGCAGGTGCGCGGCATCGAGCCGGACATCGAAGGCAAGGTCTCCGACATTCCCAAGCAGATGGTGGCCGGCAACCTGGACGACCTCAAGCCCGGGTCCTTCGGCGTGGTGCTGGGACGCGACCTGGCCAGCAGCATGGGCCTGGTGGTGGGCGATACCGTGCTGATGCTCGCGCCGCAAGCCTCCATCAGTCCGGCGGGCTTCGCGCCCCGCATGCGGCAGTTCACGGTGGTGGGGATATTCTCTTCCGGCCACTACGAATACGATTCCTCGCTGGCCTTCGTCGCCAACGAGGACGCCGCGCGCGTCTTCCGCGACACCGGCGTGGCCGGCGTGCGGCTGCGCATCGCCGACATGCAGCAGGCGCCGCGGGTGGCGGCCGAACTGCAGCAAAGCCTGCCGCGCTACATCAGCGCCAGCGACTGGACGCGCAACAACCGCACCTGGTTCGCCGCCGTGCAGACGGAAAAGCGCATGATGTTCCTGATCCTGGCCTTGATCGTGGCCGTGGCGGCCTTCAATCTGCTGTCCTCGCTGGTGATGGCCGTCAAGGACAAGCAGTCGGACATCGCCATCCTGCGCACCCTGGGCGCGAGCCCGGGCGAAGTGGCGCGCATCTTCCTGGTGCAGGGCGCGCTGATCGGCGTGGTGGGCACCGTGGTGGGCGTGCTGGGCGGCATGCTGCTGGCCTACAACATCGACGTCATCGTGCCGTTCATCGAGCATTTGTTCGGCGTGCACTTCCTGCCGCGCCAGGTCTACGTCATCAGCGAGCTGCCGTCCGATCCGCAATCGTCGGACATCATCAGCATCGGCGTCACCTCGCTGGTGCTTTCCCTGCTGGCCACGCTTTATCCGAGTTGGCGCGCCTCGCGCCTGCAACCCGCGCAGGTGCTGCGACATGACTGATTACGCATTGCATGCCGAAAACCTCGTCAAGTACTACGACGAGGGCGGGGCGCGGATCGATGTGCTGCGCGGCGTCAGCCTGAGCATCGCCCGCGGTGAAATGCTGGCGATCGTGGGCGCGTCGGGTTCCGGCAAGAGCACCTTGCTGCACATCCTGGGGCTGCTCGACGTGCCCACCACCGGCACCGTCACCGTCGACGGCGTGGCCGCGGCGGGCCTGAGCGAAGCCGGCAAGAGCAATCTGCGCAATCGCAGCCTGGGCTTCGTCTACCAGTTCCACCACCTGCTGGCGGAATTTCCGGCGATCGACAATGTGGCGATGCCCCTGATCGTGCGCCGCGTGAGCCGCGACAAGGCGCGCGCCGCCGCGCGGGACGTGCTGGAGCAGGTCGGCCTGGGCGCGCGCGCCACCCATTATCCCGGCCAGTTGTCGGGCGGCGAACGCCAGCGGGTGGCCTTGGCGCGCGCCCTGGTCACGCGCCCGGCCTGCGTGCTGGCCGACGAGCCGACCGGGAATCTGGATCGCGGCACCGCGCACAATATGTTCGAGCTGCTGACCCGCGTGAACAAGGAGTCGGGTACGGCGTTTGCCATCGTCACGCACGACCGCGAACTGGCCGGACGCGCCGACCGCCAACTGGCCATGGAAAACGGACGGCTGGTCTGATTCCAGTCCGGCGCGGGGCGTTTTCCCGCGCCGCCGGGCCCTGGATGGGGCGGCCGTTCCTCCTGTCTTCCGGAGCTGCCATGCTGATCGACACGCACTGTCATCTGGATGCCGCCGAGTTCGACGCCGATCGCGACCGGGTGGTCGCCGATGCCCAGGCGGCCGGCGTGCGCGGCATCGTCATCCCCGCCATCGGCCGCGCCAATTTCGAGACCGTGCGCGATTTGGCGCATGCCACGCCGGGCGGCGTCTATGCGCTGGGCATCCACCCGCTGTACGTGGAACGCGCGTGGGACGACGATCTGGCGGCCTTGCGCTCGGCGGTGGAGCAAGCCATGGACGACCCGCGCTTCGTCGCGATCGGCGAGATCGGCCTGGATTTCTTCGTGCGCGAGATCGCGTCGGGGCCGGCGCGGGAAAAGCAGGAACGCTATTACGCGGCGCAGTTGGACCTGGCTGCCGAATTCGGCCTGCCGGTGCTGCTGCACGTGCGGCGCTCGCAGGACATCATTCTCAAATACCTGCGGCGGCACAAGGGCCTGAGCGGCATCGCCCATGCGTTCAACGGCAGCGCGCAGCAGGCGCGGGGTTTCGCCGACCTGGGATTCGCCTTGGGCATCGGCGGGGCCATGACCTTCGAGCGCGCCTTGCAGATACGCCGTCACGCCAAGGACATGGGGCTGGAGCATCTGGTCCTGGAGACCGATGCGCCCGATATTCCGCCGGCGTGGCTGCATGCGCCGGACCGCCGCAACACGCCGGGGCAGGTGGCCGGCGTGGCGCGCGCGCTGGCCGAGTTGCGCGGAAGCGGCCTGGCGGCGGTGACGGGCGGCACGGCGGCGACCGCCATGCGGGTGCTGCCGCGCTTGGCGCGCGCGTTGGCATGAGCCATTAGCCTACGCGCGGGCGTAAATCCTTTGTCTTGCGTCGTTTGTCTTGCCTGGATTCATCAGTTACGGCTTGATAATCACCGTGGATAACCGCGTTTGGTGGAATCGAGTATTCCACCGCCTAGGGTTAATCCCATCTGGCTTCAAGCGGAGAATCGGTCCAACGGGTTCAGCGGACGTGCCTGCCTCGCAGGCCTTCAAACCCGGATCACGGACTAGGAGAACTGCCATGAAGAAGACTCTCGCTACCTCGTTGATTCTTTCGTTTGCCTTGATCGGCGCCGCCCAGGCCGCGCCGGGCAGCGACACCGACAACATGCCGTTCCCGGGCGTGTACGGACAGGCCAATGCCGGGCCGGAAGGAAGCTCGCCGCTGGCCATGAGCGACGTGCCGCAAGTGCCGCAGGACCAGGCGACCCAGATGGCGGCCAGCAATCCCGACAACGTGCCTTTCCAAGGAAGCTGATCGCCAGGTTCCACGAAGCGCGGACACGAACCGTGGTCCGCGGCGCCCCACGGGGCGCAATGGTGGCCCCCTCATGAGACGGGGCCACTTTTATTTGGTGCTTTTCTCGGTTTTTTCATTTATTTGTAGTCACTATGGAATAGTGATTTCTATATTTCAGGGTTTATACCTAGTCCTTGTCGGCGCAGAATTCATCCATCGGGAACAGCAACAGACCGCCGGCAACAGTCAGCCGGGACTGCTCCCAATGAACAAGGACTAGGAGAACTGCCATGAAGACCAAGACCATTGCTAGCTCGCTGATTATTTCCTTCGCCCTGATCGGCGGCGCTGCCCAAGCCGACAACTCGCCGTTCAAGGGCGTCTACGGCCAGAACGACAGCTCGGTGACCCGCGAACAGGTCCAGGCCGACCTGCAACAAGCCAAGAACGCCGGCCTGGTGTCCCGCGAGGATACGGACAACGTCGCGTTCAGCGCGCAAACCGAGTCGGGCGTGTCGCGCGACCAGGTTGCCAACGAAGCGGCGAAGGCCCCCGGCGCCCTGAGCGACCTGGACAACGTGCCCTTCCAGGGCTGATAGACCCCCCGCCACCTTGGTCCCCCTCGCCAAGGTGGTTCCCCAGCGAGAGGTGGGGAGCATCAGGAAGTCCTCTCGACGAAGTAGATCGGCCCCGTGTTGTATACGGGGCCGATTTTTTGCTGCCGGGGCTCGCATATAAGAAGAAAACCGGCGTGTTCGTTTGGGCGCGGTCGCGGGTTTTGCGCGAATTGCCCGGCTAGGATGCGGATTTCGAGGAGTCCGCATGCGGGGGCGAGCGATCTTGCTGACGTGGGTGGGCGCCACGGTGGGCGTGCAGATGCTCGCGGAGCTGCCTGGGGGCACGGCGCGGAGCGGCCTTGCGTTGGCGGCCTTGGCGCTGATCGCATGCGGATATTGCGGACAGCGGGTTGGCGCATCGGCGATGGCGGGCGGGACGCGCGCCGGCTGGCGCGAATGGGCTTGCACGTCGGTCTACTGCATGGCGGCGGCCTGCGCCGCGACCGCCTATGCCGCGGAGCGCGCCGCCTGGCGCCTCGATGACGCCTTGCCGGAGATCCACGACAACGAAGTCGCCCGGGTGGTGCTGCGCATCGCGGGCCTGCCGGCGCAGCAGCGCGACCATGCCCGGTTCGACGCCGATGTCCTGCAGGCCATGCCGGGGCCGGCGCCCGCGAAGATCCGGGTCGACTGGTGGCCGCAGGGACGCGACGCCGAACTGCCGTCCCTGGCGCCGGGGCAGGTCTGGCAGGCCGCCTTGCTGTTGCGGCGTCCGCACGCCGCGCTCAATCCTCACGCCGCCGATGGTTCGGCGCGCCTCTTTCACGATGGGGTGCGCGCCCTGGCGTCCGTGCGCGGCCGGCCGCGGCGCCTGCCGCCGGAGGCCGAGGAGGCCGCTTCGCGCGGGTTCGCCGCCTTGCCGGTGCGCGTGCATGCGGCGCGCCATGCCTTGCGGACGCGCTTGCTCGGCGCCCTGGGCGACCGGCGCTACGGCGGCGTGGTGATCGCCCTGGCCCTGGGCGACCAAGCCGCCGTGGACGCCGGCGATTGGGCTGTTTTCAATGCTACCGGCGTCACGCACCTGGTCTCCATCAGCGGCCTGCACGTCAGCCTGGTGGCGGGTCTGGCCGGCCTGGGCTGGGCTTGGTGCTGGCGCCGGCTGCGCTGGCGCGGCGGGGGCGTGGCCGAACGGGTGCCGGCGCAGGTGGCGGGCGGCATCGCGGCCCTGGCCGTGGCGGCGGTCTATTGCGCCCTGGCGGGCTGGGGCCTGCCGGCGCAGCGGACGTTCTTCATGCTGGCGGTCGCGATCGGCGCGTGGCTGCTGCGCCTGCCCTTGTCGCCGGGCCGTGTGCTGGTGCTGGCGGCCGCGGTGGTCACGCTGATCGATCCCTGGGCGCCGCTCGCCGCCGGATTCTGGCTGTCATTCGGCGCGGTCGCGGTATTGATGGCGCGCGGCGGCCGCGGCGTGCGGCGGCCATCGGTGGACACCGGCGCATCGGGCCTGCAAGGCAGGCTGCGCCGGCAGGGTGCGCGGCTGCTGGCCGCGAGCCGGCTGCAACTGACCATCAATATCGCCTTGGCGCCGGTGCTGGCCGTCCTGACGCAGCAGTTGTCGGTGGCGGCGCCGCTGGCCAATGCCTTCGCGATCCCGGCGATCAGCCTGGTGGCCACGCCGCTGGCCTTGCTGGCCGCGGCGATGCACGCCTTGCCGGCCTGCTGCGCATGGCCGGCAGGCGCGCAATGGGCGGCATGGAGCGCCCACTGCGCGATCGCGTGGACCATGGCGCCGCTGACATGGCTCGCGGACCAGGCCTGGGCGGTGCGCCCGCTGGCGTCGCCGCCCTTCGTCCTGTTGGCGCTGGCGCTCGCGGGGACTGCCTGGGCCTTGATGGCGCCCGGCTGGCCAGCGCGCCGTTGGGGCTGGCTGCTGCTCTTGCCGGCCTTGGCGTGGCGGCCCGATCGCCCCGCGCCGGGTGGTTGGTCCATGACGGTGCTGGACGTCGGGCAGGGCGGCGCGGCGGTGGTGCGCACCGCGCGGCACACCTTGCTGTTCGACGCCGGGCCGCTGTCGCGCAGCGGCAGCGACGCCGGCGCGCGCGTGGTGTGGCCTTATTTGCGGGCGGAAGGCGTCGCGCGCCTCGACACGCTGGTGATCTCGCATGGGGACCTGGATCACGCCGGCGGCGTGCGCGGCGTATTGCGGGGCGTGGCGGCGGCCGAGACGTATGCGTCATTCAATCTGCCGGCGCGCATGCGCGCGGGGGCCTATGAGGTGCGCGGCGAGCGGGACGGGGCGGCAAGGCTTGGCGTGTTCCGCCGCTGCCAGGCCGGGCAGGCCTGGACGGTGGACGGCGTGCGCTTCGATTTCCTGCATCCCGTCTTGCCGGCGAGCGCCGGCGGCCGTCGCGCGCGGGATGGCGGCGGGCGCAGCAACGAAAACGGCTGCGTGCTGCGCATCCGGGGGCAGCACCACACCGCGTTGCTGCCGGGCGATATCGGCGTGAACCAGGAGGATGCGCTAGTGGACCGCCTGGGACGCAGCGACGTCGTGCTGGCGCCGCATCATGGCTCGGCCACGTCGTCGGGGGATGCGCTGGTCCAGGCCGCGGCGGCCACGCATCTCATCGTCCAGGCGGGCTACCGGAATCGCTTCGGCCATCCCGCCGAGCGCGTGCTGAGGCGCTGGCGCCGCGCCGGGACGGACATCTGGCGAACGGACCAGGACGGCGCCGTGCTGGTCGATTCCGGCGCGGCGGGCCTGCGCGTGCGCGCCATGCGGGAAGTGCGCGCGCGTTACTGGCATGGGCGCTGAGGATGGCGAGGGCGTGGCCGCGCGCACCAGCGGCCACGGGAGAGGGCGGTCATGGGCAGTGTCACGGTCCTGGCATAACATAGGGCGGTCATGCGCGTCGTCCGCGACCGTCATCCGATTTTGAACAGGAGCTCCCGATGTCCTCCCCGCGTCTCGATTTCGTCACCTGCGCCAGCCCCGCCGGCATGCACCGCATGGCTTATTGGGAGTGGGGCGATCCGGACAACGACAAGGTCCTGCTCTGCGTGCACGGCTTGACCCGCACCGGCCGGGATTTCGACACGCTGGCGCGCCGCATGGCGGGCGAATATCGCGTGGTCTGCCCCGACGTGGCCGGCCGCGGGGCCTCCGACTGGCTGGCCAACCCGGCGTTCTACACCGTGCCCCAGTACGTGGCGGACATGGTGACGCTGCTGGCGCGCCTGCGGCCGGCGACGCTGCATTGGGTCGGCACCTCCATGGGCGGCCTCATCGGCATGGCCCTGGGCGGATCGGCGGCGCTGTCCGAACGCATGCGCGCGGCCGGCGCGGGCCGGCCGGCGGGCGGTCCGGTCCTGCCCGAAGGCGGCTGGCACATCGGCAAGATGGTGCTCAACGACGTCGGGCCGCGCCTGCAGCCCCAGGCCCTGGCGCGCATCGGCGAATACGTCGGCGCGCCGGTCGACGTGGCCGATTTCGACGCCGCCGTGGCCTACGTGCGCGAGGTGTCCGCGGCGTTCGGCCCGCACACCGACGCGCAGTGGCGCGAACTGGCCGAGCACGTCTTCGTCGAGCGCAACGGCCGTTGGAGCAAGCACTACGACCTGAAGCTGTCCGTCCCCTTCGCGGTGCAGGACGAGGCGGCGCTGGCGGCGGGCGAGCAATTCCTGTGGCAGGCCTACGAGGCGCTCGATTGCCCGCTGCTGGTCCTGCGCGGCGAGCATTCCGACTTGCTGACGCAGGACACCGCGGCGGAAATGTGCCGGCGCAACCCGCGCGCCCGCGCGCTCGAGGTGCCGGGCGTCGGCCATGCGCCCACGCTGATGGCGGACAGCCAGATCGCCCCGGTGGCGCACTTCCTGCTGGAGGACTGACGCGCCTACAATAGGCGAATGACCATGTCCCGTTATTCCAACGTCGATCTGCATTGCCATTCCCGCGTCTCCGACGGCATCCTGTCGCCGCGCGACGTGGCCGCGCGTGCCTACGCCAACGGCGTGGACCTGTGGGCCTTGACCGATCATGACGAAGTGGGCGGCCTGGCCGAGGCCGGCGCCTCGGCGGCCGAACTGGGCCTGCGCTTCGTCACCGGGGTGGAAATCTCGGTGACCTGGGCGGCCCAGACGGTGCATATCGTCGGCCTGGGGTTCGATCCCGCCAACACCGCGCTGGTGGAAGGCTTGCGCGCCACCCGCGCCGGCCGCGCCGACCGCGCGCGCAAGATCGGCGAGCGCCTGGCGGACATGGGCATGCCCGGCGCCTTCGAGGGCGCCTTGCCGTTCGCCGGCAATCCGGAGCTCATCAGCCGCACCCACTTCGCCCGTTACCTGGTCGAGGCGGGCTACTGCCCGGACGTGCAGACGGTCTTCAACAAGTTTTTGGGGGACGATTGCCCCGGGCAGGTGGCCATCCAGTGGGCGACGCTGGCCGAGGCGGTGGGCTGGATCCTCGGCGCCGGCGGCCGCGCGGTCATCGCCCATCCCGGCCGCTACAAATACAGTCCGCTGCAATTCGACGCCCTGTTCGACGAATTCCTGGCGCTGGGCGGCGAGGGCATCGAGGTCAACACCGGCAGCCACACCGCCGAAGAGGCGCGCCGTTACGCGGAGGTGGCGCGCCGGCGCGGCTTCCTGGCGTCCTGCGGCTCGGATTTCCATAGCCCGCAGGAAAGCCGGCTGGACCTGGGCCAGTTGCCGCCCCTGCCGCCGGACCTGCGCACCGTCTGGCACGACTGGGAATGACGGTCTTCGCGGAACGAAGGTTTTTGCAGAATGACGGTCTAGGCAGAATGATGAGCTTCGCGGTGAACCAAGCGCAATGAACAAAGCTTTTGTAAAAGAGTCCGACCAGGACGACGACGAGGACATCCCGCAAGCCCAGGCCCTGCCGCCCGGCACGCGCAACTACATCACGCCGCAAGGCTATGCGCGCCTGCGCGACGAGCTGGCTCACCTGATGACCGTCGAACGCCCCGCCGTGGTGCAGGTGGTGTCGTGGGCCGCGTCCAACGGCGACCGCTCGGAGAACGGCGATTACCTCTACGGGAAGAAGCGGCTGCGCGAAATCGACCGCCGCATGCGCTTCCTGACCCGGCGCCTGGATATCGCGGAGGTCGTGGATCCGGCCCTGCAGCCCAACCGCGACCAGGTTTTCTTCGGCGCCACGGTGCTCTACCTGGACAAGGGGGGCGACGAGCACGAGGTGTCCATCGTCGGCGTCGACGAGGCCGAGCCCCTGGCCGGCAAGATCAGTTGGATCTCCCCGGTGGCCCGCGCCCTGATCAAGGCGCGCGAGGGCGATACGGTGACGCTGCGCACCCCGGGCGGGGTGGAGACGCTGGAAATCCTGGAAGTCCGTTATCCATAGGCGGGAATGGGCCGGAGCGGGCGCCGGGAGCGGTTAAAATCCCGCTTTGCTCCTTTTTCCCTACGGCGCCGCTCATCGTGTCCATCGTCCAGTACCTGCCCGGTTCATCCGTCCTGTCGTCCTTTCGCCGCGAGCGGCTGCTTGCGCAGCTAAAGCAGGCCGGCCTGCCGGTGGCCGATATCTCGGCCCGCTACGAACACTTCGTGAACTGCGACGCGGCCTTGTCCGCGGACGAGCAGGCGCGCCTGGCGCAGTTGCTGGAATACGGCGATCCGTATGAAGCCGCCGACAATCCCAAGGCCCTGGTCCTGCGCGTCATTCCGCGCCTGGGCACGATTTCGCCCTGGGCCAGCAAGGCCACCGATATCGCCCACAACTGCGGCCTGGGCGCGGTGCGCCGCATCGAGCGCGGCGTGCGCTACACGCTGGCGCCCGAACGCGGCCTGCTGGGCAGCAAGTCGTTTGACGCGGACATGCTGGAACGCGCCGCCGCGCTGCTGCACGACCGCATGACCGAAACCGTGGTCGACGCCGCTTTCGACGGGCAGGCGCTGTTCGCGCCGCTGGAAGGCCGCCCGATGCGCCAGGTGCCGGTGCTGGCGCAGGGCGCCGCCGCCCTGGTCGAGGCCAACGCCACCCTGGGCCTGGCGCTGTCGGAAGACGAAATCGAATACCTGGCGCAGGCCTTCGGCAAGCTGGGACGCGATCCCACCGACGTCGAACTGATGATGTTCGCCCAGGCCAACAGCGAGCACTGCCGCCACAAGATCTTCAACGCGCAATGGACCATCGACGGCCAGGCGCAGCCCAACACGCTCTTCGGCATGATCCGCGCCACCCATGCGGCGCAGCCCGACGGCACCGTGGTGGCGTATTCGGACAACGCGGCCATCATGGAAGGCGGCGTGGCCCAGCGCTTCCATGCCGGCGTGGCCGGCCAGGGCGACGATGCGCTGGTCTACAAGCGGCGCGAGACCACGGTCCACACCTTGATGAAGGTGGAGACCCACAACCACCCGACCGCCATCGCGCCTTTCCCCGGCGCGTCCACCGGCGCGGGCGGCGAAATCCGCGACGAGGGCGCGACCGGCCGCGGCTCCAAGCCCAAGGCCGGCCTGACGGGTTTCACCGTCTCGCACCTGCGTTTCGAGGACGCCGTGCAGCCCTGGGAGGCCGACCACCACGGCCTGCCGGACCGCATCGCCACGCCGCTGTCCATCATGATCGACGGCCCCATCGGCGGCGCCGCCTTCAACAACGAATTCGGCCGGCCCAACCTGCTGGGCTATTTCCGCAGCTACGAGCAGACCGCGGGAGGCACGCGCTGGGGCTACCACAAGCCCATCATGATCGCCGGCGGCCTGGGCAGCATCGACGCCGGCCTGACGCACAAGAACGTCATTCCGCCCGGCGCGCTGCTGATCCAGTTGGGCGGCCCCGGCCTGCGCATCGGCATGGGCGGCGGCGCCGCCTCTAGCATGGGCGTGGGCAGCAACAGCGCCGACCTGGACTTCGATTCGGTCCAGCGCGGCAATCCGGAAATCGAGCGCCGCGCGCAGGAAGTCATCGACCGCTGCTGGCAGCAGGGCGAGGCCAATCCCATCATCGCCATCCATGACGTCGGCGCGGGCGGCCTGTCCAACGCCTTCCCGGAACTGGTCAACGACGCCGGGCGCGGCGCCATTTTCGACCTGGCGCGCGTGCCGCTGGAAGAGTCGGGCATGTCGCCGGCGGAAATCTGGAGCAACGAGTCGCAGGAACGCTACGTCCTGGCCATCCTGCCCGAGGACCTGGCGCGCTTCGACGAGATCGCGCGCCGCGAGCGCTGTCCCTACGCGGTGGTGGGCGTGGCCACGGAAGCGCGCGAACTGCGCGTGGTGCAGGGCGAGGGCCTGCCGGGCCTGGATCCGGCGGGCGAGGCCGCGGGGCCCGTGCGTCCCGTGGACGTGCCCATCGACGTCATCCTGGGCAAGCCGCCGCGCATGTCGCGCGACGTGCAGCGCCTGCCGGCGATCGCCGAGCCGGTGGACCTGGCGGGCATCGACCTGACCGAGGCGGCCTACCGGGTGCTGCGCCATCCGACGGTGGCCAACAAGACCTTCCTGATCACCATCGGCGACCGCACCGTGGGCGGCCTGACCGCGCGCGACCAGATGGTCGGCCCCTGGCAGGTGCCGGTGGCCGACGTGGCCGTCACGCTGGCCGACTACGAGGGCTTCCGCGGCGAGGCCATGGCCATGGGCGAACGCACGCCGGTGGCCGTGCTCGACGCGCCGGCTTCCGGCCGCATGGCCGTGGCCGAGGCGCTGACCAACCTGGCCGCCGCCGACGTGGCGCTGGTGGAGAACATCAAGCTGTCGGCCAACTGGATGGCCGCCTGCGGCGTGCCGGGGCAGGACGCCGCGCTGTACGACACCGTGTCGGCGGTCAGCGAGCTGTGCCAGGCGGTGGGCTTGTCGATTCCGGTGGGCAAGGACTCCCTGTCCATGAAGACCGCGTGGACCGAGAACGGCGAGCCGCGCCAGGTGGTGGCGCCGGTGTCGCTGGTGGTGACGGCCTTCGCGCCGGTCAAGGACGCCCGCGCCACCTTGACGCCGCAGTTGCGCGCCGACGCCGGCGACAGCGTGCTGATCCTCGTCGACCTGGGCCGCGGCCTGCATCGCATGGGCGGCTCCATCCTGGCCCAGGTCTACAACCAGGTCGGCGACGGCGTGCCCGACATCGACGTGCCGCAGGACCTGCGCGCCTTCTTCATCACCATCCGCACCCTGGCCGAGGCCGGCACGCTGTTGGCCTATCACGATCGTTCGGACGGCGGCCTGTTCGCCACGGTGTGCGAAATGGCCTTCGCCGGCCGCACCGGCGTGTCCATCAACCTGGACATGCTGACCATCGACGAAAACTCGGCCGACTGGGGCGACTACAAGATCCGTCCGGAGCAGGTCAAGGTCCAGCGCGACGAGCTGACCCTCAAGGCGCTGTTCTCGGAAGAGGCGGGCGCGGTGATCCAGGTGCCGGCGGCGCAGCGCGACGCCGTCATGCAGGTGCTGCGCGGCGCCGGCCTGTCCAGGTTCTCGCACGTCATCGGCGGCCTGAACGGCGCGGACGAAATCGAGTTCTACCGCGACGGCCGCAAGATCTGGGGCCAGCCGCGCGTCGACCTGGCGCGCGCCTGGAGCGAGACCAGCCAGCGCATCATGGCCCTGCGCGACAACCCCGACTGCGCCCAGGCGGAATTCGACACCTGGCTGGACGCCGCCAATCCCGGCCTGACGCCGCGCGTCGCCTTCGATCCGCAGGAAGACGTGGCGGCGCCCTATATCGCCAGCGGCAAGCGCCCGCGCGTGGCCATCCTGCGCGAGCAGGGCTGCAACAGCCACGTGGAAATGGCCTGGGCCTTCGACACCGCCGGCTTCGACGCCGTGGACGTGCACATGACCGACCTGCTGGCCGGCCGCGTCGACCTGGCCACCGTCAACGGCATGGTGGCCGTGGGCGGCTTCAGCTACGGCGACGTGCTGGGCGCCGGCGAGGGCTGGGCCCGCACCATCCGCTTCAACAGCCGCCTGTCCGACCAGTTCGCCGCCTTTTTCGGGCGCCAGGACACCTTCGGCCTGGGCGTGTGCAACGGCGCCCAGATGTTCGGCGCGCTGGCCCCCATCATTCCCGGCGCGCAGGCCTGGCCGCGCTTCACGCGCAACCAGTCGCAGAAATTCGAGGCCCGGCTGTCGATGCTGGAAATCGCCGACTCGCCTTCGATCTTCTTCGCGGGCATGGCGGGCAGCCACATTCCCGTGGCCGTTTCGCACGGGGAAGGCTATGCCAATTTCTCGCAGCAGGGCGACGCGGGCAAGGTGGCGGGCGCGGCGTACTACGTGGACAACTACGGCAGCCGCACCGAGACCTATCCCTACAACCCCAACGGCAGCCCGGCCGGCCTGGCGGCGGTCACCACCGCCGACGGCCGCTTCATGGCCATCATGCCGCACCCGGAGCGCGTGACGCGCAACGTCATGATGTCGTGGGCGCCGGAACGCTGGGGCGACAAGGACGCGGGCGGGGCGTTCAGCCCCTGGATGCGGGCCTTCCGCAACGCCCGCGCGTGGCTGAAGTAATCGAACGGTACGGCGGCCCGCGCGGCCGCCGTTTTTTTACCGCCGGGCCGCCCCAAGGTAAAAAAGCCCCCTTGGGGGGCAGCAAGCGGCACAAGCCGCGCGGCGTGGGGGCTTTTTTACCGCCGGGCCGCCCCAAGGTAAAAAAGCCCCCTTGGGGGGCAGCAAGCGGCGCAAGCCGCGCGGCGTGGGGGTATTTTTTAAGGACGGTTCGGCGTGAATCGTCCATGCTTCTACAAGGACCATCATCATGAATGCCCGTGTGCCTGACTCCGCGCTTTCCGGTCCCCTCGATCCGCAGGCCCTGCAAGCCTACGTCGACGAAAAATGGGACAGCGAAATCATCCCGGCGCTGACCGACTACATCGCCATTCCCGCCAAGAGCCCCGCCTTCGACGCCGACTGGGAAAAGAACGCCTACATCGAACGCGTGGTGCGCGACGCCGCGCAATGGGTGGAGGCGCAGAAGGTCGCCGGCCTGAAGCTGGAAGTGGTGCGCCTGCCCGGCCGCACGCCCGTCATCTTCTTCGAGGCGCCGGCCACGCGCGCCGACAACGGCGATACCGTGCTGCTCTACGGCCACCTGGACAAGCAGCCGGAGTTCTCCGGCTGGCGCAACGACCTCGGTCCCTGGACGCCCAAGTACGAGAACGGCAAGCTGTATGGCCGCGGCGGCGCGGACGACGGCTATGCGATCTATGCGTCGTTGACGGCCATCATGGCGCTGGACAAGCAGGGCGTGCCGCGCCCGCGTTGCGTCGGCATCGTCGAGACCTGTGAGGAATCGGGCAGCTACGACCTGCTGCCCTATGTCGACGCGCTGCGCGCGCGCCTGGGCAACGTCGCCCTGGTGGTCTGCCTGGATTCGGGCGCCGGCAACTACGACCAGTTGTGGATGACCACCTCCTTGCGCGGCATGGTGTCCGGCACCCTGGAGGTGCAGGTGCTGGACGAGGGCGTGCACTCCGGCGATTCCAGCGGCGTCGTGCCGTCCAGCTTCCGCATCCTGCGCCATCTGCTGGACCGCCTGGAGGACAGCGGCACCGGCCGCCTGCTGCCGCGGAGCTTTCATTGCGAAATCCCCGCCGAGCGCGTCGAGCAGGTGCAGGCGACCGCCCGCATCCTCGGCGACGAGGTGTGGCGCCGCTTTCCCTGGAGCTGCGGCGCCGACGGCGGCTTCGTCCTGCCCATGACGACCGAGCCGGAGCAGGCCTTGCTCAACCGCACCTGGCGGCCGACCCTGTCGGTGACGGGGGCGGACGGTCTGCCGCCGCTGTCCAACGCCGGCAATGTCCTGCGTCCGCGCACCGCCTTCAAGCTGTCGCTGCGCCTGCCGCCGCTGGTCGACGCGGTGGCCGCCGCGCAGGAGTTGAAGGCCTTGCTGGAAGCCGACGCGCCCTACAACGCCAAGGTCACCTTCAGCCCCAATGCCGGCGCCTCCACGGGGTGGAATGCGCCCGCCTCGCAAGCCTGGCTGACCGAGGCCCTGGACGCCGCGTCGCGGCAGTTCTACGGCGCGCCCTGCGGCTATATCGGCCAGGGCGGCACCATCCCGCTGATGAACACGCTGCAGCAGGGTTTCCCCAAGGCGCAATTCATGGTGTGCGGCGTGCTCGGGCCCAAGTCCAATGCGCACGGCCCCAATGAATTCCTGCACGTGCCCTACGGGAAGAAGCTGACCGCGGCCGTGGCGCAGACCATGGCGGCCTTGCCGGTGGCGTGATGGGGCAGGAGCACGAAGACGGGGCCGCCGGGCCCATCGCGCTGGACGCCCGCCACCTGGCGGGCGCGCATCCCGATATCGAGGACGTCGCGCGGGTGACGCAGCATTGGCTGACCCGCGCGGTCATCGGGCTGAACCTGTGCCCCTTCGCCAAGCGGGTGCACGTGAAGCGGCAGGTCCGCTACGTGGTCAGCGCCGCCGTCGAGGAGGCCGACATCGCCGCCGAGCTGGAGGCCGAAATGCGATTGCTGGCGGAGGCGGATCCGGCGGAAATCGACACCACGCTGCTGATCGTGCCGGACGGCCTGGCCGATTTCCTCGAGTTCAACGATTTTCTCGATACGGGCGACCGCCTGCTCAAGCGGCTGCGCCTGCGCGGCGTCCTGCAGGTCGCCAGCTTCCATCCGGACTACCAGTTCGCGGACGCCGGGCCGGACGACATCGAGAATTACACCAACCGCGCGCCTTTCCCCATCCTGCACCTGCTGCGGGAAGACAGCATCGAGGAAGTGCTGGAAACCTATCCGGATCCGGACGGGATCTACGAGCGCAACCAGGAGACCATGCGCCGGCTGGGGCTGGAAGGCTGGCGGGCGGTAATGCGGGAAGGGGACTGACGCGGGGGGCGTGGGCCTTTTTTGCCGCCGGGCCGCCCCAAGGCAAAAACGCCCCCTCGGGGGGCAGCAAGCGGCGCAAGCCGCGCGGCGTGGGGGCCTTTTTTTGGGGCGCCGGCCCGCGGGCGGATGGCTATTGCGCCTGGGCCGCCATGTCCTCGGGCGTGAAGAAGCGTTCGCGCAGTTCCCGCAGGCCGATACGGTCCAGCATCTCGTTCAGCCGCTCGGCGGCCCGCCGCTGCGGCGGGTTCTTGCGCTGGGCGACGATCAGCTCGTTCTTCATCGAATGTTCCCAGCCGACCAGCTCGGTGACGCTGACCTGGTAGCCGTGCGCCTCCAGTTGCAGGCAGCGCAGGACGTTGGTCACCTGGCTGCCGAATTCGCGCGTATGCAGGGGATGGCGCCAGATTTCCGATAGCGGGTCGCGCTTGGTCTCGCTCTTGTTCTTGCGCAGGACGCTCGCCACCTCGGCCTGGCAGCAGGGCACGACCACGATGTAACGGGCCTGCTTGTACAAGGCAAAGCGCAGTGCGTCGTCGGTGGCGGTGTCGCAGGCGTGCAGGGCGGTGACGACGTCCACCTGCGGCGGCAGGGCGTCGGAGACGATGGAGTCGGCGACCGACAGATTCAGGAAGGACATGCCCTGGGCGAAGCCCAGCCGTTCGGCCAGCTCCCGGGAATGCCGCACCAGCTCCTCCCGCGTTTCGATGCCGTAGATATGCGAGGCGTCGTGCAGCGTCTTGAAGAACAGGTCGTAGAGGATGAAGCCCAGGTAGGACTTGCCGGCGCCGTGGTCGACCAGGGTGATGTCGCGGTCTTCCTCCTTGAGCGTCTGCAACAGGGGCTCGATGAACTGGAACAGGTGGTAGACCTGCTTGAGCTTGCGGCGGCTGTCCTGGTTCAACTTGCCGTCGCGCGTCAGGATGTGGAGCTCCTTGAGCAGCTCGACGGATTGGCCGGGACGGATATCGTGGGTCTTGGTCATGGGGAACAGCGGGAGCCGCCGGAGGCGGGCGGCGGGAACGGCGGTGACGGAATCCGCCATTTTAGCCGCCGGGCCGTGCAGGGACCGCGCAGGGGCCGCCGGGGGACGGCGGGGGGCGCGAATGCAAGCGGAGGATTTTCGCCGCGGCCGGCGTTCAGGTTGAAGATAGGAAGCCGTTCAATGCCCGGAACCAGCCCCGCCATAACACCATGATTAATGGGGTCATAGGCTTGAAATCGGCGGGTTCAGCCTTATCTTTTCTGCCTGCGCAGGCTGGCCTCCCGGCCGCCGGCAAGGGCGCCTGGGGCGCCCTTGCGTTTCGCCCGACGCAGGGTGAAGATAGCGCCAGCCCCGGCCGGCCTACAGGCTGTGCGGCCGGGCAAGTCCATCCGTTGGAGAAACCACCGTGACTCGCAAGACCCGTATCGAGAACTATCGCAACATCGGCATCAGCGCGCATATCGACGCTGGCAAGACCACGACGACCGAGCGCATTCTGTTCTATACCGGGGTGAATCACAAAATCGGCGAGGTTCACGACGGCGCCGCCACCATGGACTGGATGGAGCAGGAGCAGGAGCGGGGCATCACCATCACCTCGGCCGCCACCACCGCCTTCTGGAAGGGCATGGCCGGCAATTATCCCGAACATCGCATCAATATCATCGACACGCCCGGGCACGTCGACTTCACCATTGAAGTCGAGCGGTCCATGCGCGTGCTGGACGGCGCCTGCATGGTCTACGACTCGGTCGGCGGCGTGCAGCCGCAGTCCGAAACCGTCTGGCGCCAGGCCAACAAATACAAGGTGCCGCGCATCGCGTTCGTCAACAAGATGGACCGCGTCGGCGCGGACTTTTTCCGCGTGCAGCGCCAGATCGGCGAGCGCCTGAAGGGCGTGGCCGTGCCCATCCAGATTCCGGTGGGCGCCGAGGACCATTTCGAAGGCGTCATCGACCTGGTGAAGATGCAGGCCATCGTCTGGGACGATGCCAGCCAGGGCGTCAAGTTCCAGTATGGCGAGATTCCCGAGAACCTGAAGGCCACGGCGCAGGAATGGCACGACAAAATGGTCGAGGCCGCCGCCGAGGCCAACGAGGAACTGCTCGACAAGTACCTGGGCGGCACGCCGCTGACGGAAGCCGAGATCAAGCAGGGGCTGCGCATCCGCACGATCCGCAACGAGATCGTGCCCATGCTGTGCGGCAGCGCGTTCAAGAACAAGGGCGTGCAGGCGATGCTGGACGCGGTGATCGATTATCTGCCGTCGCCGGTGGACGTGCCCGCGATCAAGGGGCATGACCTGAACGACAAGGAAATCGAACGCCATCCGGCCGACGACGAGAAATTCTCGGCCCTGGCGTTCAAGATCATGACCGACCCGTTCGTCGGCCAACTGGTGTTTTTCCGCGTGTATTCCGGTGTGATCAATTCCGGCGACACGGTATTGATTCCCGGCAAGGGCAAGAAGGAGCGCCTGGGCCGCATCCTGCAGATGCACGCCAACGAACGCAAGGAGATCAAGGAAGTCTACGCCGGCGACATCGCGGCCGCGGTGGGGCTGAAGGACGTGACGACGGGCGATACCCTGTCCGATCCTTCCGCCGTGATCATCCTGGAAAAAATGGTCTTCCCGGAGCCGGTGATTTCGCAGGCGGTGGAGCCCAAGACCCAGGCCGACCAGGAGAAGATGGGCATCGCCCTGAATCGCCTGGCGCAGGAGGATCCGTCCTTCCGCGTGCATACGGACGAGGAATCCGGCCAGACGATCATTTCCGGCATGGGCGAGCTGCACCTGGAAATCCTCATCGATCGCATGAAGCGCGAATTCGGCGTGGAAGCGACGGTCGGCAAGCCGCAGGTGGCGTATCGCGAAACCGTGCGCGGCACGGCGACCGACGTGGAAGGCAAGTTCATCAAGCAGTCCGGCGGACGGGGCCAGTATGGCCATGCGGTCATCACCCTGGAGCCGCAAGAGCAGGGCAAGGGGTATGAGTTCGTCGACGCCATCAAGGGCGGGGTGATTCCGCGCGAATTCATTCCGGCCGTGGACAAGGGCATCCAGGAAACGTTGAAGTCGGGGGTCCTGGCGGGGTATCCGGTGGTGGACGTCAAGGTGACGCTGACCTTCGGTTCTTACCACGACGTGGATTCGAACGAAAACGCGTTCCGGATGGCCGGCTCGATGGCGTTCAAGGAAGCCATGCGCCGCGCCAAGCCCGTGCTGCTGGAGCCGATGATGCACGTCGAGGTGGAAACGCCCGAGGAGTTCATGGGCAACGTGATGGGCGATCTCTCGTCGCGGCGGGGGATGGTGCAGGGGATGGACGACATTGCCGGGGGCGGCGGCAAGCTGGTGCGCGCCGAGGTCCCGCTGTCCGAGATGTTCGGCTATTCCACGTCGCTGCGTTCGCTGACGCAGGGCCGCGCGACCTACACCATGGAGTTCAAGCATTACGCGGAAGTGCCCAGGCAGATCGCCGACGAGGTCATCGCCGCGAAGTCGGCCCGTTGAATCACCGATTGAATCACCGATTGAATCACTGACCGCCGCATCGGCGGTGTCCGCAAGGCCGGCGCATGACGCGCCGGCCTTTTCTTTTTTCCGCCTCTGTTATGCCAAGCAGTTTTGATGACGGCGCCGGAACCGGTACGCCTCGTATCCCTACTCAGCACTAGCTGTCGCGCGCTGCAGGATTCTTGTTCGACGATCTATATACATAGGAGATCGAAGATGGGCTGTCGCAGGAAGGGGCTTGGTTTATGGCTGGTGGCGGGTAGCGTTTTTCCGCTCGCCGCGATGTCTTCAAATGGGGTGGTCGAAGTGTATCCAAAACGTCCTATCACGCTGGTTGTCGGTTTTCCGCCGGGCGGCGGCGCCGACGTCGTCGCGCGCCAGTTGGCCGGGCAGATGACGATAGACCTGGGGCAAAACGTCATCCTCGCCTATCGTCCCGGCGCGGCGGGAAACATCGGCGCGGCCGCCGTGGCCAGGTCTCCCGCCGACGGCTATACGGTCTACCTGGGCGTGCGGCCCGCGGCGCTGCATAAGTCGCTGTTCAAGGGCATCGACTACGACTTCGCCAAGGACCTGGTCCCGATCGGCATGGTCGCCAGGGTGCCTTACGTATTGCTCATGGGAAAGCACGTCGCCGCGACGAGCTTGCAGGATGCCTTCGCGCAGGCGCGCGCGCGTCCGGATGCCTTTACCTGTGCGTCGCCGGGACTGGGTTCCACCAATCATCTCTTGTGCGAGGACCTGAAGGAAAAGGCGGCCCTGCCTTGGGCGCATGTGCCGTACAAAGGGGAAGCGGCCGCGATGATCGACCTGATCGGCGGGCGGGCGGACTTCGCCGTTGCCTCCGTGCCCGGCGCGCTGTCCTATATCGCGGCGGATAACGTCCGTCCCATGGCGGTATTCGCGGAAAACCGGGTTTCCGCCATTGCCGCCGTGCCGCGCATGGAAGAACACGGGTACGGCGGCATCGACGCGCATGGATGGTGCGCCATCATGGCGCCGGCGGGTACGCCGTCATACGCCATATCGCGCCTGAATCGCGCCATCAACGCGGCGGTTTCCAACGTCGAGGTTCGAAAGAAGCTGGTTCGTCTCGGCTATGTCATGCCGGGGGCCGACAACACGCCCGAAGCGCTCGAGAAATTCCTCGTGGAAGACACGGCGCGCTGGACTGAGATCCTGGCGCAGTGGCAGATAAAGGGACTGCAGTAGCGCGTTCGGCGGGGCATGGGCAAGGTCTTGCCTGTCCATGCCCCATTTTGCCGGACGCGGATTTTCGGCGCGTCATGCAGGAGATGGAAGATGGGCGGTTTCAAGAACGGACTGGGTTTGCTGGTGGCGGCGAGTAGCGCTTTTCCCCTCGCCGCGATGTCTTCCGGCGAGGCGGCCGACGTGTATCCGAGGCGTCCCATCACGCTGGTCGTGGGTTTCCCGCCAGGGGGCGGCGCCGACGTCATTGCCCGTCATGTGGCGATGCATATGTCGGACGATCTGGGGCAGAAGGTCATCATCGAAAATCGCCCCGGCGCCGCGGGGAATATTGCCGCCGCGTCGGTGGCCAGGGCCTCGGCCGATGGCTACACGCTCTTTCTGGCGGGCCGGCCGGCGGCGCTGCACAAGGTTTTGTACAAGAGCATCCACTACGACTTCGCGCGGGATTTCGTGCCTGTCGGCAGCGTGGTCGGCATTCCTTATGTCCTGGTCATGGGCAAGCACGTGGCCGCGGCCAACCTGCGGGAGGCATTCGTCCTCGCAAGGAAGAATCCCGGAAAGGCTACTTGCGCCTCCAGCGGAATCGGCACGACCTCGCATTTGCTCTGCGAGGGAGTGGGGGAGAGGGTGGGATTGTCGTGGCTGCATGTTCCCTATCCCGGCGGCGTGGCCGCACTGAAAGACCTCGTCGGCGAACGGATCGAATTCGCGGTGGTTTCCGTTCCCGCCGCATTGTCGCTCATCGAATCGGGCGGCTTGCGCACCATGGTGGTGTTCTCCAAGGAAAGAGTCCCCGCCATTCCCTCCGTGCCCGACGCCGAGGAACAAGGGCTCGGCGATCTCGAGGCCGAGGGTTGGTGCGCGATCGTGGCGCCGGCCGGCACGCCCGCGCATGCCGTTTCCCGCTTGAATCGCTCCCTCAACAAGGCGCTTTCCAATGCCGGGCTTAGAAAGAAGATCGTCCAGCTCGGGTATGTCATTCCGTCGCGGCAAAACAGTCCTGAAACCCTGGAAAGCTTCATCGAGGAAGACACGGAGAAATGGACCGATATCTTGCGGCAGCGCCAGTTGGGAGGGCGTCAATAAGGTGGCGGGGGATACGGACGGGGCGGCGGCTTCCCTTCAGCTTTCGATTAAATTAAGGGACGCATGGCGGCGGACGCCGTGGCCGCGGGGGTGTGGCGGCACGGATTTTTTCCGCTTCCCATAGGGATTCTTAATGGTAAACACCTAGTAAATAAGCATGGAAAGCGTATAATTTTGCTTTGCGCCCGGAGCTTCCCATGCGTCTCATCAAAACCGCGCTCACCTTCGACGACGTCTTGTTGGTGCCCGCGTACTCGAATGTATTGCCGCGCGATACATCTCTCCAGACCCGCCTCAGCCGTAACATCTCCCTGAACATTCCGCTCGTGTCCGCCGCCATGGATACCGTGACGGAGTCGCGCCTGGCCATCGCCATGGCCCAGGAAGGCGGGATCGGCATCATCCACAAGAATCTGACCGCCGACGAACAGGCCCGTGAAGTGGCCCGCGTCAAGCGCCACGAATTCGGCATCGTCATCGATCCGGTCACCGTCACGCCGCAAATGAAAGTGCGCGACGCCATTGCCTTGCAGCAGCAGCACGGCATTTCCGGCCTGCCGGTGGTGGAAGGGCGCAAGGTGGTCGGCATCGTCACCAACCGCGACCTGCGTTTCGAAGCCCGCCTGGACGAGCCGCTGCGCAACATCATGACCCCGCAGGAGCGGCTGGTCACGATGCGCGAAGGCGCGACGCTGGAAGAAGCGCAGCAACTAATGCACAAGCACCGCCTGGAGCGCGTGCTGATCGTCAACGACCGCTTCGAGCTGCGCGGCCTGGCCACCGTCAAGGATATCGTCAAGAACACCGCTCACCCGCAGGCCAACAAGGATGCCCAGGGCCAGTTGCGCGTCGGCGCGGCGGTCGGCGTCGGCGGCAACACGGAAGAGCGCGTCGAGAAGCTGGTCGCGGCGGGCGTGGACGTCATCGTCGTCGATACCGCGCACGGCCATTCGTCGGGCGTGCTGGAAGGCGTGCGCTGGGTGAAGCAGAACTATCCCAAGGTCGACGTCATCGGCGGCAATATCGCCACGGCGGCCGCGGCGCGGGCCCTGGTCGAATATGGCGCCGACGGCGTCAAGGTCGGCATCGGCCCCGGCTCCATCTGCACGACGCGTGTCGTGGCGGGCGTGGGCGTGCCGCAGATCACGGCCATTTCGGACGTGGCGCAGGCGCTGGAAGGCACCGGCGTGCCGCTGATCGCCGACGGCGGCATCCGTTATTCGGGCGACGTCGCAAAGGCCCTGGCGGCCGGCGCCTATGCCTGCATGATGGGCGGCATGTTCGCCGGCACCGACGAGGCGCCGGGCGAAGTGGTGCTGTACCAGGGCCGTTCGTACAAGTCCTATCGCGGCATGGGCAGCCTGGGCGCGATGACCGACGGTTCGGCCGATCGCTATTTCCAGGATCCCGCCAACAACGCCGACAAGCTGGTGCCGGAAGGCATCGAAGGCCGCGTGCCCTACAAGGGCAGCGTGCTGCAGATCATTTATCAGCTCGCCGGCGGCGTGCGCGCCTCCATGGGTTATTCCGGCTGCGCCTCGATCGACGATATGCGGACCAAGACCGAATTCGTGCAGATCACGTCCGCTGGTTTCCGCGAATCGCACGTGCATGACGTGCAGATCACCAAGGAAGCCCCGAACTACCGCGCCGACTGATCATAGGCGTAAGGCCTAGCGGCCAACGCGCACCGGTGGAAGCCCGCTTCCCGCCGGTGCGCTTTTGCTTAATAGCGTCGCGGTTGCGGCGCTTGCTGTTTTTCGTTTCCAGCCATCGGCCGTCGTTTTGAGCGGCGGCATCTATCCAGCCAGAGCCCACTATGCACCAGCGCATCCTCATTCTCGATTACGGTTCACAGGTCACGCAGTTGATCGCGCGCCGCGTCCGCGAAGCCGGCGTGTACTGCGAAATCCACCCGGGCGACGTGGGCGACGAGTTCGTGCGCGGCCAGGTCGCGCAAGGCCTGAAGGGCATCATCCTGTCCGGCAGCCACGCTTCCGCCTACGACGAAGCTTCCATGCGCGTGCCGGGTTCGGTATTCGAGCTGGGCGTGCCCGTGCTGGGTATCTGCTACGGCATGCAGAGCATGGCGCAGCAATTGGGCGGCAAGGTGGAGTGGTCCGACCATCGCGAATTCGGCTATGCCGAAGTGCGCGCGCATGGCCATACCCGACTGCTGGAAGGCATCGAGGACTTCACGACGCCCGAAGGCCACGGCATGCTCAAGGTCTGGATGAGCCATGGCGACAAGGTCACGGCCTTGCCGCCGGGTTTCAAGCTGATGGCGTCGACCGCGTCCTGCCCGATCGCCGGCATGGCCGACGAATCGCGCGGCTTCTACGCGGTGCAATTCCACCCCGAAGTCACGCACACCATCCAGGGCAAGGCCTTGCTGGGCCGTTTCGTCAACGAAATCTGCGGCTGCTCGGGCGACTGGAACATGCCCGACTACGTGTCGGAAGCCGTTGCCCGCATCCGCGAGCAGGTGGGCGAGGATGAGGTGATTCTCGGCCTGTCGGGCGGCGTCGATTCTTCCGTGGCGGCGGCGCTGATCCACAAGGCCATCGGCGACAAGCTGACCTGCGTTTTCGTCGACCACGGCCTGCTGCGCCTGGACGAAGGCAAGCAGGTCATGCAGACCTTTGCCGAGAACATGGGCGTGAAGATCGTCCACATCGACGCCACCGAACAGTTCATGGGCAAGCTGGCGGGCGTCAGCGATCCTGAAGCCAAGCGCAAGATTATCGGCCGCGAATTCGTCGAGGTTTTCCAGGCCGAAGCGGGCAAGCTGAAGGCGGCGAAGTGGCTGGCGCAGGGCACGATCTATCCCGACGTGATCGAATCGGCGGGCGCGAAGACGGGCAAGGCCGTGGCGATCAAATCGCACCACAACGTCGGCGGTTTGCCGGAGACCTTGAACCTGAAGCTGCTGGAGCCGCTGCGCGAACTGTTCAAGGACGAAGTCCGCGAACTGGGCGTCGCATTGGGCCTGCCGCCGGGCATGGTGTATCGCCATCCTTTCCCCGGACCGGGGCTGGGCGTACGCATCCTGGGTGAAGTGAAGACGGAATATGCGGACCTGCTGCGCCGCGCGGATGCGATTTTCATCGACGAATTGCGCAGCACGCTGGACCCGGTCAGCGGGAAGTCCTGGTACGACCTGACCTCGCAGGCGTTCGCGGTATTCCTGCCGGTGAAGTCGGTGGGGGTGATGGGCGACGGCCGCACCTACGACTACGTCGTCGCGCTGCGCGCGGTGCAGACGTCGGATTTCATGACCGCCGATTGGGCGCCGCTGCCTTATCCCTTGCTGGCCAAGGTCAGCGGGCGGATTATCAATGAGGTGCGGGGGATCAACCGGGTGGTTTATGACGTGAGCAGCAAGCCGCCGGCGACGATTGAGTGGGAGTGATTGGACGTTTGGCAACGTCGCGCAATCGCAGGCAGTAAAACAATGGAAGGCCCTGTTTTTACAGGGCTTTTCTTTTTTTGGTCGGGCGGGTGGGAGTCCGGCCGAGCGGGGCAATGCTACAGCCGATCCGGCAGCGTCGTGGCCTTGGTTAGTTTCGGCTCGTCCAGCAGCCGGGCCTTGTAGGCCATCAGTTCGTCCTCGGGCACGTCGAAGCGCTTGAGCCACTGCTCCGCGCCCCGGCCGATGATGCGTGGTTCGCCGTCCTTTGAACCATGGTGCAGCCATCCAATCTCAGGGGTACGCACCGGCTTGAGCAGCATGTTGGGGAGCACCAGGCGGGCGGGCTTGGGCTGATCGGTCGGCGCGGCCTCCGGCTTCGGGCCGGCCTGGATGACCAGGCCCGCGCCATAGTCGTACAGTGCGAACCAGTCCATCGGTAGTTCGGAGCGGATCGCCGACAGTCCACCGACCTTCTCGACCATCTCGTAGTTCACCGCCGTCAGCCACGAGACGGTCTTGATTCCGTGAACGACCGACCTAGCCACGCGAACAGGGGTGCCGACATCCAGGCCATGGAGTTTGTCGGCCAGGAATGCTTCAAATGGCTCGTTCTGCTCCGTTCGCACTGCTGACAGTACCAAACTATACCCACCATAGCCATGGATCGCCTTCAGGCACTTGGCGAAGCGCACAAACATCGCCTGGAACGCCGTCGGGTTTTCTTCGACATACAGCAGCGGCACGCTGAAGCGCAGCGTGCATAGGCCCCAAGACCCCATTTTTGCCTGCCAGCCACGAATGCCTGATACATCGAACTCCCAGTCACCCGCATCGTGCGGCTGCCTGCCACTGATGTAGGTGAAGCTCACCAAATCGTCTTCGTCCATGCGCTTCATCATTGCGCGCATCGGCGGCGCCTTGGCGTAGGCGAACTTGTCCGGGCCTTCCGGCGGTTCTTCCCGCCATAGCCAGGTTAGATGTTCCTTGGCGATGGCCTCGTACTCGTCGAAACAGGCGCAGATGGCTTCGCGCACCTCGGGTAGGTGGGCATCCTTGAAGAACAGCGTGCCAGCGATGGCGGGCACGCTGCCCACGTAGTCCTGCGGGCCTCGCTTGGTCAGCAGGCCGCCGGGCACACGCATCTTCTCCGGATGCTCACGCATCAACTGGATCGGGTCGAACGGCAGATCGGTCATGGCGAATCCTCAAAATGTCGGCCTCGGGAGCCGTTGCCTATCGTCGATTGACGAGGGTAGTCGGTGATCGTTGGGCTTTGGTGGCACGCTATGGGACGAGCAGCGGCTAGGGCAGCAGCTCGCAGCGACGGTGCGTGGCGGTGGCGTGTCGTGGGAAATCGGACGTGGGCAACACTTATCTATCACCTGACTCCAAAAACCAGTTCAGCATCCATTGGCCTGCCGGCCCCAGCGCGGCGTTGCGCCGGTGGATGGCGAACAGTGGCATGCTCCGGTTGCGCGCGGTGCGCTCGACCAGTGCCAGCTCGCATAGCCGTCCCAAGTGCAAGTCGTCTTCGACAAAGCTGTGCGGCATGAAGCCCCAGCCCAACCCCGCGCATAGCATGGCGCGCTTGGCGCCCAGGTCGGTGGTCAGAACCTGGTCCTCGGAGAATACCGAGAACGTGCGCCCCTCGGTACCCGCGCTGCGGTCGGTCAGTACGATCTGCGTGTGCTCACGCAGTTGTGCGACGGTGATGCCTCGCAATGCCGCCAGCGCATGCGCGGGTGAGGCCACAGGCGTCACGGCCACTTCCGGCATGGCGTGGGCGGCCAACTCGGGCGCAATGTCGGGCAGCGTGCCTTGCACACCCCAATCGCATTCGCCCGACAGCACGCGTTGCGGTACGCCGCCCAGCGCATCCACATGCAGGTGCAGCGCCACGCCGGGAAAGGTCTGCCGGAACTCCGCTGCCAGCGCCACCAACTGCTGCGCCGGGAACATGACATCGAGCACCACGGCCAGTTCGGCTTCAAGTCCCTGCGTCAGCCCATGAGCACGCGATTTGAGCTGATCCACCCGCGCCAGCACCGCGGCCGCATCGATCAGCAGTGCGCGCCCATGCTCGGTCAGCACGGGCTTCCAGCCGCCCCGGTCGAACAGCGCGACGCCCAGCGCCGTCTCCAGGTTGACGATGGCATTGCTGACTGCCGACTGTGCCCGCCGCAGCTGGCGCGCCGCTGCCGTAAAGCTGCCGTGCTCTGCAATCGCGGTGAAGACGCGCAGTTGATCCAGGTTGAGGGTGTCGATCATCATCTGAATAGGAGATAGAGTTAATAATAATTTTATCTCTTTTAAATATGGGGAAACGCACACATACTATTCAGGACAGCTCTACAGGACGATTTCATGACTGCATCCGCCCAACACACGCAACAGGTTTTCACCGTCGCCGACCTCCAGGGCGCCGCCGCCAACACGCAAATCGCGCACATCCAGCTCGCTGCCGATCTGACCGATGCGCCCACCTTGCGTTTGTCTCCCGGCCAGACCCTGAGCGGCCCGGCAGCCATCCGATTTGCCGCCGGGCACGATGGCCTGCAACTGACTTCCGACAATCGGATTGAGAACCTGACGCTGGTCGCCGACGCGGACAAGCGCGCCGTGTTCAACGACACCCGCGTCGCGCAACTGGGTCGTCTCGCGCTGCGTGGGCTGGTCGTCACTGGCGTGGTGCAGTTGCTGGCGCGCGACCAGGTGCGCGGCGGCCATGTCGAGGTCCACGACATCGACATCGTGGCGGCCGATGCGCGCGGCTACGACGAGCGTCCCAAGGGCTATGGCGTGGAGGTGATTCCCGGCGCCTTCACGCTTTGGAACCAACAGACCGATCCAGCCGTGACGATCACCGCGGATCTGACGGGCCTGTCCGCCGGCCGGGCCGGCGCGCCCGTGCGCGGCAGCGGCATCTTCGTCAGCGGCGCGGGCGACGTGGGTGGCCGGCTGGTCGCGCGGCGCCTCGAAACCGGCGCGGTGTACAGCGACGGCGGCATCGCCAAGGGCACGCCGGACCGCATCACCGGCGGCGTGTTCACCGTCTATGGCGCCTTCGTGGACAGCGTGCGCAATCTCGGCCCGGTGACCACCTACGGTCCCAACGACATGGTACTGGACAACTGGGGCATGGTGGACCGCTGGGTGGCCGAGGACAAGATCACCTCCTACGGCCCGAGCGGCATCGGCTTCGTCAACTTCGGCACGGTGAACGTGCTGCGGGTGAACGCCGCCATCGAAACCTTCGGCCAGGGCGCGCGCGGCTTCAACGTGTACACGGGCACGGTGCAGTCGGCCGAGTTCGAGCGCGTGGTCACGCATGCCGATGGCGCGGTGGGCATCCAGATCAGCCAGCCGGTGGGCCGCATTGCGGTGCGCCGCGGCATCGAGACCCATGGCGGCACGGGCGATTCGCTGGTCAAGGGCGTGGTGGTCACGCTGTCGGCCATCGGGCTGAGCGTCAAGCCCGGCGGGTCGGCGCGGGAGATCGACATCGCCGGCGGCATCGTCACGCACGGCGAAGGCGTCAACGCCTTGGAACTGCACGGCAGCATCGACACCTTCCGGGTCGGCGGCGGCCTTGTCACCGCGGGCGGCGGTTTCGACAAAATCTGATGGGCAAGGAGCGTCACATGGAGCGCAAGCTCACGCACGTCATGCCCGCTCAGATGCACTGTGGCGCAATGCTCATCTAATGGCGGCGACAGGGCCTTCTGGTGGCCGGGGCACTGTCCGTCTCTCCCAACCGCATTTCCGACAGAACGCGCCGGGCGTTGTCGGCGCAATCCATGTCCCGCGGCTTGGCTTCGATCTGCGCCATCAGTTCGACCAGATGGGCCTTGCTCTGGGCGAGCTGTGCTTGCAGGGTCTCGAGGTCCTGCACTTTGCGGCGAAGCGTGGCGAGCAGCGTGCCATGTTCCCAGCTAGCGAGATCGCCGGGCAGCAGCGCACGCAGCTCTTCCAGACTGAAGCCCGCGCGCTGCCCGGCTACGATCAGCTTGAGTGCCAATACCGCGTCGTCGGGGTAGCTGCGGTAGCCGTTTTCCTGGCGCTTGACCGTCTTGAGCAGGCCGATGCGTTCGTAGAAACGGATGCGCGAAGGCGCCAGGCCCGTGCGCTGCGCGAGTTCTCCAATTTTCATGATCGAGGTGCACCGGGTAGTCGCAGGGTTTGACATTAAACCTTACTTCAAAGTTAACCTTTAGGCCATTGCATTCCAGGTGCAATTTCATAAAGGCGGACGAGAATGCAGACGATATTGGGGGCGAACGGCCAGATCGCCATGGAACTGGCACGGGAGCTACGGCGCAAATACACCAAGGATGTGCGGCTCGTCAGCCGCAATCCACGCAAGGTCAACGACACCGACAACCTTGTGTCCGCCGACCTTCTCGATGCGAAGCAGACCCTGAACGCGGTCAGGGGAAGCCGCGTCGTCTACTTCACGGCCGGCCTGCCGCCAGATACGGCGTTATGGGAAGCGCAGTTCTCCACAATGCTGAAGAATGCCTTGGATGCCTGCCGCGTGGCCGGCGCGAGCTTCGCTTATTTCGACAACACCTACATGTATCCGCAGGATGCGCGGCTGCTGACCGAGGAAACGTCCTTCGCTCCGGTCGGCCGCAAGGGCAAGGTGCGCGCTGCGATGGCGTCCATGGTGCTCGAAGAGATGGCACGGGGGGAAATCCCCGTACTCATTGGCCGGGCGCCCGAGTTCTACGGGCCGGGCAGGACGCAAAGCTTCACGAATGCGCTGGTCATCGAGAACCTCCAGGCCGGCAAGAAGCCACGTGTGCCGGTGCGCGACGATACGCGACGCACGCTCATCTGGACGCCCGACGCAAGCCGCGCCCTTGCGGCCCTGGGCAATGCGCCCGATACGTTCGGCCAGACCTGGCATCTGCCATGCTGCGACGACCGGCCGACGTACAAGGAATTCGTCGCGATGGCCTGCCAGGTCTTCGGGCGCGAGCTTTCCTACGCGGTCATCGGTAAGTGGACGCTCACCGTGGCCGGACTGTTCTCGAAGCAGGTGCGCGAGATCAGGGAACTGCTACCCCGCTACGAACAGGACAACCTTTTCGATTCCACGAAGTTCAAGCGCCGGTTTCCCAGGTTCGAGGTGGCGACCTATCGGGAGGGCCTGGCGTCGATCCGGCGCGAGGGGTCGGGCAAGGCGGCGGAAGCGTCACATATCGTTTGACATTGAACTGAACTTCAAGGCTACGATTTCCACGGTGTCGTGATTGAAGCGGATTCTGCCAGCACACCTTTTTTCGCGTCTTTCAGCGCCGCCGCGCGATCCTCACCTCGACCTGCCGTTATCAGCAAGGAGCCGAAGTCATGACATACATTACGACCAAAGATGGGGTTCAGATCTTCTACAAAGACTGGGGACCGAAGCATGCCCAGCCGTTGGTGTTTCATCACGGCTGGCCTCTGAGTGCGGATGACTGGGACGCACAGATGCTGTTCTTCGTCTCCCAGGGCTTCAGGGTCGTGGCTCATGATCGGCGTGGCCACGGCCGGTCTTCTCAGGTCAGCGAGGGGCACGACATGGACCACTACGCAGCCGATGCATCGGATGTCGTGGAGCACCTGGATCTGAAGAATGCCGTTCATATCGGCCACTCGACGGGTGGAGGCCAGGTCGCGCGTTATGTCGCGAAGTATGGCCAACCTCAGGGGCGTGTGGCCAAGGCCGTGCTGATCAGTGCCGTTCCTCCACTCATGGTGAAGACGGAAAGCAATCCGGACGGTACGCCGATCGAGGTGTTCGACGGCTTTCGCAAGGCGCTGGCGGCGAATCGGGCGCAGTTCTTCCTCGATGTGCCTGCCGGACCGTTCTATGGATTCAATCGGCCGGGTGCGGACGTGTCGCAGGGGGTCATTCGGAACTGGTGGCGCCAGGGCATGATGGGCAGCGCGAAGGCCCACTACGAAGGCATCAAGGCGTTTTCGGAAACCGATCAGACCGAGGACCTGAAGGCGATGACGGTGCCCACGCTCATCATGGCTGGCGACGACGACCAGGTCGTCCCGTACAAGGCGGGCGCGCTACTTCAGGCCAAGCTGATCAAGAACAGCACGCTCAAGATATACCCCGGTTTCTCGCATGGCATGTGCACCGTGAACGCTGAGGTCATCAACGCGGATCTACTCTCATTCATCCGTGCATAGCCGCTCGGTGAAGGCCGAAGGGCTTGCCGTGTTCGATCAGGGTTTCGAGATCGTCGATGATGTACGGACAAAAGGGCTATTTCTTCGTGGCGCGGCGTTTCTTGTCCGTCGCCGCGGGGGAGGCTGGCGTCGTGGCGATCAGGCTCATGAGGTAGTCAAGCGCCTTCTCGTCTTCCAACGGGGGCGCTCCGGTAACGGCTAGCGCGTCGTTGGTTTCGACATCGCTATGCAGGAAATACTGAACCAAGCCGCCCAGGGTGATCATGAGCAGTCCCGCCGGCACGTCCTGACGGAGCTGTCCTGCTTTCTGGGCTTCTTCGAAGGCCGGAACGAACATTTTGTTCAGGCTTTCGGAACGCGCCTTGCGCTCTTCCCTTGGCGCGCCCAGCACGCGCCAGAGTTGGAAGCGCAAGGCGCGCGGGTGCTGGCGCCAGTAGCCCATATAGGCCGCCACTATCTTGCGAAGTCCTTCCGTCGTTCCCTTTAGGGCAGGGGCCGTGGAGGCCGTCATGGCTTCCACGAATTCTTCGGAGATACGGCTGCCCACCAGCTTCCATAGCGTTTCCTTGTCCTGGAAGTGATGGTGAATCAACGCCGACGACACGCCGGCTTCCTTGGCTATCTCCCGCGTGGTCGCTCCGTCGAATCCAAGGTTGGAAAATACCGTCAACGCCGCTTCGACGATGCGATCCCGGGCGTCGACCGTGGTATAGACCTTGCGCAATTCGGACATAAAGCATTTCTCCTGGCTGGCGGAATGGCTGAGTTTCCTTGATTATCACCACCACTATCGCAGAAACTGACCAGACAGTCAGCCAGCTAATCATGGCTCAGAACCGGCCTTGGCCGCGGGTCCATGAAACATCCGCATGAAGTACCAGGCGGAAGCCGCGAAAGCGATCACGATGCAGGCCTGAAAGCGGGACCAGCCGATGACCTGTATCAGTCCCGGCAGGACCAGCAAGGCCGCGGTGCCGATAAACCGTCCCAACCCATAGAGCAACGCATAGTCCGTGGCCGCCTGATCGCCCGTCGCCCACTCCAGGATAAGTCCACCCAAGACTACATATAGCGCCGAAGCGCCAGCCGTCGTCAGCACGCTGCCGATCATCGCCGTCATGGCGCTTCCTTGGGAGAAACCTACCCAGACGGTGCCGGCGCTGACCAGGCATACCGCGGCCATCAGCGAGGCGGCGTTTCGCAAGGGAAGCCACCGAACGAGGAAGGGCGCGAGCACGCAAGCGGCGGCATTGGCAAGCGGCGCGATGGTGCCCAGTACGCTGCCGATGCGTTCCAGCGAAACCCCCATGTCGACCAGCAGCAGACGGTTGAAATTGAACAGTGCCAGCAAGGTGCAAACCAATAGCGTCAGCCGGATAAAGCGTGTCTTCATGCCAGGCTTGCGCAGTGTCTGCCGTATGCTCGCCCGCTGCCGGCGTGATCGAATGGATTGAATGGATTGAATGGACTGAGTGGACTGAATGGACAATTGGCGGTCCCTGCGGATAAGGGCCAATACCGGAACGCCGGAGAGCGCCATCAGCGCGGCGATGACCCACATCGTTCCTTGCCACGCCAGTTGCGGGTACAGGGCGATCAGCACCCCGCCGCCGAGCACCGAGCCCAATGACACGCCACCCATTTTGGCCGCGGCCGCCGCGGGGCGTTGGGCCTGCGGGATCATTTCAACGGTGAGTGCATCCAGCGCCACGTCCATCGTCGCGGCGGCGAGGGTCGCCACGACACCAAGTATTAGCAGGGTGCTCCAGGCCCCATGCGCGGGTTCGTGGAAGGCGGCCGCCAGAATGGCGAATACCGCAACCCATTGCATGGGAATGATCCAGCCCGTTCGACGCCCCAACCAGGGCCACCGCCATGAATCGACCACAGGCGCCCACAGAAACGCGATGCCGAATGGGAGGTAGAGTGCGTATACCCAGCGCATGGTGGATAGCGCCATGCCTTGGGTACGCAATATCGGCGCGATGCCTCCCTGGACGAAGCCAAGAATGACGCCGAGCGATACGTAGGCCAAAGCCACGGCGAGCAAGGCAAGCCCTATGCGGTCATGGGCGCTTTCCGGCGCCGCGCCAGCGGATCGATTCGCTGCTTCCATTGCCGGACGCCCCTTAGAACTTGATCGTTGCGCCGACGCCGACGATACGAGGTTGCCCGATGCGTACCGAGCTGACCCCTGTCGTCCATGCCTGACCCGCAACGAAATACTGTTTGTTGAACAAGTTCCAGGCGAATCCGTAAATCTCCCAGTTTCCGTGCTGCCATCCAATGCGGGCATTGGTGACGCTATAGCTGGGCAACTCGAAACTTCCCTTTACGTCCGCTGCCCGGTTGCCTACGTATTGCCAAGCGACCGATGTTTTGAGGGTGCCCTCATAACCGGCAATGTTCATGGGCGTGTCGTATTGAACCCCTAGCGAGGCATTGACCTTCGGCACATTTGGAACGCGATTGCCGGAAGCGGCTCCGGTTGAACTGCCCGTGGGAACATGGACGAGTTCGGCATCCGTGTAACCTATCCCCGCGGTCAACTTGAGGTTTTGAGTGAGACTGGCCGCCGTTTCCAGTTCAAAGCCCTTGCTTCGATAATCGAGCGCCGCGGTGGTGAACAGCGCTTGGGACGCATCGAAGACAATCAGGTGCCCATTTTTTACATCGTTGTAGAACACCGACCCATTCACGCTAAGGCGCCGATCGAGCCAATACGATTTGAATCCCGCTTCGTAAGTCCAACTGGTGGATCTCGGGTAGGGGACTTCGGCCTTGCCATACGGGCCATTGGTTTGCGTGACCGGATAACCCGAGCTCACAGCGCCGCGTGAAACGGTGGCGTAGGTCATCACGTTCGGCGACCAGTCGTAGGAGAGTCCGGCACGACCGGTAGGAAACCGATCCGACAGGCTCGAATCATGATCGGAATAACCGACGACCGCGGGGCTGCCGTTGCCGATGAATTCATAGCCGGCGTCCTTGTGTTCGTAGGTGTAGCGCAGCCCCAGCGTCGCCTTCAACTTGTCCGTCAATGCCAACGTGCCTTCGCCGAACAAAGCGGCGCTATTGGTCGTGATCCTGTTGTGCTGCGTTCCGTTCTGCGTCTGGTAATTGAACGCTGCCGCCGATGCCTTGGAAACCGCATTATTGGTGAACTCGGATCGGAAGAAATTGATGCCGCCGGTCCAGGTGAACGGGCCATCGTCATTTGACGATAGGCGGAACTCTTGCTGGGTGGTTTTTTCCCGGAAGGTTATATCGGCCAGATCCGCATAGGGGACGTTATAGAGGCTTGGCGATTGCCGAGTCATTGCCGAATAGATCAGGCCGTCGGTAAGGTCGAGTGGCTGGTGTGAATAATCATCCTGGTAGCTGGTCAGGGAGGTCAGGCGGACCTTGCCGAAGTCATGCTCCACCTTGAGAGACACCCCGGCGTCGCGCCAGGTGATATTGCCGTCGGGGTCTACCGCGCTTTGCGGAAAATCGGGGTTTTGATACCAGACAAAGCGCGGCGCGTTGGATTCCCGGCGGTCGTAGTACCCGGTCAGGGTTGCGGTGGTGTCATCTCCGATCAACCACAGGAGAGAACCCCGGGCCGATCCGACCTGCACCTTGCCGTCCTTGCCGCCGGAAGCGATATTCGGAACGGTTCCGCTTTGATCCGAATACCGGAGCGCCAGGCGTCCCGCCAAGGTGTCGGACAACGCGCCATTGGCAACGGCTTCGCCGACATGATATCCATGCGTTCCGATTTCAGTCGTTGCCGAGAATTCGCGTTTGAAGCTAGGCGCGTTGGGAACGATGTTGATGGCGCCGCCTTGCGTATTCCGGCCGAAGAGGGTGCCTTGGGGACCGCGCAATACCTCGACACGCTCGATGTCGAACAGCGTCGGCGGCGCGCCGTAAACGGAGCGTGGCACTTCGTTGAAGTAAGTGACGACCGACGTGTCGTCAGGCGATAGCGGCGCAAAAGAACCGACGCCGCGGATGAGAAACAGGTTCCCGAACTGACCGCCGCTATCCGCGAAAGACGTATTCGGCGCGGAGCGCGCCAACCCGGCGTTGCTGTCCGAAGGGGAGGCGCCGGTTTCGATCGTCTTGCCGTCCAGCACGGTCATGCTGATCGGAACCTTTTGCTCGGATTCTTCGCGCTTGCGTGCCGTCACGGTGACGGCGGGAAGCTCCGCGACGCCTTGGGCCGATGCGGCTGCGTCTGTCTGATCGCCCTGTGCCCACGCGGAAGGCACGACGGCCAGGATCGAAGTCAATGCGCAGGCGATCGCCGGCAGTCGGGGTTCAAGGACAGAGCGGCGCTTCTGAGGGTTTTTTGTACGCATGGTTTCCCTTCGTGTCGATGCGGCAAATGCGGGAAACCCTGGCCGGTAGCGCTCGTGCGATGAGAAGAAATCGCCGTGCCCGGGATGGTTCCGCGGTGACTGATTAATCACATGATTTGTAAACTAATCAAATGATCAGTCAAAATAGTAATGATTCTCAACATCGGCTGTCAAGGGCAGTGACGCGACCTGGGGGCAAATGAATCCGGCTCGGATGACTGACGTGGCGGGTGGACGCCATATCCCGCTGGCGTCGTGCTTTGCCGGCGTACTTGTGTCATCCCCCATAAGGGGAGTACAACGCGCAGACGCACGCAGCTAGCATGGCAAAGCAATCCTTCAGTCAAAATCGCTGGGGAGGAAACCGTGATGCTGACCGACCTTCAATTGGCGCAGATCATGCGTCACGCATCCCAGCGGCGCCGCGCGGAGTGTCTCGAGCCGCTCAACGCTGCCATGCAGGCGCACCAGATCGACGCCAACGTGCAGCGCGCGGCCGCCTTCGTCGCCCAGTTGGGCCACGAATCAGGCGAGTTGCAGTTCCTGGAGGAAATCTGGGGCCCGACGGCGGCGCAGAGGCGCTACGAGCCTCCCGGCGAATTGGCGCGCAAGCTTGGCAATACGCAGCCTGGCGACGGTCTTCGCTTCAAGGGCCGCGGGCCGATCCAGATCACCGGGCGCGGCAACTACACGCGCTACGGCGAGTTGCTGAAACTCGATCTGGTCGGGCATCCGGAGCAAGCAGCCGATCCGGCGGTGGGCTTCCGCATCGCGGGGCTGTTCTGGGAACGCAATGGGCTCAACGCGCTGGCCGATGCCGGCCGGTTCGACGACATCACGGGCCGCATCAATGGCGGCCAGAATGGCGCGGAAGATCGCCGGCGCCTCTATGCCCTGGCGCTGGAAGTATTGCGCGGCAGCCTGCCCGATGCGGCGGCCGCCCCGGCGCCAGCCATGCGGCGCGCAGGCAAGGCGGGCGCCCGGCGCGCTGGGCAGGCGATGGCGGCGGAGGCGCTGCCGCGTGGCTGGGAGGCCATTGCGCAAGCCGAGCCCGCGACGCCCGTGGACCAGAAGGCGAGCGGAGCTCGCCGCCGTGGCGGGGCGGACGCTTCGGCACGCAAGGGAGATGCGAGCCCCGCTCTCGCGCGGCAGTTCGATGCCCGGCCCGACACACTGGATTTCCGCGATCAGATGTACACCCCCACGCTGATCGAAGTGCCCACGCACGTATCGCTGGGCGACTACCTGGAATGCAAGGTGCCCATCCTCGACCAGGGTTCCGAAGGGGCATGCACCGGCTATGGCCTGGCCACGGTGGCGCACTACCTGTTGCTGCGCCGGCGCGTGGTGCCCGACGCAACGCCGGTAAGCCCACGCATGATGTATGACCTGGCCCGTCGCTATGACGAATGGCCGGGCGAGGACTATTCCGGGTCCAGCGCGCGCGGCGCCATGAAGGGATGGCACAAGCACGGCGTCTGCGCCGAATCGCTTTACCCCAGCAGGGCGGGGAAGAAGGCCGCCAGGCAAGGCGCGGCGATCGACGGCGGCCTGAACGACGAACGCGTGACCGATGCATTGCGCCGCCCGCTGGGCGCCTATTTCCGGGTCAACCACAAGGATCTGGTGGCGATGCACTCGGCCATCGCGGAGGTCGGCGCGCTCTACGCCACCTGCTCCGTCCACGATGGCTGGTCTCGGACGGGGGCGGACGGCGTGATCGCGCAGTCGTCCGCGATCCTGGGCGGGCATGCCTTCGCCATCGTCGCCTACGACGAGCGCGGTTTCTGGATCCAGAACTCGTGGGGCTCGGACTGGGGCCGTGGCGGCTTCGGCCTGCTGAGCTACGACGACTGGCTGGAGAACGGCACCGACGTGTGGGTAGCCCGCCTGGGCGCGCCGGTGATGCTGCGGCGGGCGGAATCCACCGCGGCGGTGCACGCCACCACGGCGGCGCAGTCCGCCAGCTACTCCTACGCCGACTTGCGGCCGCACATCGTCAGCGTGGGCAACAACGGAGTGCTCAAGGCCGGCGGCGATTACGGCAGCACGCCCGAGGAACTGCGGCGCATTTTCGAGGAAGACATACCCCGCGCCACCGAAGGCTGGGCGGCGCCGCGGATACTGCTCTACGCGCACGGCGGTCTGGTCAGCGAGCAGGCCGCGGTGCAGCGGCTGGCCGAATACCGGCCGCCGCTATTGGAGGGCGAGGTATATCCGCTGGGCTTTATCTGGCGTTCCGACTACTGGACCACCATCACCAACATCCTGCGCGATGCCGTCAGCCGCCGCAAACCCGAAGGCATACTGGATGCCTCCAAGGACTTCATGCTGGATCGCCTCGATGACGCGTTGGAACCGCTGGCGCGCGTGCTCACCGGCAAGTCCTCCTGGAGCGAAATGAAGCAGAATGCCCTGGCTGCCAGCGACAAGGGCGGCGCCGCCGAACTGGTGGCCGACCTGCTGCAGGCTTTGCGCAACCGCTTGCCGGCGCTGGAAGTTCATATGGTGGGACACAGCGCCGGCTCCATCCTGCTGGCGCCGCTGGTAAGCCTGCTCGTCGCCCGGGGCGTCCCCGTCAAGAGCTGCACCTTGTGGGCGCCTGCTTGCCGGGTCGAGTTGTTCGAGCAGCATTACGTGCCCGCGTTGAAGGAAAAAAAGCTCGAGAAGATGACCATCTTCGCCCTGACCGACAAGGCCGAGCGAGACGACCAGTGCGGCCACATCTACAACAAATCGCTGCTGTACCTGGTTTCCGACGCCTTCGAGGACCTGGCGCGCATTCCTTTGTTTCGCGATGGCCGCCCCATCCTCGGCATGGAGCGCTTCATCGACCGCGACCTCATGCGCAAGCTGGGCGTGGATCTCGTGATGGCCCCCAACACAGAGCCGGACGATTCGCTCTCTGCCTCCAGCGCCAGCCACCATGGCGACTTCGACGACGACCAACGCACGGTCATGGCCACGTTCCGCCGCATCGCGCAGGCAGGCGGCAAGACGGCGGTTTCAAGAGGCGCCGCCGCGACGCGCGTGCGGACCAGGGCCACCAAGGACGGCGAGCAGCCGAAGAGGGCGCTTACCTTCAACCGTTCGGCATCCTCCATGCGCGACCAACGGCAACTCATCGATCTGCGGACCAAGTCGAGTTAATTGAGGCTTTAAACCGTCTTGGGCGCAGTTGGTAGATGCCTTGCCCGAAGTTCGGAGGAAGCGCGGCAGGCCACGTGGTGTGCCGGCATCGCCGCTTCATGCCCCTCAAAACCCCGCACGTCCAAGCGAGGCGCCGCCATCGACGTGCAGGGTCTGGCCGGTCATGAATCCGGCATCGTCGGACAACAGGAACGCGATGGTTGCGGCGATTTCGTCCGGTTTGCCGAAGCGGCCCATCGGGACGCCGGAGAGATAGCGGCGTTCGCCCTCGCTGCCCGCCGGGTTGTTGGCGCGGAACAGTTCGGTTTCGGTCGGGCCGGGCGCCACGGCGTTGACCGTGATGCCGGTATCGGCCAGCTCCAGTCCCCAGCCGCGGGTGAAGCTGACCAGCGCGGCCTTGGCCGCCGCGTAGGCCGTGCGCTGCGGCATGCCGAGGATGGTCAGGCTGGAAATATTGACGATGCGGCCCCAGCCGCGGGCTTTCATGCCCGGCAAGGCCGCCTGCGCGGCCGCCAGGGCGGGATGCAGGTTGACGCGCAGGACTTCATCGAGCGTGGGCAGGGTGACATCGGCCAGCGGCGCCGGGCGGACGAGACCCACGTTGTTCACCACGCCGTCCAGCGGGAACCGCTGCACGATGCCTTCCAGCGCCGTTCGCGTGGCGTCGTCATCGCCCAGGTCCACGGAGAGGAAGGCGCCGGGAAAATCGTCCGGCGCGGTGCGCGCGATGCCGACGACGCGATGACCGGCGGCGGCCAATCGCAGCGAGAGGGCAAGGCCGATGCCCTTGCTTGCGCCGGTGACGAGAAAGGTGCGGGACATGCGTGCTCCTTCGCCGCTCGCCAAGCGGCGAGCGGCATTCGGTTGATTCAGGCGGTTGATTCAGGCGGCGGCCTTGCGAATGGCCGGCAGCATTTCCGACGGATCGGGGCGACGGGTGTAGTCGGGATTGACCTCGGCATAGACGATGGTCCCGTCCGGCGCGATCACGTAACGGGCCGGCATCGGCAGGGTCCAGCTCGGATCGCCGTTGAATGCCGGCAGGTCGTTCTTCAGCGATTTGTAGAGGTCCACCAGGTAGTCCTGCAGCTCGAAGCGCAGGCCGAACGCGGCGGCCACGTCGTTGCGCGTGTCCGAAAGGATCGGGAATTCCAGCGCGTTCTGGCGCACGGACTTGCGGCTGTTGGCAGCCACCTGCGGCGAGATCGCCACCACGTTGGCGCCCGCTTCGCGGATGTCCGGCAACGCGGCTTGCAACGCCTGCAATTCCATATTGCAGTACGGGCACCAGACGCCGCGGTAGAACGTCACCACCAGCGGCCCCTGGCGCAGCAGGTCGGCGGAAGAGACCGGTTTGCCCTCCGGGTCGTTGAGGGTGAAGGCAGGCGCTTGGTCGCCAGCCTTCAGCGCTTTCTGCGCCGCGCCGGAAGCAATGAGCTCAGCGGTGGCGCGGTGCATGGTGTCGATGACCGGGCGAGGCACGCTGTAGGGCGGCTTGCCGGCCTCGAAGTCGGCCTTGAAGGCGTCGAGTTTGTCTTGCAGCGACATGGGGAATCTCCTCGGAGGGATTGGTGAAGGAAGGGTCGGGAATCGGGGGAAGCCGATACAGCCTGGAAGCTGTTGACCGGGATTCTGGATGGTCTCCGGGAGGAATGGCAGATATGATGTAGCCATAATTCTTATTCCTGTAAGGAATGGCATGGACCGATTGCTGGCGATGACCACCTTCGTGCGCGTGGTGGAAGCGTCTTCCTTCTCCGGCGCCGCGCGCGTGCTGGGCGTCGGCCAGCCGGCGGTTTCCAAGACCGTGGCGCAACTGGAGCAGCGGCTGAACGTGAAACTTCTGCTGCGCTCCACGCATGGGCTGACGCCGACCGAAGCGGGCTTGCGTTTCTATGAGCGCGCGCGCGTCGCCATACAGGAAGCGGACGAGGCCGAGCTGGCCGCGCAAGGGGAGGGCGCCGGATTGTCCGGCCGACTGCGCATCTCGGCGGCGCCCACGTTCGCGCGCTTGCACGTCATTCCGCATCTGCCGCGGTTTCTGGCCGAGCATCCCGGTCTTGAAGTGGACGTGGTGCTGGACGATCGCACGATCGACCTGATCGCCGAAGGCATCGATATCTCGTTGCGGATGGGGACGCTGGCCGATTCGGGCATCGTGGCGCGCAAGTTGGCGTCATCGCGCCGGTCCGTGTTCGCCACGGCCGCATACCTGAAGCGCGCCGGAAGACCGCGCGTTCCCGCCGACCTGGCCGATCACGAAACGCTGGTGTTCCCGCAATTGAGCAATGCGTGGAGCTTCAGCCGCGACGGCGCCGAGGTATCGGTGCTGGTGCGGGGCCGGGCGCGCTTCAGCGCCGCCGAGGGGATTCGCGCCGCCGTGCTCGCCGACATGGGCTTGGCCATCGCGTCGGACTGGATGTTCGCGCCGGAACTGGCCGATGGCCGGGTGCTTCGCTTGCTGGAGAAGTGGTCGCTTCCCGACATCGACCTATGGGCGGTGTTCCCGACGGGGCGCCTGGCCACGGCCAAGGCGCGCCTGTTCGCGGAGTTCGTCGAGGAGGTGATGTGCGCCGGCGACCGGATCTATCGAGGATAGTCTCGTCGCGCCCGGGCACGGCCCCGCGGGACGGTGCGCCCGAACTCCCCGAACCTGCCTGCCGCTAGTGCGCCGGCCCGGCCAAAGCCTTCGTCCCGGCCTTGTCGTGCGTGGCGTACTTCTCGATCATCGTCGCACTGGCTCGATTCAATCCCGAGATATCGACGGCAATGCCATTGCGGCGGAACTTGTCGACGATGCGATCCAGCGCCTCGATCGCCGTGATATCCCAGAAATGCGCATGGCTCAGGTCGAGATGGACCGACCGGACTGACTCCTTGAAATCGAACTCCGACACCAGGGCCTCCGACGAGGCAAAGAACACTTGTCCGCGGACGATGTAGCGGCGTTCGTCCGCCTGCTCGTCCAGTGTCGAGTCCACGCTCAGGATGCGGCGGGCTTTTTCGGTGAAGAAGACGGCGCTGAGGAGGACGCCCAGTCCCACGCCGATAGCCAGGTTGCCGGTGGAGACGACGGCCGCCACGGTGGCGAGCATGACCACCGACGACGTCTTCGGATTGGTTCTCAGCTTGACCAGGGAGCGCCAGTCGAAGGTGCTGATCGATACCATGATCATCACCGCGACGAGCGCGGCCATCGGGATCTGCCGTACCCAGGGGCCGAGGAAGACCACCAGGACGAGCAGGAACGCGCCGGCGACGAAGGTGGACAGGCGTCCGCGTCCGCCCGATTTCAGGTTGATGACGGTCTGCCCGATCATCGCGCAGCCCGGCATGCCGCCGAGAAATCCCGCCACGATGTTGGCGCAACCCTGGCCGCGGCATTCGCGGTTCTTGTCGCTGGACGTGTCGGTGAAATCATCGACGATGCTGGCGGTCATCAAGGACTCCAGCAAGCCGACCACGGCGATGCTGGCCGAATAAGGGAAGACGATGCGCAGCGTTTCCAGCGACCACGGCACTTGCGGCAGCGCGAGGATGGGCAATCGGTTCGGAAACGCGCCCATGTCGCCCACGGTGCGCAATTGCAGATGCAGCGCCATCGAAATGGCGGTGAGCACGACGATGCACACGAGCGGCGAGGGAACGGCCTTGGTGAAGCGGGGAAGCAGGTAGATGATCGCCAAGCCGCCGGCCACCATGACGTAGACGTACCAGGCGGCATTCTGCAATTGCGAGATCTGCGCCAGGAAAATCAGGATCGCCAGGGCATTGACGAAACCGGTGATGACCGAGCGCGACACGAAGCGCATCAGCGAGCCGAGTTTCAGGTAGCCGGCCGCGATCTGCAGCACGCCGGCCAGGATGCCGGCAAGCAGCAGGTATTGGACGCCATGCGTCTTGACCAGGTCGCTGACCAGCAGCGCCACCGCGCCGGTGGCCGCGGAGATCATGCCGGGACGGCCGCCGGCGATGGCGGACACGACGGCGATGCTGAAGGCGGCGTACAGGCCGACCTGGGGATCGACGCCCGCGATGATGGAGAAGGCGAGCGCTTCGGGAATGAGCGCCAGGGCGACGACGATGCCGGCCAGGATGTCGGCGCGCACGTTGGAGAACCATTCCTCGCGGAAGGTATGCGTTTTCATGGGAGGGCCTGGGGAAGAAGGACGCGGATCAGGCCGGCTGGAGAGGATCGCAGGGAATTAGCGGCTGAAACGTTGCAGCGCGGCATTCTAGGACATCGAGCAGGAGGCGTCCAACAGGAGGTGTCTATTCGGCCGGAGCTCACGCGGCCATGTGCCTGGGCATCCATTCGCAGAATACCTGGACGGCGATCGAATCCGTTTCCTTGCGCCATAGCAGGCCTATGGGGCGGATCGGATCCTGGCGCGCGACGTCCAGGACGCACACCTGGCCCGTGGCGAGGGCGGGGCCGGCCAGGGTATGCGGCAGCAGCACCAGCGCGTCGCTTTCCGCGACCATGGTGGTGATGGCCGACAAGGAACTGGTGGTGATGTTGACGAGGGCGGGGCGGACCGGGCTGTCCTTGTACCAACTGTCGAACAGGACGCGGCCGGTCATGCTGTGGGGAAACGCGAGCCATTGCTCCTTGGCCAGCACGGACAGGTCCAGGCGGCGCCGGCGCGCGAGGCGATGTCCTGTCCGCGCCAACACGACCGGCCGGTCGGGCAGCAGCGGGACGAAGCGGCAGCCCTGCGGCGTCTGCGAAGGTTGCCGTATCAGCAATACGTCCACGGTGCCGGTGGCCAGGTCCTCGAGCAGGGCCGCGCTCTTGCCCTCGTTCAGGTGGAAATGGATTTCGCGGTGGGCCTGCGCGAAATGCGCGAGGGCCGACATGATGGGGCCATGGCAGGCCGCGGGCATGGCGCCGATATGCACGACGCCCGCCGCGCCCGATTGCAGGTCGGAGAGCGATTGCGTCGCGGTTTGCGCCACCTGCAACATGCTGCGCAGGAAGGGCAGGAGCGTGCGGCACGCCGGGGTGGGGCGCATGCCGCGCGCGTGCCGCTCGAAGAGCCGCGTTTCGGCCAGCCGTTCCAGGTCCCCCAGCAGCTTCACCACGCTGGGCTGGCTGATGTCCGCCTCCGCCGCCACTTTGTGCGTGTTGCCGAGATCGGCGGTCAAGACCACGAGTTGGAGATGGCGAAGCCGGACTTTGCCGATCATCCGGTTCAGCAGGGTGGGTGCGTCGCGAGTCATGGAGGCCGAGGTTGGCGTGTCTAAGGGAGTTTATCAAGGAACCGATAGCATTTTGGCATCGTTCGGGTCGATTTGCTTTTGCTCCTTGCATTGGAGGACAGGACAATGCCCGGCAGCGCATGCCATCACGATGGACTCGTGGCGGGCCGTCCTTCATATTCAACATCCATAACGACAAGGGGTTTTCATGTCCGGTTTCATTTCCCATATTCCAGGACGCCGCGCCTGGCTGTGCGGCGCGGCCGCCCTGGCGCTCGGCCTGGCGGCGCCCACGTATGCCGATACGTTTCCGTCGGGGCGCATCACGCTGGTCGTGGCGTTTCCCGCGGGCGGCACCAACGACGCCGTGGCCCGTTATCTGGCCGAGCCCCTGGGCAGGATCCTGGGCCAGCCGGTGGTCGTGGACAATGTCGGCGGGGCGGCGGGCGCCATCGGGGCCGCGCAGGTCGCGCGCGCCGCGCCTGATGGCTATACGCTGCTATTGGGATCGGTCAACGAGACCGTGTTGGCGCCCATCACCAACCCCTCGGTGCGGTATGGCTACAAGGATTTCACGCCGATCGCCAAGGTAGGCAGCACCGCCTTCGTGGTGGTCGGCCGCAAGGACCTCCCGGCCAACAGTATCGACGAGGTCGTGCAGCTCGCGCGCCAGAAACCCGGCACCCTGACTTTCGGCAGCACGGGCGTGGGGTCGTACCAGCAGATCGTCATGGAGAACATCCAGCAATTGACGGGCGTTTCCATGGTCCACGTTCCCTATCGCGGCGGCGGTCCCATGCTCACGGACCTGCTGGGAGGCCAGATCGACCTGGCGGTAAGCCTGCCCACGACGATGCTGCCGCAGATCAACCGGAAAAGCGTCAAGGCCTACGGCGTCACCGGCCAGACCCGCGACCCGGCCGCGCCCGAACTGCCGTCCATCAACGAGGGCAAGGAAATCAAGGGCGTGGATTTCGTGTTCTGGTTCGGCGTGTTCGGTCCCAAGAGCCTGCCCGAGGATCGCCGGACCCGTTTGCAGGCCGCCGTCGTCCAGGTGCTGAACGACGCCACGGTGCGCAAGCAGTTGCAAGCCGCGGGCCTCGCGGTGGCGACGCCGCAGGAACAGGCCTCGCTGCCGGCCTTCCTGGCCGAGGAGGACGCCAAGCTGCGCGCGGCGACCAGCAAGATGAAGTTCGAGTGAACGCAGGTGGGCGGCGCGTCATGCAGTCCGTTGCAGGACGCCGCCCGGGGTTGCCGCCTGTTCGGACGCTCATTCTCCATGAGCGACCGGGAGCACCGGGCCACGGCTGCAAGCACGGCGCCTAGTCATGAAGCGTCCGGCTGAACGAAATCAGCATCGAAGCAAGTCTGCGCGCGGCGGGGGCCAGGGGGACGGCGGTGCGTTGGACAAGGCAGATGTCGGCGCTTGGAATAGGCTCGGAAACCGGAATGACGCTTAGCGAGGACTCGAAACCGCCGGGTTCCACGACGAAGGATGGTCCCAGGAAAAGATAGTCGCTTTCGCTGACCAGCCGCAGCGTGTCGAGCAGCGAATCGACGGTCATGGCGACTTTCGGCTGCGGCAGGTCGTTATCCAGGAACCAGTCCCCCAACCGGTTGGATGGCGTTCCCGGGCGCCCGAGCGGCTTGGTGTTGATCCACTCGGCGTCGGCCAGCGCCGCCACCGACGTGGCGCGCGCCAGCGGGTGTCCGCGCCGGCAGAGGATGCGCGGCCTGGAAGCCAGCAGGCGGGTGCTGTGAAGATCGGTCATGTCGCTGCGCGCCGAGACCAGCGTTACCGAGAAATCCAGTTTCCCTTCCCGTATTCCCGTTAGCAGCATGGAAGACGGCCCGCTCGCGATATGCACGCGCACGGCGGGGTGATCGGTGCGAAGTTGGCGCAAGGGCACGGGAAACAGCCGCGCGCAGGCTTCCGCTGATCCGCCCACCGACAGCGCGCCGGTCAGTTCGCCATTGAAATAACCGAACTCCTGTTCCGCGCGATCGCACTCGCCGAGAATGATCCGCGCTCGGGCAAGCAGGCACGATCCCTCGGGCGTCAGCACGACGCCGCTTTGCGCGCGCACGAACAGCGTCGCATTCAGCGATCGTTCTAGCCGCCGGATCTGCTGGGTCAAGCCGCTTTGCGCGATGCCCAATATGCGGCTGCCCGCCCGTATGCTGCCTTGCTCCACGATCGCCACGAACGCTCGCAACTGGTCCAGCGTCATGGTGTAAACCCCTATAAGTTTTGGCGATCATGATAATGATATTGACATCTTCCCTGCTCTTGGGGGCAACCCTAGACTTGCCTCTGTCCGGCTCGTCGACCGGACCTTATGTCAGAGGAAGATGCAATGAGCACCAAGGATCTGTTCAAGCGTGGCGAGGAAATTCGCCGCGAGGTATTGGGCGAGGGCTATGTCGCCAATTCCGCGGCGAGCACGGACGCGTTCAGCGAGCCCATGCGCGAATTCGCCATCAAGAATCTTTGGGGAGACGTCTGGGACCGTCCTGGCCTGGACCGCCGCGCCCGCAGTATCGTCAACCTGGCCTTGCTGTCGGCGGCCAATCGGCCGTCAGAGCTGAAGGTGCACCTGCGGGGAGCCCTGAATAACGGCGTGACGCGCGAGGAGATCAGCGAGATCTTCCTGCAGGTCGCGCTTTACTGCGGCATACCTACCGGCAGCGACGCCACGCGCATCGCGCGGCTGTTCTTTGCCGAGTACGACGCCGAGCAAGCCGCGCAGGCCGCGCGATGAGCGCCGGCGCCGTGCGTGATGCCGACCCGTCTCCCCTGGCTTGGCTACGGACCTTGCTCGGCTTGTCCGCCGATGCCCCGTTGGGCTCGTACATTGGCGGGACGAACGTCGCCGGCCAGGGTGCGGCGATCGCCCTGACCAATCCGGCAACGGGCGGGGCATTGCTGGAGTACAACGATGTCACCGCGGAGCAGGTAACCGCCGCGCTGGAGAATTCGCAACGAGGACAAAGCCAGTGGGCCGCCAGGACGGCGCAGGCCCGCGCGATAGTCCTGGCCGAACTCGGCCGGCTCGTCTCGGTCCATGCCGATGCCCTGGCCCGCCTGGAGTCGTGGTCCTGCGGCAAGGCGATCAAGGGTAGCCGCGCGCAGATGGCCGCGGTGGCCGAGACCTTTCGCTATTACGCGGGCTGGGCCGACAAGTTCACCGGACAGACCATCCCGGTTCCGACCGGGCAGCTCAACTACACGTTGAGGGAGCCGCTGGGCGTCATCCTGCAGATCATGCCCTGGAACTCGCCCCTGTATCTCGCGGGCTGGAATGCCGCGCCCGCGCTGGCGATGGGTAACGCGGTGCTGCTCAAGCCGTCCGAGCTGACCCCGCTGACGGCGCTGGCCCTTGCAAAACTGGCGCTGGACGCGGGCCTGCCGCCAGGAACCCTGAACGTGGTCAATGGGCTCGGGCAGACGGCAGGGCCGGTCGCCATCGACCATCGCGCGGTCAAGAAAGTCGTATTCGTCGGGTCGACGCAGACGGGCAGGCGCGTGAACAGCGCCGCCGGCCTGAGGCCGATCCCCTGCTTGCTGGAGCTGGGCGGGAAATCCGCCAATATCGTCTTCGACGACGCGGACCTGGAGCAGGCCGCGCGCGCCGCCGTCGTCGCGGCCTTCGCCAACACCGGACAGAACTGCGCCGCCGGATCGCGATTGCTGGTGCAGCGCAAGGTGCATGACGTCTTCGTCGAGAAAGTCGTGGCGGCTTCCCGCGCCTACAAGGTCGGCCACCCCTTGGATGAAAGCGCCGACTGCGGCCCCATCAACAATGCCGCGCAGTACCGCCGAACCTGGGACATGATCGCCATGGGCCTGGACGAGGGCGCAAGGCTCGCCCTGGGCGAGGGCAGGGCGCCGGCGCAGGATGGCTATTACATCGGTCCCACGATATTGACCGGCGTAAACAACCGGATGCGTATCGCCCGCGAGGAGATTTTCGGTCCGGTCGTGGTGGTGATTCCCTTCGATTCCGAGGACGAAGCCGTCGAGATCGCCAACGACTCGGAATTCGGACTGGCCGGCGCGGTATGGACGCGCGATATCGCGAGAGCCCATCGGGTGGCCGCGCGGGTGAGGGCGGGCATTTTCTGGATCAATATGTTCCGCGACATGCACGTGGCGACCCCTTTCGGGGGCTATGACAACAGCGGCTACGGGCGCGGAAGCGGCATGGAAGCCCTTTACGAGTACACACAGACCAAGAGCATCTGGGTTCCCTTTACGACGGGCGCCTGACTTTCCCTTTTCCTGGAATCAACCGGTATCACCATGACGGACAAACAGATCATCGGCATCATCGGCCTGGGCAATATGGGCCGGGGCATGGCCAACACCCTCAAGCGCGCCGGCTTCGGCGTCATCGGCCTGGATCCTTCGGCGGCCGCGGTCGCCGCTGCCCAGGCGGACGGCATCGAGCTGGCCTCGGACCTCAAGGCCTTGGCTGCCGCCGCTTCGACGATCGTGCTTTCCCTGCCCAACACGCAGATCGTGCAAGCGCTGGTGCAAGGCGAGCAGGGCCTGGCCGCGCTGGCCAGGCCAGGTACGCTGATTATCGACACGACGACGGGCGATCCGGCCTTGACCCGGGATGTGATCGCGCTGCTTGCCCGCCACGCGCTGCGGTATATCGATGCGCCCGTCAGCGGCGGACCGCGCGGCGCCGCGAGCGGCCAGATGACCATGTTCATCGGCGGATCCGAGGAGGACGTGGCCGCCGCGCAGCCGGTTCTGGCAGCGCTGGGTTCCAAGCGCTTTCACATCGGGCCGGCGACGGCGGGCCAGGTCGGCAAGCTGGTGAACAACCTGCTCGTGGCCTCGCACCTGTTGACCGCGAGCGAAGCCTTCCGCATGGCCGAGGCGGCTGGGGTGAGCACGGCGCAACTGATCGACGCGGTGAACGCCGGCAGCGGCCGCAGCGGCGTGACGATCTACAACTATCCCAGCCGCATCATGAACAACGCCTTCGACTCGGGCTTCACCATGGGACTGATGCGCAAGGACGTCGGCCTGGCGATCGGCTTGATCGATCAATTGGGCCTGCAATTGCCGATTTCCGCGGACGTCGGCACGATCTGGAAGGCCAGCGCCGCGGAATTGGCCGATGGTGAGGATTTCAATCGTATCGTCACGCTCAATGGAAAGACCGCGTAAAGCGGGCAATCCTGCGAATCACAAGGGGAAGAAAATGAATCGCTATTTAAAGTCCGCGGCGCTCCTGGCCGTTGCATCCTTTGCCGCCTTTTCCACGCCCGCCGCGTCGGCCGCCTATCCCGACAAGCCGATCCGGCTGATCGTGCCATTCCCGCCTGGAGGGACGACCGATACCGTGGCCCGCTTCGTCGCCCAGGCCTTGAGCGAGAAGCTGTCCCAGCAGGTAGTGGTCGACTACAAGGCGGGCGCAGCCACCATCATCGGAGCGGACTTTACGGCCAAGTCGGCGCCGGACGGCTATACGCTGATGCTGGCCACCGCGACGACATTCACGGTCAATCCCATACTCTATCCTGAGTTGTCCTACGATCCGATCAAGAGTTTCACGCCTATCGGCCTCGTGGGGACCACCAGCCTGGTCCTGCTCGCCAACAAGAAACTGGAGCCCGCCAACGATCTGCAGACCTTGCTCGCTGAAATACGCAAGGATCCTTCCAAATACTCATACGGTTCGCATGGCAATGGCACGACGGTGCATTTCGCGGCCGAGATGCTGTGGTCGGCGGCCAAGGTCAGGATTACGCATATTCCCTACAAGGGCGCCGCGCCTGCCCTGACCGATCTGATGGGCGGCCAGATTCCGATCAGCTTCGACGCGGTGCCGGCGGCGGCATCGGCCATCAAGACCGGCCTGATCAAGCCTATCGCCGTCACGGGTCCGACACGCGCGGCGGCCATGCCCGATGTCCCCACGATCGCGGAAAGCGGCTTTCCGGGCTTTTCGATGCAGACCTGGTTTGCCGTGGTCGGGCCGGCTCATCTTCCCGGCAACGTGCAGAAGACCCTGGAGAAGGCGCTGCGCGCCGCGGTGGACGACAAGACGGTCCAGGCCAAGCTCGTCGAGGCCGGCCTGGAGCCGAAGTTCGAAGATCCGACTAGCTATACGGAGCGGGTTCACAAGGAGATCGCCGCCCTGCGCCCGATCGCCGAAGCCAATCACATCATTCATAACTGAGCCGCATGGATTCGTCGACCCACAGTGCGACCGGGAGAGAGGCGGCCTGCGAAAACCGGTCGAGGTGCCTGGAAGCCGCGGCGGAATACTTCGACGATGGCGGCTTCCTGCGGGATTTGAATCGCAGGGTGGGGTTCCCGACCGAGAGCGACCGGAATCCCGACCTGGCGGTGTTGGCCAGTTATTTGAGGGATGAAATGGCGCCTGGGCTGCGGGCGCTGGGTTTCAGCGCTCGCCTATTGCCGAATCCCGTCGACGGCGCGGGTCCGTTGCTGGTCGCTAGCCGCGTGGAATCGCCCGAGTTGCCCACGGTCTTGCTTTACGGCCATGGCGACGTGGTCAGCGGCAACTCGCCGGCCTGGCGCGCGGGGCTGGACCCGTGGCAGGTCGTCATCGAGGACGACCGCTGGTATGGCCGCGGTACGGCGGACAACAAGGGCCAGCATACGATCTGTCTCGGTGGCCTGGCCGCCGCGCTGGAAGCGAGGCGCGGGGCATTGGGATACAACGTCAAGGTGCTGCTCGAGAGCGGCGAAGAGGCGGGCTCGCCCGGTCTCGAAGCCTTCTGCGCCGAGCAGGCTGGTCTGCTCGAAGCGGACTTGTTCATCGGGTGCGATGGGCCCCGTATCCGGGCCGATCGTCCCACGCTATTTCTCGGTTCCAGGGGAATGGTCAACTTCACTTTGTCCTTGCGTTGCAGGGAGAGGGCGTTCCACTCGGGCAATTGGGGCGGCGTCATCCGCAATCCCGCGACCGTGATCGCCAGTGCGGTGGCATGCCTGGTCGATGGACGCGGCGTGATGCAGGTGGCGGGTTTGCGCGCGCCGGCCATTTCGGACGCGGTGCGGGCGGCGGTCGCGACGCTGCCGATAGGTGGGGGCGAGGGCGATCCCGTCCTGGCCGAGGGATGGGGGGAGCCCGGCCTGACGCCCGCCGAACGCCTGATGGCGTGGAACACCATGGAAGTGCTGGCCTTGGGCGCGGGCGATGCCGATCGTCCGGTCAATGCCATTCCTGCGCGGGCCGTCGCCCATTGCCAACTGCGATTCGTGCCGGGCACGCCGTGGCAAGCGCTGCCTGCGTTGGTCGCCGCGCATTTGCGGGCGCACGGCTATGGAGATGTCGACGTCGAACTGGGGATGCACTCGGCGGCGACGCGGCTCGATCCCGCCGATCCATGGGTGCATTGGTGCGCGGAATCCCTCGCATGCACGACGCAGCGTGTCACGTCCATCATGCCCAACCTGGCCGGGTCGATTCCGAATGCGGCCTTCAGCGATGTGCTGGGTTTGCCGACGCTCTGGATCCCGCATTCATATCCCGCCTGCGGGCAGCACGGTCCCAACGAACACCTGCTCGGGTCGCTTGCAAGAGAAGGATTGCAGATGATGGCGGGCGTCTTCTGGGATCTTGGGCAAAACGATGCCCCCTGGTTTATTGGGCATCGCCGCCTGAGCGTTCATACGGCATAGACATCCCCGTCGCGGCGGCGGTCGGTCCAGGCGCCGATAGTGTCCGGGCCTGTCCTGCCGACTAGTTTGCTGCTGCCCAGGCTTGCGCCGTCGAGATCGCGCATGGCGAAACCCAGGGAGCGGAGCGCGTCCCGCTGCGCCGCTGGTATGCCAGGTTCGAGTTCCAGGACGGTCGGTCGATGCGCGGTAATGTCCTGGGGAGCGGTGCCGGGCGTGACGACCCAGCGCGGGGCAGAGACGGCCATCTCCGGCGGGGCCTGCTCTCGCAGCAGCTTCATGATGACATGCAGATTGGCTTGGGGCTGGACATCCGCGCCGGGCGAGCCGCCCGCCCAGCAGTTCGCGCCGTCTTTCCGGACGACGTAGTTGTGCAGGGTGTGCATGGATCGTCGCCCTGGCGCCAGCGCGTTGGCATAGCGGTCGTCGAGAAAGAAGCCGCTGAGGCGGTTGTTCAGGACGATGCCGCTGCGCTGGCCGACGACCCCCGAGCCGAACACGTCGAAGAGGCTGAGTATGACCGACACCGCGTTGCCGTCGGCGTCCATGACGGCCAGCGCCGTCGTGTTGCCGCTGCAGGAGGCGTTGATGGGCTGCGACGCGGGCCGGGGGGCCGGGGCGCGCTCGATCAGCGTTTGCGCCGCGGCATGCGCGTCTTCCGAGTCCTTCAGGTAGTCCAGCCGTTCATTGAACGCCTGGATCAGGGCCAGGGCGGTGTTTCGCGTATCCTCGCCCTCCGGCGGGATGCGTTCCAGCAAGGCGAGGGCACGCAATAGCACGAAGCCTTGGGAAACGGGCGCCTGCGAGTAGATGTCGTGGCCGGCGAAGCGACAGCGTAACGGCGGCCCGACTTCCGGCCGCACGCGCAACACGTCCTCATGCGTCATCAGGCCGCCGTCTTCCTGGGCAGCTTGCGCGAGATCGCGGCCGACCCATCCGCCATGGAATCCTGCCGCGCCTTCCTGCATGAGCAGGTCGATGGCCTGCGCGAGTTGCGGTTGCCGCAAGCGGTCGCCGGCTGCCAGGGGGCGACCGTTCGGCGCGAAGATGCGCCCCCACGCCTGCTGGCGCGCGAGTGCGGCCTGGCGCGTGGCGATCAGCGCGCCGAGCCGCGCGCCTACGTCGAAGCCTTCCTCGGCCAGGCGGCGCGCGGGTTGGAGAACGTCGGCCAGCGGCATGGCGCCCCAACGCCGGGCCAGGGTTTCCAGGCCCCAGGCGGTGGCCGGCGTCTGGGCCGACAAGCCTCCATGTTCGGGCACGGTGATCAACCCCATGGACCGGTAGCGCGCTATCGATGCCGCCATGGGCGCGGCGCCCGTGGCGTTCAAGGAGACCACGGGTCGATCGCGCAGGGCGACCAAGGCGAACAGGTCGCCGCCCAGGCCGGTCATGTGCGGCATGGCCACGCAGGCTGCCGCCGCCGCCGCGGTGGCGGCATCCACCACATTGCCGCCGCAATCGAAGATTTTTCGCGCGGCGTCCACGACTTCGGGAGAGCCGCCCGCGATCGCGAACTTCTTTCCGTTCGCGGCGCGGTAGGCGGGGGTATGCGGCATCAGGGGTCTCCAATGGGTTTGCGGAAAACGGTCGGGTCGGCGGCGGCGCGCTTTACTCGACTTTCACATCGGCCGCCTTGACCGCCTTGCTCCAGTACCGGATTTCGTGCGCCAGGCTGGCGCGCAGCGTGGCTTCAGGGGCATAGTCGATCACCATCCCCTTGTCCACGATGGACGATCGCAGCGCCGGATCGGCGAGCACCTGCTCGAGCGCGGCCGAGATCTTGTCCAGCGCGGCCTGCGGCGTCCCCTTCGGAGCGAATACGCCCATCTGGTTGTCGATCTGCATATCGTCCAGGCCCGCTTGCTTCAGGGTCGGCACGTCGGGCAGCAGGGGGAAGCGGTCCTTGGAGGCCACGGCCAGGAAGCGCAGCTTGCCGGCCTTCACCAGGGCCAGGGAGCCGGTGATGCTGTCGAACATCATGCTGGCGCTATTGGTGATGAGGGCCGGTTGCGCATCGGAGCTGCCCTTGTAGGGAATGTGCGTCAGTTTTATCCCCGTCCTGGCCATGAATACCTCGGCCTCCAGGTGCGACAAGGTACCCAGGCCTTGCGAGGCAAAATTGTAGGCGCCGGGCTTGGCCTTGACGTAGTTCACGAATTCCGCGACGGTCTTGACGGGAAGCACCGCCGGGACCACCAGCGCGTGAGGCGCGTAGCCGATGCGGGCAATCGGCTCGAAGTCCGCCTGCAGGTCCGCGGGCTGGGTACGGTAGACCGCGGCGGCGACGGCCTGGTTGGTATAGGAGGCGAGATACAGGGTATAGCCGTCCGGCCTGGCCTTGGCCGCGGCCATGAGCCCGATCGCGCCGCCCGCGCCCGGCCGATTGTCCACCACGACGGCTTGCTTGAGCAGTGTGCCCAGGCGCTCGGCCAGCGATCGAGCCAGGATGTCGGCGGCGCCGGCCGGCGGATAGGACAGAATGATCTGGATCGGCCGGGCGGGATACGTGTCGGCTCGGGCCCTGGGAGCAAGCGCGAAGGTCAGCAGGGCGATGAGAATGAGCGCGGAGGCGCTGCGCAGGGCTTGGGTGAGTCCTTGTACTCCGAGGCGACGTGGCATGGCGGTTTCCCTTGTGGTGTTTTCGATCGAATCGATGCCGATTCGCCAGGGCCTCCGCCCGTGGGTCAGGGCCCTGTCACGCACATACTAGAAACGGGAAACGATAAATTCCATCGATATATTTTTAAGATATTCGTTAGCCTGGCTGTTGAATCGAGGGTAAATCCCAGTCCACGCAAGTGCGCCGGCGCATGCCGCTCAGGCGGCTGTCTTGCCCGGACTGGCTTGCCGCAAGGCGGCGCCGCGGCGCAGCAGTTCTTCCGTGAATAGCTTTACCGACGGGTGGTTTCTCTCGCCGCTGCGATAGGCGACCGAGATGCTGCGCCGCACTTCGGGCCGGAGCTTGACGGCCTTGATGCCGGGTATCTTCTTGTGCAGGAGCAGGCCCGGCGCAACGGAGACCGAGCAGCCGGCGGCCACCATGGCCGATACCATCTGGAAGCCCGAGCAGGCGGCGTTCAGCCTGGGCTCGAAACCGGTGCGCCTGCAGAGATTCACGATGAAGTCGCCATACGCGCTGGAGGTCGCGTCCAGCGCCCAGGACGCGTTTCGAAGGTCGGTGATCGAGACGCTGTGTTTCGCGGCCAGGGGATGGCCGGCGGGAAGCAGGGCGTACAGCACGTCCTCGGTCAGCGCGACCCGGTCCAGGCCTTCGGGGCGCCCCTCCAGGACGGTCGAGAGGTCATCGACGATCGCGACGTCGACACGCCAGGAGCGCAGCGCGGCCAGTCCGTCGCTGGGCTCCATTTCCTCCAGGACGACGTGCAGGCGCGGAAACAGTTGCACGAGGGCTTTCATCGTCTGCGGCAGGACGACGCAGGCGATGGACGGGAAGGCCGCCACGCGGAGCTCGCCCGCGATTTCCTTGCGCAATTGCGCCATCTCGGACTTCGCTTCGTCCAGCACGACCAGGATGCGTTCGGCATAGCCGACCAGGGCCTGCCCGGCGGGCGCGAGAACGACGCCGCGGCCGCGGCGTTCCGTCAGGGAAACGCCGGCTTCGATTTCCAACTGCGCCACTTGCTGCGACACGGCGGATGGCGACAAGTACAGCGCCTGCGCGGCCGCGGCCATCGTGCCGCAGCGCGATAGCTCCCGCAGCACCTTCAGTCGGCTCAAATCCACGTTCTTCTCCCTGGTCCGGGTCCTGAATGGATAATCTGGCTAATGTATTGATTCAGAAAACGTCAGTAGACCTGATGATATACATCCTCTTAAATGCTGGCTATCGCCAACCGACCACCCACGGGCACAAGCGATGCCGAATCGAGGCATCCGCTTCCATCGCTTGCCGCGCCTGGGACATGTGAAGAGGATGAGGACATGTTGAGCCCCCGACCCTGGGTTCCCGCCGCCGCCGAGGACTATGCGCAGTCGCTTGCCGCGCGCTTCAGCGAGCAGACGCCGGAGCAGAACGAGCGCGACCTCCTGGCCTTCGTCGAGGAAAATCGCGCCATTCACGAGCGGGACTGCTTCAATCTGAATCCGGCCACCAATGCCATCAATCCCAAGGCAGAGGCGCTGCTGGCGAGCGGCGTGGGGTCGCGGCCTTCGCTCGGCTACCCCGGCGACAAGTACGAGATGGGCCTGGAGGGCGTGGAGAAGATCGAGGTGCTGGCGGCCGAGCTGGTGTCCGAAGTGTTCGGCGCCAGGTATGCCGAACTGCGGGTGGCGTCGGGCGCCCTGGCGAATCTGTACGCGTATATGGTCGCGGCCAAGCCCGGCGACACCGTGTTCGTTCCCGGCGCGGCCATCGGCGGCCATTTCAGCCATCATCCCGAAGGCGCGGCCGGGATGTACGGCCTCCAGCCCTACATGATGGCCTTCGACGCCGACCGGTATACGGTCGATGTCAGCCGCCTGCGCGAGGACGCGCATCGGCTCAAGCCCAGGATGATCACCGTGGGAAACAGCCTCAATCTGTTCCCCCATCCCATCCGCGCCGTTCGGGAGATCGCCGACGAGGTCGGCGCGCTGGTGTTGTTCGATGCCGCCCACGTCTGCGGCCTCATCGCGGGCCATGCGTGGCAACAGCCGCTGGAAGAGGGGGCGCATCTGATGACGTTGAGCACCTACAAGAGCCTGGCGGGGCCGGCCGGGGGGCTTATCGTTACCAATGACGAGGCCGTTGCCCGGCGGCTGGATGCCATCGCCTATCCGGGGATGACGGCGAATTTCGATTCCGCCAGGTCGGCGGCGATCGCCATGACCATGCTGGACTGGAAGGTCTACGGCAAGCAGTACGCCGCCAGAATGGTCAGCGCGAGCCAGGCCCTGGCCCAGGCGCTGGTCGGGGAAGGCCTGCCGGTCTTCGCGCGCGACCGCGGCATCACCACGTCGCATCAGTTCGCGATCGAGGCGCATGCCTTTGGCGGGGGGCAGGCGATGGCCAAGCGCTTGCGCTGCGCCAATATCCTGGCTTGCGGCATCGGCTTGCCGCTGGCGCCGGTCGAAGGCGATATGAACGGGCTGCGCATGGGTACGCCGGAACTGGTGCGTTGGGGGATGGAGGACGCGGACATGCCCACGCTGGCGGGATTCATCGCCGACGTGCTGTTCGAACGCAAGCGTCCCGAAGCGCTGGCCGGCGAAGTCAGCGCCTTCCGCCGGCGGTTCGACAAGCTTCATTTCCTTCGTTGATCCGGGGTTCACGGTGGCACTCAGTGTTTTCGACCTCTTCAAGGTCGGCATCGGTCCGTCCAGTTCGCATACGGTAGGACCCATGCGGGCCGCCGTCTTGTTTCTCCGGACTCTGGAATCGTGCGGCGCGGCAGGCGATGTGGCCCGCGTTCGCGCGGAATTGTATGGGTCGCTCGGAGCCACCGGCAAAGGCCATGGCAGCGATACCGCGGTCATGCTTGGGCTCAGCGGATACGAACCCGACACGGTGGACGTGGATCGGATCGCGGACATCGTGGACGGGGTCCGCACTTACAAGCGGATTTCGCTGGGCGGCATTCGGGATATCCCGTTCGATCCCCGCAAGGACATCCTGATGTATCGGCGCGCATTGCCGCTGCATGCCAACGGCATGCGCTTCGTGGCGGAGAACGCCCTGGGCGAGGAACTGCGATCGTCGACCTTCTATTCCGTGGGGGGCGGTTTCGTCGTCAGCGAAACGGTGCTGCGGGACGGGAGCCGGCGCGCGTCGGTGGTGCCCGACGCGAGTGAACTACCGTTGCCTTTTCGTACCGGCGAGCAACTGCTCGGACTGGCGCAGCGCCTGCGAATCAGCATCGCGGAGGTCATGCGCCGCAACGAACGCCATTGGCGGCCCGACGCGGAAACCCGGGCGGGACTGCTCGACATATGGCGGGTCATGCAAGCGTGCGTCGAACGGGGCTGCCGGTCGGAAGGCGTCTTGCCCGGCGGTTTCAGCGTGCGGCGCCGGGCGGCCGCGCTGGCTCGCAAGCTGGCGGCGCGCGATGCGTCCGACGACCCGTTCCTGGCCATGGACTGGGTGAACCTGTTCGCCATGGCGGTGAACGAGGAAAACGCCGCCGGCGGCCGCGTGGTGACCGCGCCCACCAACGGCGCGGCGGGCATCGTGCCGGCGGTGCTGCATTACTACGCCAGGTACGTGCCTGGCGCGGACGACGACGGCATTGTGGATTTTCTCCTGACGGCCGCGGCGGTGGGAATCCTGTATAAGGAAAACGCTTCCATATCCGGCGCCGAAGTCGGTTGCCAGGGCGAGGTCGGCGTCGCATGCTCGATGGCGGCCGCCGGTCTTTGCGCGGTGTTGGGCGGCAGCCCGGCCCAGGTGGAGAATGCCGCGGAGATCGGCATGGAGCATCACCTGGGACTGACTTGCGATCCGGTGGGCGGACTGGTCCAGATTCCCTGCATCGAACGAAACGCGCTGGCCGCCATCAAGGCGATCAACGCGGCGCGCATGGCCTTGAACGGCGACGGCCGGCACCATGTCAGCCTGGACCAGGTCATCAAGACCATGCGGGAAACGGGCGCCGATATGAAGACCAAGTACAAAGAGACGGCGCGCGGCGGGCTTGCCGTGAATATCGTCGAGTGCTGAGCGCGGCATGGCCTGCGGGCATCCCGGCGCCCGCGGCGGCGTCAATCCAGCCTGCGGGGCGCGTGTCCGGCCTTGCCGGACCGTTCCAGGATCAGGTCCGCGAACGCTCGGGCCGCCGGCGCCAGGTCTATCGTGGCGCGTTCGACCAGGCACATATCGGATTCCGGGATGGGTTCGGCGACCTCGATGAGGCTCAGATGCTGGCGCAGGGAAAGTTTTTCCAGGATGATGCGCGGCGCCAGGAATAGGTAGTCCGAACTGGACACCAGGTCCAGCGTATCGAAGAGGGACTCCACGCTGCCCACCATCCTGGGCATGTCCAGGCCATTGCGCGCGAACCAGTCGGCCAGGCGGTTGGTGGGCGTGCCGACGCGGCCGAACGGCCGCGTATTGACCCATTCCGCGTCCCGCAGGTCGTGGATGGACGCGGCCTTGCGCAGAGGATGGTTCTTGCGGCAAATGATGCAGGGTTCGGACTTGGCCAGGTAGGTTCCCCGCAGGTCGCCGGTGTCGGTGCCCGACGACACCAGCGTCAGGGCAAGATCCAGCTTGCCTTCCCGCAGCGAGGACAGCAGCAGGGTGGAGGGACCCGCGCTGATGTGCACCGAGACCCGGGGATGCTGCTTGCGAAAACGCTGCAGCACCGGCGGCAGGAGCCGGCCGAACACTTCGGACGACACGCCGACGTTGATGGCGCCGGACAGTTCGCCCTGGAGGTGCTGGAAGATCTGCTCGGCCCGCGCGCACTCGCCGAGGATGATGCGGGCCCGCGCCAGCAGCTCGCCGCCCTCCGGGGTCAGGGAGATCCCCTTGCCGGAGCGCACGAACAGCCGCGCCCGCAGGCTTTCCTCGAGCCGCTTGATCTGCTGCGTCAGCCCGCTCTGCTCCATGGCCAGATGGCGGGCCGCGGCGCGAATGCTCCCGTGTTCGACGACTTCGACGAAGGCGCGCAGTTGATTCAGCGTCATGGCGAATGGGAGTATATAAAGTAATCGGGATAACAATTTTAGTATCTTGTACCCTCCCTGGTCGATGCCTAGACTTCATTCACGACAGACAAGTCACAAGGACGACCTGAATCATGAGTGAAGACCTTTTCGCGCGCGGTGAGCAGATCCGCACGGAAGTGCTGGGCCCCGAGTACGTGGCCGCCTCGACCGCCGGCACCGACGCCTTCAGCGAGCCGATGCGCGCCTTCGCCATCCGCAATCTGTGGGGCGACGTCTGGGCCCGGCCCGGCCTGGATCGCCGCGCCCGCAGCATCGTCAATCTGGCCATTCTTTCCAGCGCCAACCGGGCGGGGGAATTGAAGACCCACGTTCGCGCGGCCTTGAACAACGGCCTGACGCGCGAGGAAATCGGCGAGATTTTCCTGCAGGTGGCCCTGTATAGCGGCATTCCGGCCGGAAGCGAAGCGACGCGCGTGGCCAGGCAGACGTTCGCCGAAATCGACGCCGCCAATAAATAAGACCAAGACGCTATTTCGGGACGACATGCTCATGATCAACGACGGCATTCCGGCATGCTTTGCGTCATTGCGCGACCGCTACGTCGGCCAGGCGCGGGACGTCGGGTCCTTCATCGCGGGCGTGGCCGTTCCCGGCGAGGGCAGTGAACTGCCGCTGGTGTATCCGGCCGACGGAACCGTGCTGCAGACCTACCGCGACGCCACGCCGGCCATCGTGAAGAAGGCGCTGGCCTCCTGCGAGCAGGGGCAGCGGGCGTGGCGCGACTTGTCGGCCCAGCGGCGCGGCGAATTGCTGGCGGCATTGGCGAGCCTGGTCATGCAGAACGCCGAAGGACTGGCGCTGCTCGAATCGATTTCCTCCGGCAAGGCGATCAAGGGATGCAGGGCGCAACTGGCGGCGGTATCGGAAATCTTCCGCTACTACGCCGGCTGGGCCGACAAGTTCGGCGGCAACGTGATTCCCGTGCCGGGCGGCCAGTTGAACTACACGCTGCGCGAGCCCATCGGCGTGATTCTGCAGATCATGCCGTGGAATTCCCCGCTGTACCTCGCGGCCTGGAATGCGGCGCCGGCGTTGGCCATGGGCAACGCGGTGCTACTCAAGCCCTCCGAACTCACGCCCCTGACCGCGCTGGCCCTGGCCAGACTCGCCATCGAAGCGGGATTGCCCGCGGGAACCTTGAACGTGGTCGGCGGACTGGGCCAGACCATCGGCGACGCCGCCATCGCCGATCCCATCGTCAGGAAAGTGGTTTTCGTCGGCTCGACGCAGACCGGCCGCCGCGTGAGCGCCGCCGCGGCCGCGCGTCCCATTCCCTGCCTGCTGGAGCTGGGCGGAAAGTCCGCCAACATCGTGTTCGAGGACGCCGACCTGGGCGCGGCGGCCAAGGTGGCCGCCATCGCCGCGTTCTCGAACACGGGGCAGAACTGCGTGGCCGGTTCGCGCCTGCTGGTCCAGCGCGGCATCTATGACCAGTTCGTCGACCGCGTCGTGCAGGAGGCGGCCCGGTACCGTATCGGGCCGCCGCTGGACGAAGATTCGGAAAGCGGGCCGATCAACAACGCGGCGCAATATCGCCGGGTCTGGCAGATGATCCGGTTGGGTCTGGACGAAGGGGCGGCGCTGGCCTATGGCGCGGCCGAGGCGCCGCCGCAGGACGGCTTCCTGGTCGGTCCCACGGTCCTGAAGAACGTGCGCAACGACATGCGCATCGCGCGGGAAGAAGTCTTCGGGCCGGTCCTGGTCGCCATTCCCTTTGACGACGAGGCAGACGCGATCACCCAGGCCAACGACAGCGAATTCGGCCTGGGCGGCGCCGTCTGGACGCGCGACGTGGCTCGCGCGCATCGGGTGGCGGCCAGCGTCAGGGCCGGCATCTTCTGGATCAATATGTACCGGGACATGCACGTGGCGACGCCTTTCGGCGGCTACGACAGCAGCGGCCACGGCCGCTCCAGCGGCGTCGAAGCCCTGTACGAGTACACCCAGACGAAAAGCGTCTGGGTGCCTATCGCGAACGGCGCGTAGACGCGCGCCGCAACGAGCCACCTTTTGCATTCGAGAGAAATCGGGTAATGGAATCCATCAAGACTATCGGCATCGTCGGCCTGGGAAATATGGGCCTGGGCATGGCGCTTTCGCTGCAGCGAGCGAACTTCCAGGTGCTGGGCCTGGACAAGAACGGCGCCACCGCGGGCAAGGCGGCGGAAAGCGGCATCACGCTGGCCCGGGACATGGGGCAACTGGTCCGGGAAAGCGACTGCATCGTGCTGTCGCTGCCGACCTCGGCCATCGTCCGGGACGTCGTGGCTGGAGAAGGGGGTATCGCCGGCCTGGCGCAAGGCTCGCTCACCATCGTCGATACGACGACCGCGGATCCCGAGGAAACGCGCGCGTTGGCTGCCGGAATACGCGATCAGGGCCTGATCCTGATCGACGCGCCGGTCAGCGGTGGTCCCGGTGGCGCGCTCCGCGGCGAACTGACCATGTTCGTCGGGGGGGCCGACGAGGACGTCGAGGCGGCGATGCCCGTGTTGAAGGGCATGGGCAAGAACATTTTCCATATCGGCGCCACGGGCGCGGGCAACATCGCGAAGATCGTCAATAACCTGCTCACGGCGGCGCAACTGCTTACCGCCGCGGAAGCGTTCAGGATGGCCAATGCCGCGGGCGTGAAGACGGAGCAATTGATCGAGGCCGTGAACGCGGGCTCCGGGCGCAGCGGCGTGACGCTGTTCAACTATCCGAATCGCATCCTGCCGGGTACCTTCAATTCGGGCTTCACCATGCAGTTGATGCGCAAGGACGTGGCGCTGGCGGCAACCCTGCATGAAAAGCTGGGGGTCGACGTGCCCGTCTCCAAGGTGGTTGCCGAGCTCTGGCGCGACAGTATTTCCGCCCTGGCCGATGGCGAGGACTTCAATCGCATCGTCAACTTCACGCGCGGCTGAAGCTGCCGGGGATCAGCGCGGACCGCGCCGCGTTACGCCGTCCGCGCGACGAATTGCATGACGGCAACATCGCCATCGGGGCGCGATATCGAGCGCGGCCGGTGGAAAGCTATCTGGCGGCTTGGCCAGTTATCCAAGATCCTCAAGGGGAGAAAAAAATGAAGCGCGGTATAAGTAGAGTCGTAAAAATGCTGGCCGGGATCGTGGCCCTGTCGGTCAGCGGCGCGAGCCTCGCGGCGTTTCCGGACCGGCCCGTCAAGCTGGTGGTGCCGTTTCCCGCGGGCGGGCTGGCGGACACGGTGGCCCGCGTCGTGGCGGAACGCCTTGGCGCTGCGCTGGGCCAGACCGTGATCGTGGACTACAAAGCCGGCGCCGCGACCATTGTCGGCGCCGATTCGGTCGCGACGGCGAGTCCCGACGGCTACACCTTGCTGCTCGGTTCGGCGACCACCTTCGCGGTGAATCCCATCATCTACAGGAAGCTGCCCTACGATCCGCTCAAGAGCTTCGAACCCATCGGCATCGTCGGCAGCAATGCCCTGGCGCTGCTGGCCAATCATTCGGTGGCCGCCAATAGCGTCAAGGAGCTGATAGGGGAGATCAAGGCGCAGCCCGACAAGTTCTCCTACGGCTCGCATGGCGCGGGATCCACGGTCCACTTCGCGGCCGAGATGTTGTGGTCGGCGGCCGGCGCCAAGGTATTGCACATTCCCTACAAGGGCAGCGCGCCCGCGCTCACGGACCTGATGGGCGGCCAGATTGCCTTGGCGTTCGATTCCGTGCCCGCGGCGATCGCCGCGGCCAAGGGCGGGCGGGTGAAGATCCTGGCGACCACGGGAAAGCGCCGGGCGGCCTTGCTGCCCAACGTTCCCACCATCGTCGAGAGCGGCTATCCCGTGACCATGGAAGCCTGGTGGGCGGTCGTCGCGCCGCATGGCATCCCGGCCGAGGCAAGGGAGCGCCTGGTCAAGGCATTGAAGGAAACCATGACCGATTCCGGCGTGCACGACAAGCTGGTGGGACTGGCGTTCGATACCCGGTACGGCGCGCCCGCCGAATACGCCAAGCTCATCGAGGAGGATACGGCAAAGCTCGCGCCCATCGCCAAGGCGAACAATATCCACCAGGAATAGAGGCAGGAATAGAAACAGGAACAGATGCCGCGGAAGGGGAGGATGTCCCCTTCCTGGCCGGTGGCCGCCCCTACACCGGACTATGCATGAAGAACTGCGCGATGATCGTGGCGCCGATGAAGGTTCCGCCGTTGGCGGCGAAGGAGACCGCGACGATGCGCCAGCCTAGCCGGCGGAAGGCGGGGACGTCCTTGGCGATCGACAGGCCGGCGAAGGCGAGAATCGGCGTGGAGAGCGCGAGGAAGTTGATCTTGCCGGTGAGGGCGGCGATGTCGTGGGCGCCGGGGAATCCCGGATAGGTCAGGATCATGCCGATGAGCGAGACCCATATCACCGCGGGGAGCTTGCGCGCCGTCAGGCGATAGAGCGCGTAGCCGACGCCGACGACGCCGACGATGATCGCCATGCCGGCGATGGCGGCCGGGTCGGTCGCGGGCACCTTGTAGTTGATCCAGTTGCCGAAGAGCGAGAATACGCCGACGGCGATCCACACGACGATTTGCGCGCCGATGCCCGACTTGGGCAGTTCATGCTCGATGTCCGCGCCGATGTCGGCGGCGTCGATCGACGCTTTCGTGGTGCGGCCGAGGATGGGCTCCAGCACCTTGTACGCCCAGAGCGTAAAGGGCAGTGACAGGAAAAGCGTGAAGTAGGTGCCGATCGTGGTCGTGATGAGGTTGCTGGCCGCGGCGAAGGCGGCGATGTCCTTGGCGACCTCGGGCGGCTGCTGCGCGGCGATGGCGCCCGACGCGGCCGCCATCAGGCTGCCCGATCCGACCCCCGCGCCCATCGCCAGCGCGAGCGGATTGAATATGCCCAGGCTCGTCAGCAGCCCGGCAAGCAGCGCGATGAATACCGCGCCGAACACGGTCCCCGTGAGGTACTCGGCCAGGACGCCCTGGCCCTCGGGCGATTTCATGCCGAAGCGTTCGCCGATGATCGCCAGGCTGGGCTCCCGTCCCACCGAGAACGTCGCGCCGATGGCCTGGCGCTTGATGCCCAGCAGCAGCGCCAGGGGCAGGCCGAATATCATCGTGCCGAAGAAGTGGCCGAATTCCTGGAACAGCAGGCCTGCGCCGGACGCCACGAGCTTCGGAATGGCGCCGCCGACCAGCAGGCCCAGCTTGGCGATGAACAGCAGCAGCACGGGCTGGAGCAGCGACGCCGCCGTGCGCTGCATGTCGCTGTTGATGCGCACGCCGGCCGGCATGCGCTTCGCGTTCAGCCCCAGCACCGCGCCGATGAGGACCGCCCACAATAGCGGCAGCAGCACGATCTCCGTCGACCCCAGCGGGATCGAGACGTTGCCGATGAATTCGGCGATGAGGACGATGACGAAAGCCGCGATGAACAGGCGGGTCTGCTCGCCCATCGATGCGACCCGGACCGGCGGGTAGACGGATTGCGTGGACATGTGATTTCCCCTTGTCTGTTGGTATGAAGTCGGTGCCGCGACGGGCCTTGCGCGTCAGCTATCGACGGCGGGCGCGTAGCCGAAGGGCTGGTTCGGCTGCTCGGCGGTTTCCACCCAGACGCTCTTGACCTGCGTATATTCCTGCAGCGCCTCGATGCCGCTGGAGCGGCCGTAGCCCGAGGCGTCGTATCCGCCGAAGGGCGAGGCCACGTTGATGGTCTTGTACATATTGACCCAGAAGGTGCCCGCCTTGACCTGGGCCGCCACGCGGAACGCGCGCCCGATGTCCCGCGTCCACACCGCGCCGGCCAGCCCGAAGTCGCTGTCGTTGGCGATCGCCACGGCCTCCTCCTCGGTGTCGAACGGAATCGCCACGACCACCGGCCCGAATATCTCGGTGCGCGCCACGGCCATCTGGTTGGTCGCCTTCCCCAGCACGGTCGGCCGCACGTAATAGCCGGGGCCTTCCACCTTGCCGGCCGGGCCGCCGACGATCTCGGCGCCTTCCCTGACGCCGGCGTCGATCATGTCGAGAACGTGGCGATACTGCCTGGCGTTCTGTATCGGACCCACTTCCGTTTCGGCGGCGGTGGGCTCGCCCACGCGCAGGCGGCTGGCGCCCGCGGCGACCATTCCGACGAACTCGTCGTAGATGCGCCGCTGCACCAGCAGGCGCGAACCGGCCACGCAGCTCTGGCCCGCGTTGCCGAAAATGGCGGCCTGCGCGCCTATGCACGCGCGTTCGAGATCCGCATCCTCGAAGACGATATTCGCGGATTTTCCGCCGAGCTCCAGCAGGCAGGGGATGCAGCGCGCCGCGGCGGCCGCGGCGATCTTGCCGCCGGTCGGCACGGAGCCGACGAATACGACCTTCTTCACGGCGGCGTGGCCCAGGGCCGCCTGTCCCGTCGTGTGCCCGAAACCCGCCAGCACGTTGATGACGCCCTTGGGAATACCCGCCCGCTCGGCCAGCGCCGCGACCGCCAGCGAGGACAGCGGCGTCAGTTCGGAGGGCTTGAGCAGCACCGCGTTCCCCATGCAGATCGCCGGCGCGATCTGCCAGCCGCAGGTGTTCAGCGGCGCATTCCACGGCGTGATCTGCAGCACGACGCCATAGGGTTCGCGCCGCGTGTAGTTGAGATGGCCGCTGGGGACGGGGATGACGTTGCCGTACAGCTTGTCGGTCCAGCCGCCGTAGTATTCGAACATCTCGGCCACGCGCAGGGCTTCGCCCCGGCAATCCCGGATGGGCTTGCCCGCCGAGAGCGATTCGAGCCGGGCGAGGGGCTCGATATGGGCGCGCAGCAGCCGTCCCGCTTCCTGCATCAGCCGCCCGCGCTCCGCGTGGCTCAGCGCGGCCCACGCCTTCTGGCCGGCGCGCGCCGCCTCGGCGGCCCGGGTGGCGACCCCGGGGCCCGCATCCGGGTAGCTGGCCAGGCGCTCGCCCGTGGCGGGATTCACGAGCGCGATCTCCTCGCCTTCGCCCTCGACGATCTCGCCGTTGACGTAGGAGCCGATGCGGCCTTCGGGGAAAAACGGAGTGAAAGCGGCGAGCAGCCGATCGCTGATATGGGATTGCATGGGGTTCCTCTGTGAATGCCAGATGCCAAATACTGGATGCCAAATGCTGGATGCTGGATGCGGGCTTCAGCGATTGCCGAGTTCGACGATGCGGTTGAAGTCTTCATCGTCGGCGATGGTCTGCGCGCTCCCGGCCCACAATTCGGCGACCTTGGCCGACAGCGGAAGGTCCAGGCCGAGCGCGCCGATGAGCTCCTGCCCCAGCCGCACGTCCTTGCGCATGAGCTTCATGGTGAAGCCGGAGTCGAATTTCCCGTTCATGATCCAGGTCGGGAAACTGTGTTCGGTGACGAAGCTGCGGCCCGAGCCCGCGTTGATGCCTTGCAGCAGGGCCTCGGTGGGGACGCCGGCGCGCGCCGCCATGCGGGTGATTTCGGCGGCGACGATCAGATGGGAGGCGGTGAAGAGATTGTTGGCGATCTTGGCGACGTGGCCGGCGCCGACGCCGCCCACGTGCACCCGCTTGCCGCTCATGGCTTCGAGCACCGGCATCGCGCGCGCCAGGTCCTCGTCGGAAGCGCCGATGACCATTGCCATCGTGCCCTCGCGCGCGCCCTTGGGGCCGCCGCTGACGGGCGCGTCCATCATGCGCATGCCGGCGGCCTCCAGTTGCGCGGCGAGCCGGCGCGTCGTTTCGGGATGGGAGGTCGACGTGTCGATGACCAGCAGCCCCGGTTTGGCGTTGGCGATGATGCCCCCGGGTCCGGCGACCACCTCGGCGACGATCGCCGCGGTGGGCAGCGAGAGGATGACGATGTCGGCGGCCTGGACCACTTCCCCGATGGTGTCGACCGTTTTCACGCCTTCGGCGGCCACGCTCGCGCGCGCCGCCGCCGACGCGTCGGTTCCGGTCACGGCGAAACCGCCGCGCCCGAGGGTTAGCGCCATGCCGCGGCCCATGTTGCCGAGGCCGATTACGCCGATGCTCTTCATGTCCTTCGCTCTCCGTGGAATGCCTGCGACGGGGTCTTCGCAGGCCTGCGCCGGGTTGGCGCGCGATAAAGTCCCGGCAGAATCCCATGAAGCTGTTCTGACAAAAATATCAATGGCGGTACAATTGCGTTGCTTTTCAGTCAACGCTCATGGGGCCAGGGGCGCATGGAGACGATCGACGATCGCAGGATCCGCTACCTCTACGAGGCGGTAATCGCCGGCTCCGTGCGGGCCGCCGCGGACAAGATGGACATGAATCCCTCGGTGGTCAGCAGGCAGATCGCGCATCTGGAGTCCGAACTCGCGATTTCCCTCATCGAGCGCCATGGGCGGGGCATCCGGCCCACGGAAGCGGGCATGATGCTGGTCGAATACCATCGGCAGCACCGGGCGCACCAGAGCGACCTGGCGACCAAGCTCGGAGAATTGCGCAGGCTGGAGCGCGGGCACATCGATCTGGTGCTGGGCGAGGGATTCGTCAGCGACCTGATGGCCGAGCCCTTGCAGCAGTTCTGGGCCGCGCATCCGGGCCTGACGATCAAGATGAACCTGGCGGGGACCAACGATGTGCTGCGCCAGGTCAGCGAAGACCTCGCGCATATCGGCCTGGTCTACAACCCATCGGTGAGTTCGACTATTCGTTCGCGCGTCGCGGTGCGCCAGCCCATGTGCGCCGTCGTGCCGCCCGGGCATCCGCTCACGCGGCTGGAGCGGCAGCCCCTGTTCAAGCACGTCGCGGAATATCCCCTGGCTCTCATGCATGGTTCCTACGGCACCCGCCAGGTGGTCGCCCTGGCCGAACAGATGGACCGCATCCGGCTCACGCCCAAGCTCGTCACCGACTCCATCACCGTGGTCAAGCGCTTCGTCATCGGCGGCCTCGGGGTCGGATTGCTGCCGGCGTTCTCGGTGTCGCAGGAAATCGATTCGGGCGACGTGCTTGCCCTGGAGATCGACCATCCCTTGCTGGCCGGCGCCGAGGCCCACATCATCACGCGGCTGGGGCGGCAGCTTCCGACCGCCGCCAACCAATTGCTGCTGAGGTTGATCGCCACCATGCGCGCCTTCAAGGACATGAGTTTCCGCAAGACCGGAGGGGACCGGCGATGAGCGTGTTGACCAACGATCCCGCGGATCTGGCCATGCCGCTGCGCGGCGGGCGCATCGTGGCCTATCCGACGGAGGCCGTGTTCGGGCTGGGCTGCGATCCGCATTCGGAGCGCGCCGTCGCGGATCTGGCGGCGCTCAAGCAGCGCAGTCCGGAGCAGGGCTTTCTGCTGATCGGCTCGGATTTCGCGCAGATCGCGCCTTACATCGATATGGGGAAAACCCCCGCCGACGCGCTGGACCGCGCCATGGCGACCTGGCCCGGGCCCTATACCTGGATCTTTCCCGCATCGCCGCATGCGCCGTCGTGGCTCAGGGGCACGCGCGCGGGCGTGGCGCTGCGCGTCACCGGGCATGCGTGGGCCGCGCGCGTGTGCGAGGCTTTCGGCGCGGCCATCGTGTCCACCAGCGCCAACCCGCACGGCTTGCCCCCCGCCAGGACGGCGCGCGAGGCGCAGGCCTATTTTCCAACCGGGCTGGGCGCGATTCTCGACGCGCCGGTCGGCGCGCAAGGGCGGCCGTCGACGATTCGCGACGCGCTGACGGGCGCGATCGCCCGCGCCTAGGCCATGTTTCTTCGGATAGCCCCGGCGGGTTGACCGTTCCCGATCCGCCAACGCATTCCAAATTCTCAAGCCGTTCGACAAATCGGAAATTCCCAAACAGCCGATGGCTGCTCCACCATGGATATCGGTCGCGCAAGACGGCCGCCGATAAATACGGAGGAGATCGATGAAAAAAGCCATAGGCATGGGGGGATTGCTGCGCCGCCTCGCGTTTTGCGGCTGCGCAAGCCTTGCCGCCGTCAGCGCCACGCAGGCCGACGCCGCCCGGAACTACCCCAACCACAGCATACGCATGGTCGTCGCCGGCGCGCCCGGCGGAGCAAGCGATACGATTGCCCGGATTCTTTCGGAAAAAGTGGGCAGCATCCTGGGGCAATCCGTGGTGGTCGAGAACCGGCCTGGGGCGGGCACCATGCTGGCCTCCGAATTCGTCGCCAAGGCGCCGCCGGACGGCTACATCATCCAGTTCATCACGGACAGCCACACCATCAATGGCGCCTTGCGCAAGCACTTGCGCTACGACCCGGTGCGCGATTTCTCCGCGGTGACGCTGCTCGCCACCCAGCCGAATCTCATCATGGTGGCCAAGGACGTCCCCGTCCAGACGCTGGGCGACCTGGTCGCGCTCGCCAAGAAGGAGCCGGGCAAGCTCACCTTCGGTTCCCCCGGCGTCGGCTCCTCCAGCGCCATGGCGGGGGAGCTGTTCAAGGCCGTGACCGGGGCCGACCTGCTGCACGTTCCCTACGTGGGCGGGACGCCGGCGGTGATGGACGCATTGGGCGGCCGGGTGGACGCCTTGTTCCTGCCGGTGATCGACATGGCGCAATACGCGAAGAACGGCCGCCTGCGCGCGCTGGCCATTACCAGCAAGCACCGGTCTCCCCTGGTTCCCGACGTGCCGACGAACGCCGAGGCCGGCGTGCCGGGCGTGGAGGCGGGCGCCTGGTACGGCATCGCCGCGCCCGGCAAGACGCCGGCCTCCGTCATCCAGATCCTGAACCATGCCTTCGTGGCGGCGCTGAAGGATCCGACCGTGCGGGAAAGACTGTTGGCCACCGGTTCGGAAGTGATCGGCAGCACGCCGGATTATTTCGCCCGATACATGGTGGACGACATCGCGCACTGGAAGCATCTGGTGCAGGAAAAACCGAGCCTGGCCATCGATTGACGCGGCCGATTCGCAACCCGTTCCTCACCCCATTTCGCCCCCCATCCGAAGGAAGTTGTCGTCATGAGTCATGGAATCGCCCTGGCCAGGTTCGCGGCTGGTCTGCGTTGGGAGGATGCGCCCGCGCCGCTACAGGACAAGCTGCTCGATCACGTGGTCGATAGCGTCGGCGTGATGTTCGCCGGCATCGACATGCCCGCCTGCATAAGCGCGCGCCTGGCGGCCGCCGAGTGGGGGCAGGGGGAAGACGCGACGATCGTCGGCCTGGCGCAGCGCGCGCCGGCCGCCAGCGCGGCATTCGTCAACGCGCTGCACGGCCGTATCCATACCTATGACGACACCTATGAGCCCGGCACCTTGCATCCGGGCACGCCCGTCGTCGCGGCGTCCATGGCCATGGCCGAGCGCCTCGGCGCCGATGGGCGGCGCTTCCTGGGCGCCGCGCTTGCCGGCTACGAAGTCGCGGCGCGGGTCGCGGCGTCGGTGAGCCCGAGTCATTATGCGTCCGGCTTTCACAATACCGGGACCTGCGGGGTGTTCGGCACGACCGCCGCCGCGGCTCGCCTGCTGGGCCTGGACGGCGACGCCTGCGCGGAGGCCTTGGGCCTGGCCGGCGCCGCCGCCGCAGGGCTGAGGCAGCATCAGATCGACGGCTCGATGTTCGACTCCGCCCTGCATGGCGCGCGCGCCGCGCAGTCGGGCGTGATGCTGGCGCAGGTCCGCGCGCACGGGGCGGGCGGACCGCCGGGGATCCTGGACGGCCAGATGGGATTCTGCGCCGTGATGGCGCCGTCGAGCGATCCCGCCCGGCTGGACGCCGATCTGGGAACGCGCTTCGAATTCGCGCAGATGACGATCAAGCCTTATCCGACGTGCCGCTTCGCCCACGGGCCGACCGAGGCGGCGCTGACCTTGCGCCGCGATTACGGCATCGACCCGGGCGGGATCGCCGGCGTCGAGATCGCCGCCTTTCGCCAGTCCATGGAGGTGTGCGACCGGCCCGTGCTCCACTCGGCCCTGGACGCGACTTTCAGCCACCAGTATTCGGTCGCCCTGGCGCTGGTGCATGGCACGGTGTCGCTGGACATGATCCGCCATCCGCGCACGGCCGGCGCGCTGGTGCACGACCTGCTGCCCCGCGTGAAGGTCCTGCACGATGCCGATCTGGAACGGGACTTTCCCCGCTGCTGGCCGCACCGCGTGACGGTCGTCATGCGCGACGGGCGCCGGTTCTCGATGCGCAGCGACTATCCGCCGGGCAGAGTGTCGCCGGTGCCGTCGTCGTCGGTGGACGCCAAGTTCATGTACAACGCGGCTCCTTATCTGGGCGAGCCGCGCGCGCGCGAGGCGGTCGAGGCCCTGCGCGGGATCGCCGCGGCGTCCGACGTCGGTCCGGTGTTCCGCCTGCTGTCACCTCGTTAGCCGGCCGACCGCATCGGGGACCGCGAGATCGGCGGCAAGGTCCCGGTGCGCCGAAGGGTCGAGCGTCAGGTCGTCGGCAATCCGATCCCGCAGCCATTCTCGAAAGAGGCGCGCGGCGCGCGTCTGGCGGCTGGGCGAGGGCGTGATCAGGTAATGGGCCGAACGCCGGCGCACGGGCTGGCCGAAAGGGCGCAGGAGGACGCCGCTGGCAAGGTCCCTGTGCAGGTGGGGCAGTTGTCCGATGGCGATGCCCAGGCCGTCGATCGCCGCCTGCCACGTCAGCAGGGAGACGCCGAAGGTCATTCTTTCGGTCTCCGCGGCCAGGTGGCCCAGCCCCGTGGCCGTCAGCCAGTCGTCCCAATCCCGCCTGCGATGGCGGGAGACCAGGAGCCGGTGCCCCAGCAGGCCGGAAGGGCGCATGGCGCCATGCACGGCCAGGTAGGCCGGCGAGCAGACGGGCTCCATTTCGTCCTCGAAGAGGACTTCCGCATTGGCCTTGGACCAGTTTTCGCCGCCTTGCACCACGCTGACGTCGACGGGATCGCGATCGTAGTCGGCGTCGACGTCGGGCAGGGCATTGATGACCTGGATCTTTATGGTCGGATACTGCCGTTCGAAATCCGGCAGGCGCGGGATCAGCCATTTGGCGGCGAAGCTCGTGGGCGTGCGGACCCGGACGCTGCTGTCGGATTGGTCCAGCGATTCGCTGGCGCGCGCGATTTCCTCGAAGGCGGGGATGATCTGTTCGGCGTAGGCCGCGCCCAGTTGCGTCAAGGTCATGCCGCGAGGGTCGCGCCGGAACAGCTTTTTCTCCAGATACGATTCCAGCAGGGCGATCTGGCGGCTGACCGCCGATTGCGTGACGTGCAGTTCCTGGGCGGCCGCCTTCAGGTTGCGGGTGCGCGCCACGACCTCGAATGCGCGCAGCGCGTTGAGCGGGGGCGTCCGGCTCATCTCATGCTCCGCCAGGCATGACGGCGGCCAGCAGCGCGGTTTTCGCTTCCTCGCGGAGCGAGAGCAGGGGGGCGGCCAGTTGCTTCTCCGTCGCCGCGATGCCCGCGGTGGTTCTGACGCTGACATTGAGGATGTAGATGGGCCGGTCCGGCAGGACCAGCGGCGTGGCCATCGCGACGACTTCCGGCTGCCACGAGGCCGCGCAATAGCCTTTCTCGTGGACGCTGAGCATGGCGGCGTCGATCTCTTCGCGCAGGGCGTTCCAGTCGGCGGAGCGCCGCCGCCGGAACTGCGCCAGCAGCGCGCGCCGCTGCGCGCCGTCCACGGCCGCGAGATAGGCCCGGCCCAGGGAAGTGAGCTCCATGGGCACGCGCTGGCCGGCGACGACGCTGCGCAGCGCCACCTTGCGGTTGAAGCGAAACGATTCCAGATAGACCATTTCCTCGCGGTCCGCGCTCGCCAGCCCGACGTTGATGCGCATTTTCTCTGCCAGGGTCCGCATCAGCGGGGCGACCGCGCCCAGCACGGGCGAGCCGGCGCGCATCGCGTGCGCCAGGCTCAATACCGGCGTGGCCAGCCGGTAGGTGCGCCGGCTCCGGTCGTGCTCCAGCAACCCGCATTCGACCAGCGTCTGCGTAAGGCGGCTGACCGTGGCGCGCGAAAGCCCGGTGCGCTCCGCGATCTCCCCGTTGCCCAGTTGGTCGGCGCCCGGGCGGAAGGCGCGCAGGATCTCCACGCCCCGCACCAGCGAGCGGTTGACGACGGGGTCTTCGTAGTGCTGCCGGCGTGGCGTTTTGGACGGGGTAGGGGGCATGGCGGCCGCGACAGGGGAACGTGGTGCAGCTTAGCAGCGTGACGTGATGCAGCTTAGCACCGTTTTTCCATCTGTTGGAATTCGGGGGGTACGCATTCCGGTGCCGGCACCTACACTACCCGGTCAAGGGAAAGAAGGGGCGCTTCGCCACGGACGCCTTTTCCTTCAAGCAGAACGACACCGAAAAACGACCCCGCCGCCGGCTGCGTCGATCCAGGGATATACGGGACATGACCACGAGTTTGATCGAACTGAGCGTTACCGATGGCATTGCCACTTTGCTGCTCAACCGCCCCGACAAGCGCAACGCCATGAGCGACGACATGCGCACGGCGTTCATCCAGGCGCTGGAGCGCATCAGCGCCGACAAGGCCATCCGCGCCCTGGTGCTCAGCGGCAACGGCAAGGGCTTCTGCGCTGGCGGGGACGTCTCCGGCATGGAGCGGCGCATGAGCGCGCCGGCCGGCGAAATCGCCTTCAACGGCTGGCACCGCCAGCAGCGCGTCCACTATGCGCAGTCGCTGCTGCACACCATGCCCAAGCCGACCATCGCCGCCGTGAACGGGGCGGCCTCCGGCCTGGGCGCCGACACCGCGCTGGCCTGCGACTTCATCATCGCCAGCGAGGCCGCCAGCTTCACCTGGTCCTATATCAACCGGGGCATCGTGCCGGATGGCGGCGGCATGTATTTCCTGCCGCGCCGCGTGGGCCTGTCCAAGGCCAAGGAACTGATCTTCACGGGCCGCAAGGTGGAGGCGGAAGAAGCCCTGCGCCTGGGCATTTCGGACCGCAACACGAGCGCGGACAGGCTGCTGGCCGACGCGCAGGCCTGGGCCGCCGAACTGGCCCGGGGCTCGACCACCGCGCTGGCGCTGGGCAAGACCATCATCAACCAGACCTTCGAGATGTCGGCCGAACAGGTGTTCGCGCAAGGCAGCCAGGCGCAGGGCATCTGCTACACGAGCACCGAGCACCGCGAATCGGTGATGGCTTTCCTCGCCAAGGCGGCGGAGAAACATGCCGGGCAGGGCGCCGGCGGCAACGCGCCCGCCGGCGAGAAAGAGTGACCCGCATGAACGCCATTTCCCGCCTCGTCCAGCCCCGCAGCGTGGCCGTCATCGGCGCGTCCGCCGACGGCCGGAAGACCGCCGGCCGTCCCGTGGCCTACCTGCGCAAGCACGGCTTCAGCGGCGACATCTATCCCGTCAACCCGCGCGTCGACGATATCGACGGGCTGCGGTGCTATCCCGACATCGCCTCCTTGCCCGCGGTGCCCGACGTGGGCATCGTGCTCCTGGGTGCCGAGCGCGCGGATCTTGCCGTGCGCGAACTGGCCGAACGCGGCGTCGCGGCGGCCATCGTCCTGGCAAGCGGCTATAGCGAAACAGGCGAGGAGGGCGCGCGCCGGCAGGCCCGGCTCGTCGAAGCGGCCGGCGGCATGCGCATCCTGGGGCCCAACACCATCGGGCTGGTGAACCTGACCGACAACATCGTCCTGTCGGCCAGCGGCGCGCTGGAGATGGATCGCTTCCCCGTGGGCTCCATCGGCGTGGTCTCGCAAAGCGGCGGCATACTCGGCGCGCTGCTGTCGCGCGCGGCGCCGCGCGGCATCGGCCTGTCCAAGCTGATTTCCACCAGCAACGAGGTCGACCTGGACCTGGCCGACTTCGTCGACTACCTGGCCGACGACGACGCCACCAAGGTGATCGCGCTCTACATCGAAGCCGTGCGCAACCCGGAGAAATTCCGCGCCGCGGCGCTGAAGGCGGCGCGCGCGGGCAAGCCCGTGGTGGCGTTCAAGATCGGCCGCTCCGAAGCCGGCGCGAAAGCCGCCGTGTCCCACACCGGCGCCCTGGCCGGCGCCGACCGCATGTACGACGCGCTGTTCCGGCAGGTCGGCGTCATTCGCGCCCAGACCTTCGGCGACCTGCTCGACATCCCGGCCGCGCTGGCCACGGGCCGCGTGCTGCGCGGCAACCGGGTCGCCATCCTCACTTCCACGGGCGGCGCCGGCACGCTGGTGTCGGACAGCCTGGGCGTGTCCGGCTTCGACACGCCGGCGCCCGACCCCGACACCGCCGCGCGGCTGCGCGCCTTGCAGACGGGCGATCACGCCGCGCTGGACCGCAACCCCATCGACGTGACGCTGGCGGGCCTGCAGCCGGACCTGCTGCGCGGCGCCATCCGCGCGCTGCTGGCCAGCCCCAGCTACGACGCGCTGACCATCATCGTCGGCTCCTCCAGCCTGGCCATGCCCGAGCTGATGGCCGGCGCCATCCAGGATTGCCTGCCGGAAAGCGACAAGCCGGTGATCGCCTTCGTCAGCCCCCACGCGCCGTCCGTGGCGGCCCTGCTGACGCAACGCGGCGTGCCCGCCTTCGCGGCCGCCGAGAGTTGCACCGTGGCCCTGGCCGGCATGCTGCACCATGCGCGCTGGAAGGCGCCCGAGCCATCGGCGCCGGCCGCGCCCGTCGACGTTGCCGGCCTGCCGGCGGGGGCGCTGGACGAAGCCCAGGCCAAGCAGTTGTTCGCCCGCTTCGGCGTGCCCTGCGCGGGAGAGACCGTGGTGGCGAGCCCGGCCGAGGCCGAACAGGCGGCGCGCGCCTTGGGCGGACGGGTCGTCCTCAAGATCCTGTCGAACGAAATCACGCACAAGAGCGACGTGGGCGGCGTGGCCGTCGGCCTCGCGCCCGAGCAGATCGGCGCGCGCCTGGCGGCCATGAAGGACGAGGTCCAGGCCAGGACCGGCATCGCGCCGCGGCGTTTCCTGGTGCAGGAGATGGTGGCCGGCGGCACGGAAGTGATCGTCGGCATGCATCGGGATCCGCTGGGGACGGCCATCCTGGTGGGCATGGGCGGCATCGCGGCCGAATTGTTCAAGGACACCGCGATGCGCCTGTTGCCCGGCGACGGCGGCGGCCTCGGGCGCGAACAGGCGCTGGAGATGGTGCGCGAGCTCAAGAGCTGGCCGCTGCTGGACGGCTTCCGCGGGCGGCCCAAGGGCGACGTGGAGGCGCTGGTCTCGGCCATCGTGGCGTTCTCGCGGATGACGGCGCAATTGGGCGATCGCCTGATCGAAGCCGAAATCAATCCGCTCTTCGTGCTGCCGGCGGGGCAGGGCGTGCGGGCCGCGGACGGCGTGGCCGTGCTGGGAGCGGCCGCATGAAGCCCGACGATGCCTTCCTCGTGCACGTCTCGGCGTCCGAGAGCAGGGAGATCCACGCATTCCTGCTGGACCCGCGAACGGGCAGCCTCGATCTGGTCGAAGCGATCGACGTGCCGGGCACGGGCGCGCCCACGCGCGGCAACATTCCGCTGGCGTGGTCCCGGGACCGCAGGACGCTGTATGCCCAGGTGCGCGTCGACCCGTTTCCACTGTCCGCCTTTCGTCTCGATCCCGCTACCCATACGCTGCGGCTGATCGACACCTGCGACCTGCCCGCGCCGATGGCGTATCTGGCGCCCACGCTGGACGGCCGCTTCCTGCTCGGCGCGTCCTACGACGGCGCGATGCTGACCGTCAACCGCATCGAAGCGGACGGCCGCATCGCCTTGCCCTGCGCGCAGACGATTCCGACGCCGCCGAAGGCGCACTGCATCCTCGAAGCGCCTTTCGGCGGCGTGGTCTACGCCACGTCGGTCGACGGCAATGCCATCCTGGCTTACCGCCTGGATGAGGCCAGCGGGCGGCTGGAGGCGGCCGAGCCGGCGGCGACGGCGATGCGGCCGGGCTCGGGGCCCCGCCACCTGGTTTTCCATCGGGCGCTGGACCGGCTGTACTGCGTCAACGAGCACGCGGGTTCGCTGGCCGCCTACCGCGTCGACCGGGCCTCCGGCGCGCTGGAGGAATTGCAGTGGGAATCGCTGGTGCCCCCGGATTTCTCCGGCAATGCCTTGGGCGCCGACATCCATGTCGCGCCGGACGGCGCCTTCCTCTACGCCAGCGTGCGCAAGACGCATGCGATCGCGGCGTTCCGCATCGATCCCGCGACGGGCTTGCTGTCGCGCGCCGGCGTCTTCGAGGTCGAAGCCTATCCCCGCGGTTTCGCCATCGACCCGAACGGGCGATTCCTGCTGTGCGCGGGGGTGCAGAGCAACCACGTCGGCGTCTACGCCATCGACCCGGGCACGGGAGGCCTGACGGCGCTGGGGCGTTATCCCGCGGGCAAGCGGCCGAGCTGGATCGAGATCGTGCCGGTGCACGCATAGTTTCCCCTTCCCGCGGCGTCTCGGCAATCGAGAACGCTGGCGCGGGGAACAGGAATGATGCCGTTCGAACGTTTGGGCCGCGGCCTGAAGCTGACCGTCGCGGGCCGCAGGACTTGTGGCCCGGTCCGAGCGGCTATTCGATCCGGATCGACTCCGATTGCTGCCAACGCGTCGCCGCCTCCTTCAACGCTTGGAAGGTTGCCTTGACCGCGGGCCGCTCCAGCGCATGGGGAAGCATCGCGACCCGGATTTTCCGGTGTATCGGCGGTTGCAGGCCGACCATCTTCATGCCGTCCAGGTGCTCGGTCCACCCCAGCCCCATCTTGGGAAGGACGGTAATCATGCCCATTTCCCTGACGAACTCTATCGTCGCGGTCGTATTGCTGCAGTTGCAGACTTCGTTGGGCGTGAAGCCGGCCGCCTGGCAAGCCCGGATCAGGTGGGCACGGTAAGCGGGCGCGGCCTGGTTGATGACCCAGCGCTCGGCGCTCAATTCCTGAAGGCGGACGCTCTTGCGGTTCGCCAGCGGATGCGTGCTCGCGACAATCAACATGAATCGGTCCTCGCCCAGGTGGGCGAACTCGAGCGGGCGGGCCGGGCGCATGATGTCGGCCCACTCGTCGATGACCGCGAGATCGATTTCCCGGGCGGCGACCGCTCTCAGGCCCGCATTCGATTCGGTTTCATTGAAGGTCAGCGAAATATGCGGGTACTGGTTCCGTAGCTGCCTGAATGCCTGCGGCGCCAGGCCCGTGGCGAGCGATCCGAAGGCGGACACCCGGACTTCGCCGGCAATCACGTCGCTGCCGGCTTCGAGATCGGTCTCGATCTGTTCCACGAGCTTGAAGACCTCGGCCGCCCGCATTGCCAGCCGCTCGCCCGCCGGCGTCAGCGTGACCCCTTGCGAAGATCGCTCCAGCAAGGGCTCTCTTATTTCCTGCTCGAGCAATGCCAGTTGTTGGGAGATCGCGGGCCGGGTCAGGCTCATCGATCTTGCAACGGCGGTAATCGATCCAAGCGCCGCCAGTTCATGCAGCAGGCGCAGGCGATGAAGATTGAGCATTCCGGTCATTCCTGACGCAGTCCCGGTTTTCGTGGGGCAGATAAACACCGTAATTTTAACTTACGGGGCTAGTCAGGAAATCTGTCGTTTTAAATTTCGACCTGGTCCCGTAAATTTTTGCCCAATACCGAGATACCCCAATACCCCCAATACATCCGGAAATGGCAAAAATGGCTATCGATAAAAGCGACAAGGTCCACACGGACCGTTATGGAAATCCCATAGACCGTACCGTTGGCTATGCACGGGGAAAAATCCTCAGATCGAGCGTGGAAGAGCGGCTGCGCCTGGTTCACGGGCAGCGGGTGGCGACGCAGCGGCTGGCTGAGCGGGGAAGCAAGTCGATAGGGATCTTCACCGGCAATCTGCGTGCTTTTCCCATGCAGGCCGAGCGCATGCCTGTCGTCTGCGATGAGTGGACCGGCCCGGGGTTGGTCGACGAGGCTTTTCAGGAAGCCGGCGTAAAACACCTGGGCGGATCGCGTCCGCTGCATTCCGCCGCGCTCTTCAACCGCACCAGCGGCGGGCTCATCGCGGCGATTGGCGCGCTTTGCGCGGGCCGGCCCGTGGTCAGCGCGGTGCCCGCCGGCAGCAAGTCGCACGCGTCCGTGTCCCGGGGCTGCTATGCCGCGCGCGTGGACCTGATCGAATGCGACACGGCCGCGGCGTTCGACGATGCCGTCGATGCGCAAAAGCCGGCGCTGGTCCTGGTCACGACGGTCTCGAGCAATCTCGACCGCATGCCGGAGGCGACCATCGCCGCGATGGTGCGGGCCGCCGCGCGGGCGGGCGCGATCAGCCTGATCGACGACGCGTACGGCGCGCGTATCCGTCCGATCCTGCATGGCGGCGAGCATGGGCTGCGCTTAGGCGCCGATCTGGTCATCACGAATTGCGATAAGGCCGGGATGATAGGTCCGCGCGCCGGCCTGCTGGTGGGGGTCGATGCGCATGTTCAACGCGTCGCGGCCAAGGCCGCCGAATTCGGCAGCGAGGCGCGCGCGCCCATCGTTGCCGCGGTGACCGAGTCGCTCGAAATGTTCGCTCCCGCATGGCTACAGGAGGAATCCGACATGGGGAAGGAACTGACCGGGTTGTTCGAACAGAAGTTCGGCGCTGAACGCGTCCAGCGCAGTGACCTGGGACCCATCATCGTCGAGGACGAGTTGTTCGCCATGGCATTGGAACGCGCCGGGATCACGCCGGCCGGCACCGGTCTCGTTCCCGCCGAAGCGACTTCCGCGCTGGGCGTCATTCTGTTGCGCGATCACGGCGTGTTGACGACGAACACCCATGGCCAGCCAGGCGCCAAGGTCTCGCTGCGCCTGCGTCCCACGCCCGACGGTATCGGGTGGCTGGGCAGCCTTTCCGCGGTGGTCGACGCCCTTGACGCGTCCCTGGATACGCTGGCCCCGTTGATGGGGAATACGGCGGCCATTTCACGCCTGATCATCGGCAAGGAAATCTAAATGAATAAAGCATTAGCTGTCGCGGCGCTCGATCGGCGACTGGACCTGCTCAGCAATATCGACGTCGGCGGACGCGGCGTGGAAGCACTGCTCGAGGCCTCCCGCGCCGCGCTTTCCGGCGCCTCTCCCGTCGGCGCCGCCGCCGACCTGTTGGCCGGCCTGCCTCGCGGCGCCACGGTGCTCTATACGACGGGTTCCGTCTCGCGCGCCTGGATTTCGCCGCGCGTCGGCGAAAACGACGGTCCCGCGGGGACGGCGGCGCTTGCGCGCGCCTTGACCCTGGGCCTGGGGACCCACAACGTCGTGGTCTGCGAGGAGACCTTGGTCGACGGCCTGGCGGCCATATTCACGACGGCGGGCTTTTCCGTGCTTTCCTTCGACGAAGCGAAAAAGGCCAGCCAGGACGGCAGCCTGGCAACGGTTTCCTTCGAGCCCTTCACCGTGAACACGCATGACGCGGAGCGGGAAGCGGAAGCCTTGCTGGCGCGCATCGAACCGGATCTGCTCATCTCGGCGGAGCGCGTCGGCCGCGCTCGTGACGGCGTCTACTACAGCATGCGCGCGATTGACTATGGACAAGGCCGCGCCCGAATCGACCACATCTTCGATCTGGCCAACGCCAGGGGTATTCCGACGCTATGCGTAGGCGATGGCGGCAATGAAATCGGCATGGGCCTGATCGCCGATGCGGTGGCGAGGAACGTCAAGCATGGCGAGAAGATCGGCGCGGTTTCCTCCTGCGGCGTGCTCGTGACCGCCGCATGCAGCAACTGGGGATGCACCGCCATTGCCGCCGCACTGGCCGCGCGCCTGGGCAATGCGGCGCTGCTGCATACGCCCGCGCGCGAGGAGCATCTATTGCGCCGAGGAGTGGACGTCGGCCTGATCAACTCGGTCGACAATTGTGTCGATGCGAATGTCGACGGCATCCCCGCCGTTACGCATTTGGCGCTGGTCCAGCTTATGGAAACCATCGCCGGGCGTTTCATCGCTCAAAACGCTGCCTGAATCCTATCCAGGGAAAATCATGTTCATGTCGAAATTCCGCGCCCGCCCCGGGCTGGGCCAATTGGCAAAGTGCCTGCTTCTGGCCGTGTGCTCGGTCTCCCCGGGTTTGGCGGCCGCCGCCCCATGGCCCGATCATCCCATTACCCTCGTCATTCCATTCGCGCCGGGTGGCTCGGCCGACGGCCTTGGCCGCATCCTGGCGGACAAGATGGGGCAGAAGCTCAACCAGAGCATCATCGTTGAAAACCGGCCCGGCGCGGCCACCACCATCGCCAGCAGTTTCGTCGCGCGAGCCAAGCCCGATGGCTATACGCTATACATCGGGATGATGAATCTTCATGGCATGGACAAGGTGCTCTATCCCGGCGTGACCTACGACGGCATCAAGAGCTTTACGCATATCAACAAGCTGGTCAGTTTTCCGATGGTGGTCGTCACCCGGAACGACAGTCCCTTGAAGAACTTCACGGACCTGATCGCCAAGGCCAAACAGGAGCCCGGGCGCGTTACGCATGGCAGCGCGGGCGTCGGTTCTTCGAATCACCTTGCGGCCGTGGAATTCATGCGTGCCGCCGGGGTGAAACTGTTGAACGTTCCCTACAAGGGAGGCAATCCGGCCGCCATGGCGACGATCGCGGGTGACGTGGACATCAGTTTCGCGACGCCGCCGACGGTGATGCCGCTGGTATCCGCCGGGCGTATCAAGGCGCTGGGCCTGACGTCGGCGCAGCCGTCGCCCTTGTTCCCGGGCATTCCTTCCGCGGCCCAGGCAGGCTTGCCGGGATATGACTTCCAGGTGTGGCACGGCCTGTATGGACCGGCGGGCATGGACCCCGCGATAGTCGAACGCTTGTACGAAGTGTCAACGGCAGTCTTGAAAGACCCCGAGGTCACGGAAAAACTGCGCGCACTTGGCATGACCGCCGAACCCTCCGCTTCCGTCGACGAGTTCAACAAGTTCGTCCGCGTGGTGGCCAAGGAAACCGCAGGGCTGGCCGCGGCGGCAAAGGCCGACGAGCAATAGACATGCCGTATCGATCGATATAGGGCGGAAACCCGGGGCGGGGCTGCGTTCCCGCGTCAATCGGCGGTCTTCAACTGAGGCAGTTTCTCCACCAGCTTTTTCCAGCGCTCGATGTCCGCTTTCATCAGCGCGCTGAACTGCTCGGGCGTCGAGCCGCCGGGCTCGATGCCGACGGTGGCGAGCTTGTTGCGGATCTCCGGTTCCTCTATCGCCTCGTTGATGCGCTTGTTGAGCGTGGCGACGACGGCGGGCGGCGTGCCGGCCGGCACGACCACGCCGTACCAGATGCCCGTGTCCCAGCCGGGAAAGCCCGACTCGGCCATGGTGGGCACGTTCGGGAACCTGGCCAGGCGGCTCTTGCCCGTGGTGGCGATGGCCCGCAGCTTGCCCGCCTCGACCTGCGGCGCGACGGCCACCACGCCCAGGAACAGCATGTCGACCTCCTTGCCCATCACCGCCGTGACGGCCGGAACGCCGCCGCGGTAGGGCACGTGCAGGATGTCGACGCCGGCCGATTGCTTGAGCATTTCCGGCTCCAGTTGCGAGAGGGTGCCGGGACCGGAGGAGCCGAAGGTCAGCTTGCCGGGCCGCTTCTTCGCGGCGGCGAGCAGGTCGGCCACGGACTTGATGGGGGATTCGCCATTGACCACCAGCAGGTCCGGCGTGGAGCCGATCAAAGACACCGTGGCGAAGTCGGCGATGGGGTCGAACGGCAGGTTGGCGCGCACGGCGGCGTTGACGGTGTGGCTGGTGGTGATCAACCCGATCGTGTAGCCGTCGGCCGGCGCCTTGGCGACGTAGTCGGACGCCAGCATGGTGCCGGCGCCGGCGCGGTTCTCCGGCACCACCGCCTTGCCCAGCATCGCGGACAGGCGCGTGGCGAGGATGCGGCCGGCCGAGTCCACGCCGCCGCCGGGCGCCGCGGGAATGATCATGCGGATGGGCTTGTTCGGGTAGTCCTGCGCGGCGGCGAGGCAGGCCACGGCAAGAAGCAAAGGACGAAACATTTTCATGGCGTCTCCTGGGTCGTTATCGGCCGCGGGGCGGCTCGTTTTTTTATTGCCGGCCGATACGGGCAAGCAGGTCCAGCACCGGCGTCCACGAAGGCAGGGTTTCCAGCCGCTCGACCTGTTCGATCAGGCTGGCCGCCTCCTCCGCGGCCAGTCCGCCGGTGACCAGGCAATCGCGCACCTTGTCGTGGCGCTGCGCGCGGCTCATCGGCCGTTCCGGGCAGCCGGGGAAGCGGTCGCAGCGCTCGATCAGCTCCGTGCCGTCGGCCAGCTTCACGGTCACCCGCGTCCACATCGCGTCCAGCGTCTGCGGGATCTCGCGGTTGTGGACCAGACGCACCCGCGGCAGCAGACGCTGGACGGGTTCGCTGAACGCGGTGTCGCCGTCGAAGGTGGCGATGACGACTTCCTCCTGGCTCAGGCCCACCGCCGCGGCGTACTCGTAGCTGAACTTGCCGTCCAGGCCGGAGACCGGCTTGGGCCGCGACAGCGTGGTGCGGTAGACGGGCGGCTCGACGATCACTTCCGCCACCGCGTCCAGGCTGAATTTCGGGTTGTCGCGCATCTGCCGGCAGGCCTCGATGACCCACTGCATGTAGATCTCGGCGGGGTAGCGCTTGATCGTGAAGCCCGGCCGGACGATGGCGTAGTCCTCCAGGCCGTCCAGCACCTCCGTGGGACGGAAACGCTCGTCGAAGAAGGTCTCGAAGTGGCCGCCGGGCATTTCCAGGATGCGCGGGTTGCCGGACATTCCGCGGGCGGCCAGCAGGGCCGATTCGACGCCCGAGCGCGCCGCGTTGCCGGGGTGCGTGGGCTTGGCCATGCTGCCGTTGTTGGCGAACAGGCCGCCGGTGCGCGATGCGGCCAGGCCGATGGCGCCCGCCACCTGGTCGGCCGACAGGCCCAGTATCACCGAGCATGCCGCCACCGCGCCCAGCGGGCCGACGACGCCCGGCGGGTGAAAGCCGCGGAAGCTGCTGTCGCGGGCGGCGGTGCGCACCCGTTGCTGGATCTGCCAGCCGACGACGAAGGCCAGGACGGCCCGCTCGGGGGCCACGGCATAGCGTTCGGAAAGCGCCAGCACCCCGGGCAGGATGGAGGAGGTGCCGTGCGCGGGCGGCATGCCTTGCACTTCGAAGTCCAGCGCGTGCAGCGATATGCCGTTCAACAGGGCCGCGGTCGCGGGGCTGGCGGGGACCGCTGTGCCGATCACGGTGCAGGGGCCGGAGGGGTCGTCGCCCAGCGCGGCGCGGGCGATGCCGGGCGCGGGCTCGCGGCTGCCCGCCGCCAGGCAGCCCAGGCCGTCGAGTATCGCCACCTTGGCGGCCTCCACGGCCTCGGGCGGCAGGGTCTTGAAGTCGGCCTCGGCGATGTAGGCCGCGAGGCCGCGCGTAACCGGAAGGTCGTGGTCGTAGGGCATCGCTTACTCGGTGGCCAGTTGCTCGAACACCTGGGCGCAGTCGCGGCTATCGGCGATGGCCCAGGCTTGGTCGAAAACCTTGTCCGTGTCCGCGCCCAGCGCCGGCTGCACCAGATGCCGGAACTTGATCCTGATGTCCTCGCGGTTCATGGGATTCCGGTAGGTGCCCTTGGGATTGGCGGCGTGCACCTTCCGCGTGGTGCCGTCGGCCAGTTTCACCGTCGCGCGGATCTGGATGATGCCGGGCCATTCGGCCTCGATCTGCTCGTCGACCGCCACCGAGATCTTCTGCATCATCTGGCGCACCTTCGGACTGGACAGCGCCTCGTCGGTGTAGGCGGCCAGCGTCACGTCGCCCTCCAGCAGCGCGACCGCGACGACGTAGGGCAGGCTATGGTCGGCGGTCTCGCGCGTCGTGGGCGCCCACTTGGCCGGCTCGCTGCCGGATTCGTGCCGCAGGAAGCGCGAGGTATGCAACACCACCTCTTGTACTTCATCGAGGTCCAGTCCTTCGCGCAGCTTCAGGGCGGCCCAGATCCCGATCTGGCAGTTGGCCGTCGCCGGAAAATACTTCAGGCCCGAGCGCAGCACGGCCCACTCGCCGAACGGTTCCAGGTTCATCGGGCCGGCCTTGCCCTCCATGACCTCGATGAAGCCATGCCGTCCTTCGAAGGGATCCGAGGGACCCGTCAGGCCGTTCTCGGCGAGCTGGCAGGCGAAGACAGCCTGCCGGGTGCTTACGGCCGTGGCCACGCCCTTGTAATGGGACAGTTCGCCGGAACGGCTGGCCCGCAGCGGCAGTCCGTTGGTCGCGGCCAGGGAGACGGCGGTGCGGATGCGGTCGCGATCGTAGCCGAGCATGTGCGCGATGCCGGCGGCCGCCCCGATCGCCACGGCGAAGCCCTGGTCGATCGAAAGGTAGTCGACCAGCGCGCCATGGTCCTTGCGGTAGGACCGGTGCCGCAGCGAGATACGGTGGAAAATCTCGTAGGACACGGCGATGCCGCTCAGCAGGGTGCGGCCGGGCAGGTGGCGGGCGCCGGCCACCGCGATGAGCGCGCCCAGGATGTCGCTGGGGTGGCCGCCGGTGAAGGTGTCGTTGTAGTCGAGGTAACGGATCATCGACGTGTTCCAGAACGCCGCCATGCCCAGCGTGGCGACGGCGGTGCTGCCGATGACCGTGCCGCCCGCGTCGCGGGGCAGGTCGGGAACGGCCGCCGCCGCGCGCGCGCCGGGGCAGTCCCGCGACGCCATCGCGCAGGCGAGGGTATCCACCAGGACGCCGGTGACGTGCTCGATCACGTCGGCGGGAAGATCCTCGGGCCGCACGCTGGCGGTGAAGTCGGTGATTTGCTCAAGTGCCTGGTCCATCGTGTCTGTGTCCTCTGCGTTCCTTCGGTGCGCGAGCCTGGCGTCGCATGCCCGTTGTCGTTATGCCCCGCGTCGCGGGTTGCTGATCTGGTTTCGTAGAATAGAGTCGCGTTCGTCTCCCCGTCACCGGCAGATTTCCATTTAGTGGAAATTTAGAGGCTTTCGGGGCACGCAGGTGTTGAACGAATCGACTCAAACGGTAGGGCTTGATGTACTTCACCAAGATCAGACTTGAAAACTTTGGTCCATTCGCCGGCGCGGAATTTCATTTCGAGCCTCGCGCGGTCAACCGGTTTGTCGGGAACAATGGCGCGGGAAAAACGCAGATGGCGGGTGCGATTCTCGCCTCCATCGTTGGGAAACCCGCCATCTCGATCACGGAGGGCGGCGCCAGTCCATCCGTGGTGGAAGTAACGATGGAAGACGGCGCAAGCGTCGAGACGGCAAATCTATGGATCGCCGAAGACGTTCGGGGCAAGCCGGATGTGGCGAAAACGACGGGGCCGCTGGCTCTCCGGGTTCTCGCAACGTTGTCCGAGCCGGAAGGCCAACGCCTATTGCTTGGCGATGAGCGGCCTGGCGATATCGATTCGCTATATCCCGGGGATGTGGAGCAAGTCATCCTCGCAACAATCAAGGACGAGCCGCTATGGGGGGAACTTCGACAAAAGGGCGTGTTTGAGCGGAGCGTCGGTTCCACGGGGGAAAGTTCGGTACGAGCATTGATGTGGCAACTCGTCGTTCGACGGCGTGCTCAATTCAAATTGCCACTTATCGTTGACGGTTGGGCCAGGTTTTGGTCGCAAGACTTGCTGCCTCTGGTTTACCGATTGCTCCGGGAGATCGCCAAGGACTCACAGGTAATTGTGTTAGGCACCCACGGCGCAGGCTACGGAGATGATCCTGTCCAGATCATTTCAGCAAATCGAAGCGGACGTTCCCTGGTCGCATACGATCAACGGTTCCAGACACGCACGCCCAACCCGCGACAGCCCCATCGATCAAAATGGATCAGGGGAACGAAATACCCTGCACAGGAAAGTCGAGCGTGCGAGTTCAAGGAAGTGAAAGGCACGAATCCCCTCGGCGCGATCAAGGGCGCCGTTGACCAGTACGTAGTGGCTTTCCTGAATGCTGGGCTCTCACAAGAGGGCGCAATTTTCTGGGGAATCCGTGACGAAGATCGTTCCATCGTCGGCGTTCGCCTTCTTCCGCAGGAGTGTGACGAACTCCGGCGCATCGTCACAGAGCGCTTGCATCAGATCGTCCCTCCGATTGCTCCAACAGCCTACCGGATCGATCTCCATCCGGTGAGAGACCGGGAAACGCCGATCGACGACATGTATGTCGTTGAAGTTCGTGTTCCATCGGTCAGGCGCACATTGCTTTTTGCGACTGGTGGACAGGAGGTATACGTCAAGACGGATGCGGGTAAGAGGAAGCTGTCTCCGCTGGAGCTTCAACAAGAGCTGATTCGGCGGCTGGGCATCGATCCCCATCCGGCTTGAATGAGCCGGTGGGCATAGGGTAGGGTTGGCCGTGCAGTTGCTTTACGGGGCGGCGCTTCGTAGCCTAGGCCAACGCCGCCGCGGCTTCCAGCTCGGACTTCAGCCCGCTGAGGAAATAGCGGCGCAGCAGCATGCGCGGCAGGGCGCGCATGGCGGCGTTGCGCAGCGCGAAGCTCCACGCCGCGGCAGGCACGTAGACGGGCGCGAGCTTGCGGCTGCGTTGTTGCAGGCGCTGGACGATGGGGCGCAGTCTCCTGTCGTGCGCGAGCAGGGCCTGGCTGACGGGCTGCCGGCCCAGTTCCTGGGCCAGCACGGCGGCCGAGGCCATGGCCATGCCGGCGCCCTGGCCGGAGATGAGCGACAGGCCGTGCGCGGCGTCGCCCAGCAGCACGATGCGGCCGCGATGCCAGGTCGGCATGTCTATCATGGCCAGGTCGTCCAGGGCGATCGGCGCATCGGCGGGCAGGTGGCGCAGGATGCGCATGGCTTCCGGATGGGTGCGCGCCGCGACTTCCGCGACGAGCGCATGGCGCGCGGCCGACGGCACGGCGCCATGTTCGTGGCTGCGCCAGACATGCAGGGCCGCCAGCCGGCCGCCCCCCAGCCCGTGGTACTCGACCTGTTGTCCGACGGCGGCGTAGGACACGAAGTCATGGCTCAGGCCGATGGCGTCCTCGACGTCGTAGGCAGCGTAGCGGTAGCCCAGTTGCTCAACGCGGCGCGCGCCGTCGTCGGCCCCGAACACCTGTTCGCGCAACGCCGAATGCACGCCGTCGGCGCCCACCAGCAGGTCGGCGCGCAGCATCCGCCCATCGGACAGGGTGACGTCGACGCCCAGGCTGTCGGCCCGACAGGCGGCGACGGTCATGCCCAGCCGCATGTCGCAGCGGTCGCGCACGACGTCGTACAGGACGCTTACCAGGTCGGTGCGCTTGAGCGTGATCCATTCGATTTGCTTGAGCAGTTCGCGGTAGCGGATACGCATCAGTTCGCGGCCGCGCCGGTCGCGGTAGACGTTTTCGCCGATCTCGCGCTCGACGGCGCGCAGCGCCGGCACCAGTCCCATGCGGCGGGCGGTATAGAGGCCCGGGCCCGACAGCCCCATCATGTAGCCGCCGTCCCGCAGATGCGTGGCGCGTTCGGCCAGGACGACGCGCCAGCCGGCTTGCGACAGCCACCAGGCGCTGGACAGGCCGGCCACGCCGGCGCCGGCGATCACTGCCAGGGGAGAAGGATTCATACCGTGTCTCGTGCGGAGTTGGAAAGATCGTCCGGCGCCGTTCGCGCGTGCATGCGGCGACCCAGACGCGGAATCAGGATGCAGGCGCCGAGCGCCAGCGCCGCGGCCATGCCGAAGCTGGCCCCGTAGCCGTAGCGGGCCGCCAGGAGGCTGGCCGCCAGTCCGCCCGCGGCGGCGGTGGCGGCGTCGGCGCATTGGAACAGGGTGAAATCGACGCCTGCCTGCAAGGGCGATGCATGTCCCATCAGATAGGCGTAGAGCGCGACGAAGCCCGCGGCGGCGGCCGCGTTCTTGAGCAGCGCGCCCGCCATCAGCCAGTCCGGCGCGGCGCCCGCGACGACGGCCAGCCAGAACGCGAGCAAGGAGACGGCCTGCAAGGCGACGGTGACGGCCAAGGCGCGTTGCGGGCCATGGCGCTGGACCACGCAGGCGCCCAGTGCCGTGCCGGCCAGGCCCGTCGCGACGCCGCCCGCGCCGTTGAGCCAGCCGATGGCCGACAAGGCCACGCCGCGATCGACCAGCAAGGGGCCCGTCATGCCATAGGCCAGGCGCGAACCGATCTGGAAGACCACCGTCATCAGCAGGCCCTGGCGTACGGCAACTCGCCGCCAGGCCGCGGCCAGCGAGGGTCGATGACTGGAGGGAAGGGCGCGCGGGCCTTCCCTGGCGGCCGCGAAGGGCAGGGCGCACAGGACGACCAGTCCCGCCATGCTCGCCGCCGCCGTGCCCCAGCCGCGCGCATCGGCCAGCAGGACGAACAGCCCCGCGCCGGCGAACATGCCCAGGTAGCTGCCTCCCACTTGCCGCGCGTTGCCCCAGCCGCGCCTGGCCGGCGGCAACTGGTCGACGGCATAGCCGTCGCAGGCCACGTCGATGCTGGCCGCAAGCAGGGCGAGCATGGTGAGCAGGCCCAGCAGCCACGGCATCGGCAGCCGCTCGGTCGCGCCCAGGGCCAGCAGGAGCGCCGCCATCAGCAACTGGCCCGGCACGACGATGCGCCGGCTGCGCCGCGCCGTCGAGCCGGCGGGAAGCCGCACGCGTTCGAGCGCCGGCGCCCACAGGAATTTGAGCGCCCAGGGAAGGATCGCCAGCGACATCAGGCCGATCTGCTCCAGCGGACGGCCCGCCGCGCGCAGGGCGGCGGGGATGGCCTGCAGGGTGATGCCGCCCACGATGCCCTGGGCGGTATAGACGCCGCCCATGGCCAGCAGCGCGAACGCCGTTCGCCCGCGCAAGGGATCAGTATTCATAGGCGACGTTGACCCCTACCGTGCGGCCGGCGTCCACCTGGGCGTAGTTGCCCAGCGCGCCGCCCGCGAAGGCGTAGGTGCGATAGCGCCTGTCGGTCAGGTTGTTGACATAGGCCGTCACCTCGATGCGGTCGCGCGGCCGCCATGCCAGGCCGAGGTCCACCAGGGTGTAGGCGTCCTGGCGCAGCGTGTTGCCGACGTCGAAGTATTGGGAGCCGACGCGGCGCACGGCTAGCATGGGGCGCAGCTCGCCCGCCGCCGTGCCGAAATGACCCTCGACGCGCGCCGTGAGCAGGTAGGCGGGTGAGAACGGCACGCGGTTGTCGTCGCAGCCGGCGCAGACGCCGGCGTCCAGCGCGCGGAATCTGGCGTGCGTGTACGTGCCTTCCAGGCCCAGCGTCCATTGCCGCGTCACGTCCCACGCCGCGTCGAATTCGACGCCGGTCGCGCGCGTCTTGCCCACGTTCTGTAGATGCTGGTATCCGATCTGGTCGCTGACGTAGAGCTGGGCGTCATGGATGTCGGTGCGGAAGACCGCCGCGCCCACTCGCACGGCGTCGCCGGCGTAGCGGGCGCCGAGTTCGTAGCTGACGGATTTTTCCTTGCCGTACGCTTCCGCGTCGGCCGCGCTGGAAGGGGCGAGGTTGTAGCCGCCGGGCTTGTATCCCTGCGCGACGTTGGCGTAGACGCGCCAGGCCTGGGTGAGCTGGTATCCCGCCGCCAGGCGACCCAGCACGGTATTGCCGCGGGTGTGGCCGCTGCCGCCGAAGGCGTCGTAGCCGAAGGTGGAGAAATTCAGCGCGCTGCCGTCGTAGTGGATGTCGGCCTTGTCGCGGGAGTAGCGCAGGCCGGCCGACAGGTCCAGGGCCTCGGTGGCGTGCCAGGTCACGTCGCCGAAGGCGGCGAGCGATTCGGATTCGTTGCGCGACCCGGTCGTCAGCGCGTTGGCGCTGAGCGGCACGTAGAGGTCGTTGACGTAGTCGCGCGACTGGACGACCCGCTGGCGGTACAGCCCCAGCGTCGTGTCGACCGTGTGCTTGCCGGTCGTCGCCAGGCGCAGTTCCTGGACCTGTTGGCGCCAGCGTTCGGGCTGTTGCGAGTAATAGGGGCCGATGGGGTAGTCGCGGTCGAAATGCAGCCGCTGCCATGCCGCCATCGCCGACAGGCGCCAACCGCCGAAATCGTAGCGGCCCGTCAGCGCCTGGCTGGTGCCGCAACGACGCTGGCGGAAGTCGCTGCGGTCGGCCGGAATGCCGGGCATGATCACCGCTTCCCTGCTGTGGACGTCATCGAACGGAACGTAGGCATCCTGGCTTGCGCGCGTGCACTCGCCCGACACGGAGAGCCCCAGTTCCCAGGGGCGGCCCGCCGGCGCCAGGCGCAGCCGGGCCGAGCCGGCATTGGTGCTGCTGCCGCCGACGCCATCGGCGCCGGTGACCGGGTCGCGCAGGCGGCCCGGCGCGTCGCCCACGATGCCGGAAACCGAGCCGTAGAGCAGGCCCGGCACCAGCGGCCCGCTCGCGCCGGCCTTGAATTGATAGCCTTCGCGGCTGAATACGCCCGCGCTGGCGCGGAAGCGCGGCGTGTCGTCGGGTTGGCGCGAAATGATGTTGAGCACGCCGCCTTCGGCGCTCTTGCCGTATAACGTGCCTTGCGGGCCCTTGAGCAGTTCCACGCGATCCACGTCGACGAGTTGCTGCGCCGCGAACGTCGGAAGCTGCGGGACGCCGTCCACGTAGACGGTGATGGCCGGGTTGTAGAAGTCCTGGGCAGAGGTGATGCCGCGCACCGATATGACCGGGAACAGCAGGGAGCCGCTTTCCGAGAACTGGACGCCGGGCAGCACGCGGCCCAGTTGCATCGTGTTTTCGACCTGGTTGTCGCGCAGCGTTTCGGCCGGCACGACGTAGGCCGCGCCGTCGACGCTGTCCAGGGCCTGGTCCCGCTTGGATGCCGTGACGACCACGGCGGGCAACTGCGCCGTTGGCGTCTCGTTTGCAGGGTCGGCCGCCAGCGCGGCGGCCGGGAGCGTGAGCGCCGCCAGGGATGCCAGGGGGAAATATCGGACGAGAGGGGGTCGCATGCGCATCGCCGGGCACCGCCAGGGTTATGTTAATTAATGAGAATCATTTATATTAAAGATCGGCGCCCGGCCCGTTGACTAACGGTATCGGGGCCTGAATTGACGTTTTCGGAGTCAAATTTGTCCACCGCCGCTCCCATGCCACCCGACGAGGCTCGCCTGCACGGGCATCATTTGCTGCCCGACGTGGTGTTGCCCGGCGCCTGGGCCGGGCTGGCGCAGTTCGAGGATTTCGACGACGACATCACGCTCACCGCGTGGCGGGGCAGGGCCACCGAAGCGCTCGACGTGCAGGCCGAGGGGCCGCCGATGTTCTGCATCGCGGTGTTCCTGGAAGGCCGGGCCAGCATGGCCATCGACGGCGGACCGCCGTTGCTCGCCGAGCCCGGCATGGCCGTGATCCAGACCGGCGAGCGGCGCGTGCGGGGCAGCTTCCGGATGGCGGGCGGGCAGGACGTGCAACTGGTGGATATTCGCTATACGCCCGCGGGCTTGTTGCGCGCCGGAGGCCAGCCCCTGGTCGCGTTGCAGGGCGATTTCCTGCAGGACCGCAGCGTGCCGGCGGCCGGTTCGCTATTGGCGGGTTTCCCGGCGCCCGCGGCGCTGCTGCGCACGGCGCGCGACATCCTGGCCTGCCCCTACCGGAATCGCACGGTGCGCCAGTTGTACCTGCGCGCCAAGGCGCTCGAAGCGCTGGCCGTGGTGTTGCAGGCGGTGCAGCAAGCCGGCGATGCGCCGGTCGGCGCGCGGGAACGCCGCCTGTTGTTGCAGGCCCGCCGCCTGATCGACGAGCGCTACGGCGAGGATTGGACCGTGGAACGCTTGGCCCGCGCGGTGGGCCTGACCGAGAAGAAACTCAAGGCGGGTTTCCGCGCGCTGGCCGGCCATACCGTGCATGCCTATTTGCGCGAAGTGCGGTTGCAGGCGGCGGCCTGCATGCTGGACGAAGGGCATAGCGCCACCGAGGCTGCATTGGCCGTCGGGTATTCGAATCTCAGCCACTTCAGCAAGAGTTTTCGCGAGGTCAATGGAATGGGGCCTCGGCATTGGGCGAGGCGGCGGGAAGGGTGAAGGTTGAGGCGGGCTGCCCTGGGGTTCTGATGCCTTGATGCTCTGACTCTCTGACGTTCTGGCGTCTTCACTCATCCTCTTGACCCCTTGACGGGATCCAGGTGTCATTCTAATATTCCATGGAATTATGGAATGAGACGCCGAGATGGTTCACGGACACGAAGCGGGTTGCCGGCATGACTTGCAGGGTACGCAAAGCCTGGGTTGGCGGGCGGCCGAGCTCGATATCGCCGCGGCGATGTGCCATGCCTTGAGCGATCCGGCGCGATTGCGGCTATTGCTGTGGCTGGCTGAGCGCGAAATGTGCGTGTCCGAACTCGTCGAACTCGAGCAGGCCAAGGTCAGCAGCATTTCCGCGCGCTTGCAGATGCTGCATGCGGCTCGCCTGGTGATCAGGCGCCGCGAGGCCAAACATATCTACTACGCGCTCGCCGACGAGCACGTCCACGCCCTGTTGCGCAACATCCTCGGCCATGCGGCCGAAGTCCCGGCAGGTCGCTAACCCACGCAGCACCTTCTTCACTGGAGCCTGACATGTCCACCTGCAACCAACCCCACCACGCCAATCATGACCACCAGCATGGCCCGAATTGCGGCCACATCGCCATTCGCCACGAAGGCCACGTGGACTACCTGCATGACGGCCATCTCCACCACCCGCACGGCTCGCACGTCGACGAGCACGTGATCGCGGTCTCCGCCACCAATCCGGACACCTGCACGCCCAACCACCACTGCTCGGGCCATCCCGCCGGCCACGTCCACGGCCCCGGCTGCGGCCACGAAGCCGTCCCGCACGGCGACCACGTGGACTATCTGGTCGACGGCCACCTGCACCATCCCCATGGCGACCATTGCGACAACCACGGCCCGGTCACGCTGGCGTAAAGCGTTGAGCGGCAGCCTTTCCGTCCCCGCCGCCCGTAGATAGCCAATCCCGCTCGCCTGACCAAGGAGCGCCATGGCGCTCCCCGCCTTTTGGGCGAGTCATAGAATCGCCCGGTATACGGCCAGCGACTTGCACGTCTGCACCAGTCCCTGCCGCAGTAGCACGTCCAGGTAGTGGTTCACGTCCAGCGGCGGACTCTTGAGTTGCGCTCGTTGACGTTGGGCTGCGGCGACTACGGCAGCGGGATCGAGGTCGAACAGGTTCTCGACGAATTCGTCGGGATGCTGCGCTTCAATGCCGAAAGGCGCCAGCGCCTGCGAAGGGAAGTCCTTTTCATTGAAGGTGACGATCACGCTGGCGTTGCATCGGATCGCCGCCGCCAGGACATGGCGATCGTCTACGTCGGGCAAGCTCAGCCCGTCGATGAGTGACTCATGATCGGTCACCAAGCCATCCGGAATCGCGCGATCCATCAGCGCCGAGGTGCGATCCAATTGTTCCCGCGTGAGGTCGGGACGATTGATAAGGAGATTGCGCTTCCATTCTTCGTGGATCTGCTCGCTCCATCGAGCCCGGAATCGGCCCGATAGGCCCAGCTACATCAGGAAGTCGCGGAGCGGCGCAGGATAGAGAACGCAGGCGTCGTAGACTACCGTGAATGGGGAATGCCTCATTCGTAACCCATGCCCAGCTCTTGCGCCTGCTTGGCAAGTTCCTCCATTGCTTGTTCGCTCGCTTGATCGCGCTGGGACTTGAACGCCATCAGGTCCGCGAACCGCACACGGCGATGCTTTCCGGTCTTGTGAAAAGGCAGCGCGCCGTCTTCCAGCAGCTTCACCAGGTGGGGCCGGGAAACATTGAGCAGGTCCGCGGCCTCCTGCGTCGTCAGCTCCGCGTGGACCGGCACGACTTTGACGGCGTTGCCTTCGGCCAGCTCGGCCAGGATGTCCACCAGCAGGCGGAGGGCCGAGGTCGGTAGCTCGACCTGGTGTGCCTGGTTCTTGTCGTCGAAGATCTGGATGCGTTGCGTTTCGACCTGCGTCGCCAGGTAGGCAGCCAAGGCGCGCTGGCCTTGCACGGCCAATCGCACGTCCCGTTCAAGGGGAAGTGTCACGTTGGAGAGGGAGTCGGCGGTCATGGTGGCTTCCAGTTGAAGCCGTCATGCTAATCGAAATAAACGAAATTCGCAATAAACGAAACCGATGCCTTGCCGGGACTGGCGATCTCACCAATCTCCACCGCCAATCGGGGAGCCGGCGTTTCGCCTCGGCGAAATCAAGCCGATAGCTGGCGCCGGTACTGCGTCGGCGAGCAGGCCATGATTCTCTTGAAGGCGGTGCTGAAGGAACTCTCCGATTCGTAGCCCAGCGAGAAGGCGATCGAGGCGACGTTGTCGGTGCTGGCGCGCAGGCGGTCCGCGGCCATGAGCATGCGCCAGCGGGCGAGGTATTCCATGGCGGTGCTGCCGACCAGGGCCTTGAATCGTTGCGCGAAGACGGTGCGCGAGATGCCCGCGATGCGGGCCAGTTCCTCCAGCGTCCAATGGCGGGCGGGCTCGGCGTGCATGGCGCCGATGGCGGGGCTGATCTGCCGGTCCGCCAGCGCCAGGAACCAGCCTTTCGGCAATTCGCTGGACGTGTTCATGAACAGCCGCAATACCTGGACCAGCATCAGGTGCACCAGGTGGGTGGACATCAGCGTGCCGCCCGGCTGCGGCGTGCGCAACTCGGCCGCCAATTGATCCAGGGACCAGCGCAGCACCTCCGCCTGGCCCGAAGCGCGAGGAATGTTGACGAGCGGCGGGAGGGCGTCGAACAGGACGGCGGCATGGTTGCCGGAAAACTCGAAGCGCCCGCTGATGAGAAATACCTCGCCGCCGCCGTTATGCACGGCCACCCCTTCACGCGCGGCCGCGTCCAGGATATGTTCAGAGTCCGCCGGCAATAGCGCCGGATCGGACGAGAGCACGAAGCGGCGCCTGCTGTTGAGCAGGAAGCAATCTCCCTCCTCGAAGCGGATCGGTTGCTCCAGGTCGTCCGTCACCCCCCAGCAAGCGCCGCGCATGATGGCCGTGAACTTGATGCCGTCATGGGGAGGGAAGTCAAAAGACCAGTCTCCGGCGGCGTCGAAGCCCGCATAGAACTGGCTGCGGGGCTTGAGCAGGGAGAGGACGTCCGACAAGGGATCCATCTGCAAATCCGTACGATCGAAAAAGAAAGCAGTACTTTAAGGCATGGTTCGTTCGCCCATCAAGCGCTATCTTTGATCCATCGCTGGTAGCTGCTGCGGTCATCCGCACATCGCCACTTGGGAGCATCTCATGAGCCAAACGCAATCCGTCACTTTCAAGAACCGCACCTGGGACGTGGCCGCCACGCTGCGCCTGCCCGAGGGCTTCGACGCCAACAGGAAATACGCCGCCATCGTCTGCGCGCATCCCATCAGTAGCTGCAAGGAGCAGACCTCGGGCGCCATCTACGGCGAGGCGCTGACCCGGGCCGGCTTCATCACGCTGGCCTTCGACGCCTCCACCCAGGGCGCCAGCGGCGGCGAGCCGCGCTTCCTCGAAGACCCCAGCACGCGCGTCGAGGACTTCCGCTGCGCCGTGGACTACCTGGTCACGCTGCCTTAGCGAGAAGGCCGGCGTCACCGACGTGGACATCACCAACGCGATCGACTACTACCTGACGCCGCGCGGCCAGCAGCCGGGCTCGCCCAACAAGCTGCGCCTGACCAGCACGGGCGCCGTGCTGGGCTGGGACGCCTTCCACCTGGCCGAAGCGCTGCTGACGCAGCCGCTGCACGTCGTGTTCGGCAGCGTGCCGGGCGCCTTCGGCTCCTACAGCGATGGGCATGAGCTGTACCGCCGCGCGCGTTCGAGCGAGAAGTCGATCCAGATCGTGCCCGGCGCCAGCCACTACGACCTGTACGACCAGCCCGAGGCCACGCGCCAGGCGCTGGAACGACTGGTGCCGTTCTACAAGAAGCACCTCGGCGATTGAGGCCTCCAGCGCCTACTCCTGACACGCAAGGAATCGACATGAGCAATGCAAAGAAAGTCTGGCTGATCACCGGCGCTTCCTCGGGCTTCGGCAAGGCGCTGGCCGAGGCCGTCATCGCCAACGGCGACATCGCCGTCATCACCGCCCGGCGCCTCGATCGCCTGCAGGCCATCGCCCGGGACCACGCGGACCGCGTACTGCCGCTGGCCGTGGACGTCACCGACGCCGCCGCGCGCGACAAGGCCGTGGCCGATACGCTGGCGCGCTTCGGCCGCATCGACGTGCTCGCCAACGTGGCCGGGCGCGGCGTGGCCGGCGCCTGCGAGGAATTCAGCCTGGCGCAGTTGCGCGAGCAGATGGAGCTTAACTTCTTCGCCGCCGCCGAGATGACCCGCGCCGTGCTGCCGCAGATGCGCAAGCAGGGCTCGGGCAACATCCTCACGGTGAGCAGCATCGCCGGCCAGGTGGCGATGAACGCCGCGGGCCCGTATTGCGCGGCCAAGTTCGCCATCGAAGGCTGGACCGAATCGCTCGCCATCGAGGCCAAGCCGCTGGGCATCCACGTCACCCTGGTCGAGCCCGGCGCCTTCCGCACCGAATTCGCGGGCGATGTGAACATGCGTCCCGTGCAGAGCATTCCCGCCTACCGCCCCGTGGTCGAGCCGTTCGAGACCTATCTGGAAACCTCCGCCGGCAAGCAGATGGGCGATCCCGCCAAGGCCGCCCGCCGCATGCTGGAAGTGGTGGCCAGCGAGGCGCCGCCCGTGCGCCTGATGCTGGGCCGCGATGCGTATTCGATCTGGGACGCCACCATCGCCAAGCGCCAGGAAGACCTGGATAGCTGGCGCGCGCGCGGAGAGGACACGGCCTTCGACGACGCCGAAGTGGTGGAGATCAAGCTTTGACGCTTGGCAAGGAAATCCCTCATGCAAGACCCTACGCAAGACCCTACGCAAGACCCTACGCAAGACCCGCAAACGCCCCTGAAGTCCGGCTTCGGCTTCCATAGCACCGCCGCCGACGTCCTGGCCGGCGTGGACCTGTCCGGCAAATTCGCCATCGTCACCGGCGGCCACTCGGGCCTGGGCCTGGAGACCACCAAGGCGCTGGCCGGCGCGGGCGCGCATGTGCGGGTCCTCGCGCGCAATCCCGAGGCCGCCCGCAAGGCGCTGGAAGGCGTGCCCGGCGTCGAGGTCGACCGGCTCGACCTGGCCGACCAGGACAGCGTGCGCGCGTGCGCCGGACGCTTCGTCGCCGGCGGCCGCAAGGCCGACATCGTCATCTGCAACGCCGCCGTCATGGCCATTCCGGAAACCCGCGTGGGCAAAGGCTGGGAAGCGCAGTTCGGCACCAATCACCTGGGCCACTACGCGCTGGTCAACCTGCTGTGGCCGGCCATCGCCCCCGGCGCGCGGGTGGTGTCGCTGTCATCCAGGGGGCATCACTTCGCGCCGATGCGCTGGGACGACGTGCAGTTCGACGCCGGCTACGACAAGTGGCTGGCCTATGGCCAATCCAAGACCGCCATCGCGCTGTTCGCCAAACAGTTCGACACGCTCGCGCAGGCCAGCGGCGTGCGCGCCTTCTCGGTGCATCCGGGCTCGATCTACACGCCGTTGCAACGCCACATGAGCATGGAGGAACTGACCGCGCTGGGTTGGCTCAACGACAAGGGCGAGGTGATCGACCCCAACTTCAAGACGCCGGCCCAAGGCGCCGCCACCACGGTGTGGGCCGCCACCTCGCCGCTGCTCGAAGGCAAGGGCGGCCTGTACTGCGAGAACTGCGACGTGGCCGTGCGCGACAACACCGCCACGCCCACCGAAACCGGCGTACGCGACTACGCCATCGACCCTCGACAGGCCGAGCGCCTGTGGAAGCTGTCGGCCGCATTGACCGGCATCGACGCCTTCGCTTGAATTCCATCTACAAGGAGATCTCTCATGAAAATCTGGTTTATCACCGGCGCATCGTCCGGTTTCGGCAAGGCGCTGGCCGAATTGGTGCTGGCCCGCGGCGACAGCGCCGTGCTCACCGCGCGCCGCCTGGCGCCCTTGCAGGCCATCGCGGCCCCCCACGGCGACCGCGCGCTGGCCCTGCAGATGGACGTGACCGACGCGGCCTCGCGCGCCGCGGCGCTACAGGCCGCGAACGGCAGGTTCGGCCGCATCGACGTGCTGGCCAACATCGCGGGCGCGGGCGCCTATGGGGCGCTGGAGGAATTCACCTCCGAACAGATCCGCGCCAACATGGAGTTGAACTTCTTCGCCGCCGTCGAACTGGCGCGCGAAGTGCTGCCGGGAATGCGCGCGCGGAAATCCGGCCACATCCTGAACCTGACCAGCATCGCCGGCCTGGTGGCCTTCCCCGGCAACGGCTTGTACAACGCGTCGAAATTCGCGCTGGAAGGTTTCACCGAGGCGCTGCATCACGAGGTCAAGCCCTTGGGCGTCCGGGTGACGCTGATCGAGCCGGGGGCTTTTCGCACCGGCTTCGCGGGCGCGGCCGCCATGCGCGCGTCGGGCCATATCGCCGACTACGCGCCACTGGACGCGGGCGTGGACGAATACTTCGCCACGCAGGACGGCAAGCAGATGGGTGATCCCGTCAAGGGCATGCAGGTGGTCGTCGACATGGTGGACGGCGACACGGCGCCCGTGCGCCTGATGCTGGGCGAGGACGCCTACCAGTTGTGGGAAGGCGCCGTCGCCGTGCGCAACCGCGACCTGGCCCACTGGCGGTCGCGGGGCGAGGACACCGCCATTCCCGGCGCGGCGAAGAACCCCGTGCAGGCGGTCTGAGCGGGCAGCCTGCCGGAGCCCGTCGCCCGATAGGCCGGAGGCCGCGGCATTCTTGCCGCGGCTTTCTTATTTCGAGGCCAGATGCCGGTCCAGGAATTCCAGCGTCCTGTCGAGCGCGAGTTTCGCGGCGGCCTGGTTGTAGGCGCCGCGCTGGTCGCAATTGAAGCCGTGGCCGGCGTCATAGAAGTGCGAGACGGCATCGGCATGCCGATGCGCCACCGCGCGCGCCTTCTCCACCGGCAGTGACTGGTCCTGCTCGCCGAAATGCAGCATGACCGGGCATTTCGGCGACTCGTCGATGAAGTTGGGAATGGCGCCGCCGTAATAGCAGACGGCGGCCGACAGCGAGGGCAGGCGGCAGGCCGCCAGCCAGGCCACCGTTCCGCCGTAGCAATAGCCGACGATGCCCTTTTTCAGGTCCGCCGGCGCGCTGTCCAAGGCGGCTTCCACGTCCAGCAGGGCGTTGCCGAAGTCCAGCTTCTTCATGATCTCGACGCCGCGTCCCACTTCCTCCTGCGTATAGCCCGACTCGTATTCCGGCTGGACGCGGTCGAACAGGGCAGGCGCGATGGCCACGTAGCCGTTGGCGGCATAGCCGTCCGCCACGCCGCGGATATGGCTGTTGACGCCGAAAATCTCCTGCACGACCACGACTACGCCCTTGGGCTTGCCGGCGGGTTGGGCGACATAAGCGGCCAGCCGATGGCCGTCGGCGGCTTTCAGTGTATCTTTCATGGTCTGCTCCATAGGTTATAAGTGCGTCAAAGTATACAAATTGATGTTTAATGCATGCAAGGTAATGGGATCATGGCAATACGGAAACAGGGCGGGGAACAAACGGACAAGGTCCTGAGCCAGCTCGCCTCGCGCTCGGACCATGGCGGGGCCGAGGCGGACGACGATGACGACGTGCGCGCGCCGGCTTCGGGCACCCAGAGCAACCAGCTCGCGCAGCAACTGGAGGAAATGATATTCGAGGGCCAGTTGGCGCCGGGACAGCGGTTGGACGAGGCCAGCATCGCGGCCAGGTTCGGCGTGTCGCGCACCCCGGTGCGCGAGGCCATCCAGCGGCTGGTCGCCACCGGCATGGTGGAAGTGCGCCGGCGCAAGGGCACCATCGTCACGCACCTGAGCATGCCACGGCTGATCGGCATGATCGAGACCATGGCCGAAATGGACACCATGGCGGCGCGCCTGGCGGCCCGGCGCGCCACGCCGCAGGAACGCGAGGGTTTGCGGGAAATCCTGGAGAAGGCCACGGCCGCCGTGGAGGACCAGCAGGCCTATACCCGGATGAACCGGGAATTCCACTGGGCGCTGTATGCGGCGACCCATAACCAATATCTCGAGGAACTCGCGCTGCGCACCTGGAAGGTGCTGCAGCCCTATCGCAATTTCCGGCTGGACCAGCCCGGACGGCGCAAGGAGTCCCTGGCCGAGCATACGGCCATCTACGAGGCCATCCGCGCCGCCGATGGCGAGCTGGCGGGCAAGGCCATGGCCACGCACGTCAAGCTGGGCGGCGTGATCGCGGACTTCGTGTTCAGCCTGCCGGCGAACGCGCGCACGGAGGAATAGGTCAGGCGTCGCCTTCGGCTTACCTGCCCTGACCGGTGACGTGACCGCTGACGTCGCCGCTGAGGGGGCCGCTGACGTGGCTGCTGACCGCGTGCATCACCAGCCGTCCTTCCTCGTCCCTGATCTCGCATCGGCAGGCGGCCGTCGAGCTGCCGCGATGCAGGATGGCGGCCTCGGCACGCAGCGTCCGGCCGCGTCCGGGCGACAGATACCACCCGCTGATGCCCGCCAGCGTCCAATCCGCGCCGACCGCGGCCCGGCAGGTATGCCCGGCCAGCGCGAGCACGATGCCGCCCTGGGTGTGGCCGACCCGATTGCCCGAATGCAGCCCATTCTCCAGCGTGCACGCCGCCCGCTGTTCGCCGGCCTGCGGCACAAGGTCCCAGAAGCGCGCCAGGAAGTTTCGCTCCCCCGCGGCCAGGATCCGTCGCGTCCGCGCCAGGACGCCGGCCTCGGCCGGGTCCAGTTCGCCCTCGGCCAGTAGCGGCGGCTCGAAGCCGGGCTCGCCGCGCCGCGCCATGGGCATCGGGGCCAGGGCCGCGCCGCCCAGCGGCATGAAGGCGGCGCCGCCCACGCAGCAGAGGCGCCCGGCATGACGGATGGCGGTGCGGGTGAAGAGCTGGCGGGCGCCCGTCTCCGCGGTCGCGCCTTCGGCGGTAGAGCATGCCTCGACGAGATCCGCCGGCGCGGCGCCGGACGGCGGGCCCGCGTCCGCCATGAACGAAAGCGACATCTGCACGGTCGCCATCCGGCGCGCCTGGCCCACCTCCCTGCGCAGGCTGGCGGCCATTCCTATGTCGGCCAGCACGGCCAGCGCTGCCAGCTCGAGCTGCCCGTCGGCGGCGACGGCATGCGGTCCGGCCAGCAGGGACACCCGGGAGCGCTCCTTTTCGACCTCGTCGAAGGAGAGGCGCAGGAAATTTCCGGGGAAGTTCCAGCCGGGTTGGCGGTTGCCGGCCAAGCCGCGCAGGACTTGTTCGAGGATGGATGAAGACGGATTCAGGTTCATGATTCGGGTTTGTATGGATGCAAAACTGGTTGATATTGTATTTTTATAAATCTAATATGCATACAACAACTTCAATACGGCTGGAGACAAGTATGCCTCGCATGAACGAAGAGGTCAGGCGCTGCATCGGCCTGGAGACCGATCTGCAACTGGCCTGCGATCCGGTGGAAAGGGGGGCCGTGCGCCGCTATGCGCAGGCCATCATGGACATCGATCCGGTCTATATGGACGAGGACGCCGCGGCCGGCACCCGGTACGGCGCGCCCGTGGCGCCGCCGCTGTTCCCCAACGCCATGCTCAGGCTGCCCTTCGGCGATCCCGACCTGGTGCAGGCGCGCGCCGCCGATCCCGATTTCGACGGCGCGGTGGGCTCCTCGACGCTGGGGCTGCCGCCGCTGCCGCTGGTCAATAGCCCGCTGCTGAACGGCGGCACGGAAGTCGAGCTGTTCCGCTATGCCCGGCATGGCGAGCGGATCCGGCTGAAGTCGCGCTACCTGGATATCTACGAACGCGAGACCTCCAAGGGCTGGATGCTGATGGTGGTGATCGAGACCGACTTCCTGGACGAGGAAGGCCAGTTGGTCATGCGCTTTCGCAAGACGCAGTTGCGCCGCTGAGGAGGACGACACATGGATGGCATCCGCAAACCCGCCCAGGTCTATTTCGACGACGTCGCCGAGGGCTTCGAGCTGCCGCCCCTGCGCAAGGGGCCGCTGACCACGGTGCATTTGATGCGCTGGTCGGCCGCGATGGAGAACTGGCACAAGATTCACTACGACCATCCCTTCGCCGTCGGGCACGACAGGCTGCCCGGCTTGCTGGTGAACGGCTCGTTCAAGCAGCAATTCATTCTCCAGCACCTCAAGGACTTCGCCGGCCTGGCGGGCTGGGCCTGGAAGGCGCGTTTCCAGTTCCGCGCCATGGACGTGGCGGGCACGACGCTGGACGTGTGGGCGCGCGTCAAGCGCAGGATTCCGATGGACGACTATGGACTGGTGGAGCTCGACCTGGGCATCCGCAACCAGGATGGCCACGAATCGACGCCCGGCGAGGGGCTGGTCGCGCTGCCGTACCGCGGGCGCGGCGCCGTGCCCTATCCCTTCGTGCCGCCGGCCGGCGATCCCTGGGCAAGACGCGCCGGCTGAGCGCCCCTTTTTCTTCGCCTACCGGCCGGGTGGGGCGAAACACGCCGGCCCGCCTGCCGGCTCATCTTTCGAGGCATGCATCATGGCTGATTGGCCGAAGTCCGTTCACATCCACGAGGAAGGTCCGCGCGAAGGCTTTCAGTTCGAGAAAGGCGCCATTCCGACCGCGGCCAAGGTCGAGCTGATCGACGCATTGTCGGAGACCGGGTTGAAGGAGATCCAGACGGTGTCCTTCGTCAATCCCAAGCGCGTGCCCGGCATGGCCGACGCCGACGAAGTGGTGCGGCGCTTTCGCAAGGCGCCCGGCGTGCGCTATTCCGGGCTGTGGCTCAACGAGAAGGGCCTGGAGCGGGCGCTGGCCAGCGAGAAGATCGACGTCGAGGGCCGCATCGTGCTGTGCGCTTCCGAGCCTTTCCTGGCGCGCAACCAGAACATTACGCTGGACCAGATGGCCGATATGCAGCGGGCCATGATCGCCACCTACCAGGCGCGCGGCATTCCCGTCGTCGAAGGCGCCGTGCAGGCGGCCTTCGGCTGCAACTTCAAGGGCGAGGTCACGACAGGAGACGTGCTGGCCATCGTGGCCCGCATCGTGTCTATCGCCCAAGAGTCGGGCATCGCGCTGAAGCGCCTGGTCCTGGCCGACACCATGGCCTGGGCGGTGCCCGCCCGTATCCGCGCCGTGGTGGGCGCGGTGCGCGAACGCTACCCGGACCTGGCGGTGACCCTGCACCTGCACGACACGCGCGGCATGGGCATCGCCAACGCCTATGCCGGCCTGGAGATGGGCGTGCATGCCTTCGATTCCTCGGTGGCCGGCCTGGGCGGATGCCCGTTCGCCGCGCACAAGGGCGCGGCGGGCAATGTGTGCACCGAGGACCTGGTGTTCATGTGCGAGGAAATGGGTATCTCGACAGGCGTCGATCTGGACCGCCTGATCGACGCGGCCAACCTGGCCGAACGCATCGTCGGCCACCCCTTGCCGGGCGCGGTAAAGCAGGGCGGCAGCCTGAACCGCTACAGGCAGGCCGGGCAGTGAATCCGGGGGCGGGCCGTGCGATGAACGCATCGGCTCGCCCCGCATCGATCGGGAAGGAGGGTATATGGGACTGACCAGGGAGCTCGGGGCGTTCGCGTCCCGGCTGGAGTACGGACGGTTGCCGGCGGCGGCCGTGCGCGTCGCCACGCTGGGCTTCATCGATTGCGTGGCGGTGATGCTGGCGGGCGGCACGGAGCCGGTGACCGAAATCGTGGCCGCGACGGTGCTGGACGGCGACGGGAAGCCCGAGGCGTCGCTGCTGTTCTCGCAGCGCCGCGCGCCGGCGCCCGTGGCCGCCTGGATCAACGGCTGCGCCGCGCATGCGCTGGACTATGACGACGCCGGCGGCCACCGCAGCGCCATCCTGGTGCCGGCCTTGCTGGCCGAGGGCGAGGCGTTGGGCGCCAGCGGCGCCGACATGATCGCCGCCTACGTCGCCGGCTTCGAGGTCTGGTCCGAGCTGGCGCTGCGCGAGCGCGGCCACCTGCACGAACGCGGCTGGCATCCCACCGGGCTGTACGGCGCCGTCGCCGCGGCGGTGGCCGTGTCCCGCCTGCGCGGGCTGGACGCGGAACAGGCCGCGCGGGCCATGGCCGTCGCCGCCTCGCAGGCCAGCGGCATCGTCGCCAACTTCGGCTCCATGATGAAGCCTTTCCACGCGGGCAATGCCGCCCGCGCCGGCCTGCTGTCGGCCCGCCTGGCGGCGAACGGCATGACCGCGTCGGCCACGGCCTTCGAGCACCCGCGCGGCTTCATGAACGCGGTGTCGCAGCATGGCGACTACGACGCCGGGACGCCGGCCGGCACGCTGGGCGAGCGCTGGCGCATCGAGTCCGAGGGCGTGAGCATCAAGAAGTATCCGACCTGCTACTGCACCCACCGCGCCATCGACGCCATGCTGGAACTGGCGCAGCGCCACGACATCGACCCCGCGCAGGTGGAAGCGGTCGAGGTCATCATCGGCAAGACGCAGAAAGCCATTCTGCACGCCGACCGCCCGTCGACCGGGCTGGAAGGAAAATTCAGCATCCAGTTCGCCATGGCCTGCGCCTTGCTGGAGCGCCGCGTCACGCTGGCGGAGCTGGTGGATCCCGTGGTCCGGCGCCAGGACGTGCAGGACATCATCCCCCGCGTGCACGTCACCCTGTCCACCGATTACGACGCGCTCATGCCGCAGTACGCCAGGCATGACCAGGTCAAGGTCCGCCTGAAATCCGGCGCGTTGCTGGAAAGCGAGAAGGTGGCCCGCGCGCGCGGACATATCGAACGGCCGCTGTCGCGCGAGGAGCTGTATGCCAAGTTCCGCTCCTGCCTGGACTTCGCCGCCTCGCCGCTGGATCCCGAAGCCCTGTTCGCAAGCCTGGAGGCCCTGCCACGCCAACCCGCCGGCTGGTTGCGCGTCGCCACCCAACAAGGCGGCCGCACGCCGGCCGCGGCCACCCCCATGGAGAAGGCATGACTGAAGCCACAGAACTGGCGGCGCACGCATTCCGCCTGCCCGACGAGATCCGGCAATTCCAGGAACTGGCGCGCCAGATCGTGCGCGATGAAATGCTGCCGCTGGAGCAGAAATACCTGGCGCATCCGGCGAAGTCGCACAGCCTGCGCGCGCGCGACGCCCTGCGGGCGATCTTCCCGCCGGAGGTGGTGCAGCGGCTGTACAAGCTGTCGCAGGACACCGGCCTGTGGGGCTTGAACATCCCCGAAGATCATGGCGGCTCGGGCCTGCCGCTGCTGGCCAAGGCGGTGATCATGGAGGAGTTCTACTACTGCGCGGTGCCGTTCCCCTTCGCGGAAGTGCCGAACATCCTCTATCACTGCAAGGGCGAGCAGATCGACAGATACCTGCGGCCTTGCATAGACGGCAGCAAGATCGCCGCCTTCGCGCAGACCGAGCCCAACGCCGGCAGCGATCCCGGCGGCATGATGAAGACCGCCGCGGTGCGCAAGAACGGCGAGTGGTCCATCAACGGCACCAAGATGTGGATTTCCAATGCCCTGGCCTGCGACTTCGTCATGGTGCAGGCGGTGACGGACCCGGACAAGCGCCAGCGCGGCGGCATCACGATGTTCCTGGTGGATCGCGACAACCCCGGCATGAAGGTGGTGGAGGAGGGCCTGCCGACCTGGCTGGATTCGACGCCGTCGCAGTTCATCGTCAACTTCGACGATTGCCGCGTTCCCGATTCGGCGGTGCTGGGCGAGGTCGGGCAGGGCTTCGCCATGGGCCAGCGCTGGCTGACCATCATGGACCGCCTGCTGCGCGGCCCTTTCTGCCTGGGCAAGATGCAGCGCGGCCTGGACATGTCCATCGACTGGGCCAAGCAGCGCGTCACCTTCGGCAAGCCGCTGGCGGAGCGGCAGGCGATCCAGTGGAAGATCGTGGACATGTACGTGGCCATCCGCGCCGTGCGCAACCTGATCTACGAGGTGGCCTCGCGCGCCGATGCGGGCGAGGACGTGCGCACCGAGGCGGCGATGGTGAAGCTGGCGGCCGCCGAATGGGGCGCGCGGGCCCTGGACGACGCCATCCAGATCCACGGCGCCATGGGCGAGGCGCTGGAACTGCCGCTGTCGCTGTTCTATCGCTACGTGCGCCATGCGCGCATCGGCGGCGGCACCGACGAAATCCAGCGCATGATGATCGCGCGCTCGCTGCTGGCCTGAGGTCGCCATGAAGGATATGAACGAACAAGCGCCGCGAGCCCAGGGTCCGCTGGTGGGCCTGCGGGTCCTGGACGTGGGCATGGTCTTCGCGGGGCCGCTGGTGGCCACCAACCTGGCCGACCTGGGCGCGGACGTCATCAAGGTGGAGCATCCCAAGGGGGACCAGACCCGCAACATCGGCCGTTTCAAGGACGGCGAGGGGTTGTGGTGGCGCGTCGCCGCGCGCAACAAGCGCGTCATGGCCGCCGACGTCGGCAGGCCCGAGGGCGCCGCCATCGTCCGCGAACTGGCGAGGACCGCCGACGTCATCATCGAGAACTTCCGGCCCGGCCGCTTCGCCAGTTGGGGCCTGGACTACGAAAGCCTGTCGCGGGAGAACCCGGGCCTGGTCATGCTGCACATCAGCGGCTACGGCCAGGACGGTCCCTACCGGCACAAGCCGGGCATGGGCACGCTGGCCGAGGCCTTCAGCGGCTTCGCCATGGTGACCGGGGAGGCCGACCGGCCGCCGACGCTGCCGCAGTTTCCCTTCGCGGACGGCGTCGCCGCCATGATGGGCGCCTACTCGGTCATGGCCGCCCTGTGGGCGCGCGACCGCAACGGCGGCAAGGGCGATGAAATCGACCTGAACCTGTACGAGCCCATGCTGGCGCTGATGGGCCCGATGGTGATCGACTACGACCAGTTGGGACACGTCGCGCGGCGCCGCGGCAACCGTTCGACCTGGAGCGTGCCGCGCAATTCCTATCGCAGCAAGGACGGCAAATGGGTGGCGGTGTCCAGCGCCGCCAATTCCATCGCCATCCGCATGTTCCGCGCCATCGGCCGCGACGACATGGCCGACGACCCCGCGCTGCAGACCAATCCCGACCGCGTGAAGCGCCTGGAGGAGTGCGACGGCGCCATCGCCAAGTGGGTGTCGGAGCACACCTTCGACGAAGTCATACGCCAGTTCGAGAAGTACGAGGTGGTGGCCGGCCCCATCTACGACGTCGAGCAGTTGTTCGGCGATCCGCAGGTCCGGCACAACGAGAGCATCGTCAGCATGCCGGACGAGGCGCTGGGCTCGGTGCGCGTGCAGAACGTCATTCCGCGCTTCCGCCGCGCGCCCGGCCGCATGCGCTGGGTAGGCAAGCATCGCGTCGGCCTGGATACGCGGGACGTATTGGACGAGCTCGGCTATTCCGACGCCGAGATGGCGGCGCTGGAGGAGAAAGGAATCATCAGTTGCGGTACCCAGGCCCGGAAAACCGTGGATGAATGAAGGGCCCGCGGGACGCCGGCCATCCGGCGGCCCCGCGCGTATCCCCGGAAATGATGCTTATAAAACGGAGACATCCACCATGCATTTCCACCAAGCCCCGAAATGGGCGGCCGCGGCCGCCCTGGCCGGCGCGGCCAGCCTTTGCCACGCGGCCTATCCCGACAAGCCCATCCGCCTGGTCGTGCCTTTCGCGCCCGGCGGCACCACCGACGTGGTGGCCCGCCAGATCGCCCCGACCCTGCAGGCAGTGCTCGGCCAGCCGGTGATCATCGACAACCGCGCCGGCGCCGGCGGCATCGTGGCGACGGAGTATGTCGCCAAGGCGCCGCCGGACGGCTACACCATCATCATGACCACCAATTCGCATACCGCGAATCCCGCCATTTATGCCAAGCTGCCTTATGACACGAAGAAGGATTTCGTGTCGGTGGCCATGGTGGCGGATACGCCGGGCCTGCTGGTGGCCAACGCCAAGTTCCCGCCCAACAACTTCAAGGAATTCCTGGAGGCGGCGCGCAAGGCCAAGCCGCCCCTGACCTACGGCACGGCGGGGGTGGGCACGTTCCCGCACCTGACGATGGAGCTGCTGAAGGACCGCGCGGGCATCAACCTGGTCCATGTCCCGTACAAGGGGGCGGGGCCGGCCATGACCGACCTGCTGGGCGGGGTGTACGACGTGAAGGTGGACGCGTACGCGACCGCGGCGCAACACATCAAGTCCGGCAAGCTGAAGGTCTACGCGGTCACCAGCCTCGAACGCATCCCGCAGTATCCGGACCTGCCGACGGTGGCGGAGATGGGCTACCCCGGCTTCGAGAGTTCGTTCTGGATGGCCATCCTCGCGCCCGCCGGCACGCCCGGGAACGTGGTCGCCACCTTGCAGAAGGCCTTCATGACGACGCTCCAGGACAAGCGTATCGTCGAGAGGCTGGAGAGCAGCGGCGTGCGTCCGCTGCCCAAGCCGGCCAGCGCGGTCGACGAGCTGATCGACCGCGAACTGAAACAGTGGCCGCCCATCGTGAAGAAGGCCAATATCAGCGCGGAGTGAGACGACCATGGCAAGCAGGTATGCGCTTTACGCGGCGATAGGCCGGCTGCTGCTGCAGTTCGACCTGGATACGCGGGATGGAACGCTGGCGCGGCGCGCGGCGTTCGAATTGCCCGAAGGCCTGCAGTACCTGTGGCGGCATGCCTCGTTGCCCATCCTGTACGCGGCGTGCAGCGACGGCCGGCCGAAGTTCGAGGGCACCCGGCATTGCCTTTGCGCCTTGCGCATGGGCGATGACGGCTCCCTTGCGCCGGAAGGCGAGCCGATCCCGCTGCCGGTCCGGCCCGTGCACGTCGCGACGGACTCGCGCTCGCGCTACGCATTCGTCACGTCCGCGCATCCCAGCCGCGTGGACGTGTTCGAGATCGATGCGAACGGACGCCTGGGCGCCCCCGTGCCGCAGCAACTGCCCGATCTGCCCAAGACCGCGCACCAGTTGCTGCTGACCCCGGATGACAGCGTGGCCGTGCTGCCCCTGCGCGGCAACGACGCCTCGGGGCAGAAGGCGGAGGACCCGGGCGCGGTGATGCTCCTCCGGCATGCCGACGGCAAGCTGACGCACTGGCGCACGCTCGCGCCCGGCGGCGGCCATGGCTTCGGGCCGCGGCACGTGGATTTTCATCCCGCCATGCCCTGGATGTACCTGTCCATCGAGCGGCAGAACGAGATCGCGCTGTTCGACATGGGCGACGATTACGCCTTGCGCTGCCGGCGGACGACGCTGCGGGATCCCCGGCACGAGAAGCCCCGACAACTGGTCGGCGCGATACACGTGCATCCCGACGGCAGGACGGTGTACGTCTCCAACCGTGCGGACGGCACGGTCGAGGAAGACGGCCGCCAGGTCTTCAACGGCGCCGAGAACACCATCTCGGTCTATGCCATCGATCCCGGCAACGGCCTGCCCACCTTGATCCAGACGGCCGATACCCACGGCATGCACCCTCGGACTTTCCAGGTGCATCCCGAAGGCCGCTGGCTGGTGGCCGCGAACATGACGCCGCGCTGGGTCCGCACGCCCGCGGGCCTGGCGGAGGTGCCGGCGGGGCTTTCGGTGTTCGCGGTAGGCGGGGACGGCAGGCTGGAGTTCCGCAACAAGCTGGACCTCGACGCGAGCCGGAACCATTTGTTCTGGGCGGGCTTCGCCGCGCTCCCTGCCTGAACCGGCGCCACGTTCGCCCACGCGCCGGCGACGCGGCGCGGTCCCGCATGCAGCGTCCGCCCCGATGGCCCGAAACGGCGATCGCCGCTACGATAGCGCGAACCCCGGGGAGACACGGGATCACGGTTCTGCTGCATGGATGGTGGACGTCGATGACACTAAAGCAACTGGAGGCCTTTTTCTGGGCGGCCAAGCTGGGCAGTTTCGGGCTGGCGGCGGAGCGGCTGTATACGACGCAGTCGTCGCTGTCCAAGCGCATCGCGGAACTGGAATCCGACCTGGGCGAATCGCTGTTCGACCGCTCCGGACCGCGCGCGAAGGTGACCGATTCGGGCATGCGTTTGTTCGACCTGGCCGCCCGGATGCTGGCGTTGCAGGACGATATCCGCGCCAGCATGCATACGACCACGGCCTTGCGCGGGGTCTGCCGCTTCGGCATCGGCGAGTTCGTCATCCACACCTGCCTGCCGGCGCTGGTGGCGCGGGTGCGCAGGGACTATCCGGCCGTCGTGCTGGAGCCCTATGTCGGGCTGGCGAAGACCCTGATGGCCAAGGTGGCGCAGGGGGAGCTGGACTTCGCCATCATGCCGGCGCCGTCGAAGAACGCCAGCGTCGTCGCCGAGCCCCTGCGCGAGGTCGAATTGATCTGGACGGCGGCGCCCGAGCTGGTGGGCGACGATACGGTGCTGACCCGCGAAATGCTGGAGCGGCATCCGGTGATCGCCATGTCGCAGGAGTCCGGCTTGACCATGGCGCTGGACAATTGGGCGCTAACGCACGGGCTGAAATTCCAGCGCGTCATCACGACCAGCAGCATGAGCGCGGTGGCCGCATTGACGGTGGCCGGGCTGGGGCTGTGCCTGCTGGCGGCGGGGTTCGTGCGGCCGCTGGTGGCGCGCGGCCAACTGGTGGAACTGCGCTGCGAGGACCCGATGCCGGCGTGCCCGAAGCTGCCGTATTTTTTGCACAGCCGCAAGGAAGACACGCGCTGGCTGCTGCGCGCGATCAAGCCGCTGGCCATCGAGGAGGCCAACTTCGAGCGCCGCAGCGTATTGCTGCCCTGAGCGGCGGACAGGGCGGCCACCGGTGGAAGGCAGGGGACAGGACGCAGGCGATTTCCCTGTCCTGCTCAGTCCGCCGGCCGCAAGGTCTCCAGCAGGGGCGACAGGTTCGGCAGATCGTCCAGCGTCTGTAGGCGCGCCAAGGCCTGGCGCGCGGCCGTCGTGTCCAGCACGGTCTCGGCGCACTCGATGAACTTGCGGGCCAATTCTTCCGCCGACAAGGGCCGGGCAGGGTGGCCGCGCGGCGTTTCCACTTCCTGCCGCAACACGCGGCCATCGGACAGGGAGACGCGCAAATCCACGCCGAAGCGGCCGTTGCCGGTGGCCAGGGTATCGGAGAACGCCAGGCGGACCCGTTCCATCATGCGCTGGACGTCGCCCTCCCGCACGCGCGGCGCGTCGAACTGGCGCAGGCCGGCGCGTCCATCCAGCAGGGCGACGGCCAGGCAGTACGGTAGGCAGTATTTGGCTTGCAACTCGTCATCCGCGCCATCGAAGGGCATGATGCGCCGCGCGAACGCGCTGACCGCGCAGTCGATGCGAACCACCTGCGACGCGGCAAGGCGGTGCGATGCGCAAAGATCCAGCATGGCGTCGATGACGGTCAGGCCCGCGCCGCAGCAGGGATAGGGCTTGACGCCTATGCCGACGGTGTCCAGTTCGAGCGGGCCGTCCGCGTCCAGGGCGGCCGCTTCGCCGCTGGTTGCTTCTTGGGCCGCTTCCCCCCGCGCCGCTTTCCCGTTCACCGTGTCCACGGCCTCCGGCGCTGCCGGTCCGGACGTCGACGCGCGGTACATCGCCAGGAAGCCTTCGTCGCCGGAGAACGGATCGGGCGAGGCGGTAAAGCCCTTGCCGGCGAGCACGGCCGCCCAGATGCCGCGTTCGGCCGCGTGCCCGGCATGGAAGGACTTGGTCATGGAACCGAAATTGCGCCGCAGGCCCGAGGAAGCCGACGCGGCGATGCCCACGGCATGGGCGAATTGCCCGGCATCCAGGTCCAGCAGATGGCAGGCGGCCGCCGCGGCGCCGAATATGCCCAGGCTGGACGTGGCATGCCAGCCCGCGCCGTAATGCCCGGGATTCATCCAGCGTCCCAGGCGGGTTTCGATTTCGAAGCCGACGATATAGGCGCGCACCACGTCGTCGCCGGTGCGGCCTCCCGCTTCGCCCAGCGCCAGGATGACGGGCGCCAGCACGGTGCTGGGATGGCCAATCATGGATGCATTGGTGTCGTCGTAGTCGATGACGTGGCCGGCCACGCCGTTGGCCATGGCGGCGCCGGCGATGGAGGCCCGCTCGCGCGTGCCCAGTATGCTGGCCTGCGGCCGGCCGCCGAATTCGGCGAGCGTCGCGCGGACGATGCCCGCCGTGCCGGTGGGCACGCCCGCCAGGATGCAGCCCACGCCGTCCAGGATGGCGGACTTCGCCGCGGCGCGGGTGGCCGGCGGGAAATCGCGGCCGCGCAGGGCCGTGTACAAGGCCGAAAGATGGGCTGAACCGTGGGCCGAAGAATGGGCCGAAGAACGGGCCGAAAGAGGGGCGATGGTCGTGCTGTCCCGCGTCATGCCAGTTTCTCCATGAATGCTTGCACCGCTTCGTTGAAGGCCTGGGGCTTGTCGAAGTTGGACAGGTGCCCGGCCTGGGGAATGTCGACGAAGACGCTGCCGCGTATGCGCTCGTGCATGAACTGGCTTTCCGTGGAGGGGATCAGGACGTCGGCGGTGCCGCTGACGATCAGCGTCGGGATGTCGATGCGGCCCAGGAAGCCGCTGCGGTCGGGACGCTGGGCCATGCCCAGCAGCGCGGAAATCATGGCCTGCGGGTGTTGGCGCAGCAGCATCGCGCGTATCGCCTGCCGGGCCGGCTCGGCCATGGTGGGACCGAACAGCTTGTCGCCGTAGAAGGCGGCCGCCGCTGCGCTGCCTTGCCGGCGCAGCGCCTCGGCCAGCTCGCGGCGCGCGGCGCGGGCGGCGTCGCTGTCGGCGCCCGCGCGCGTGTTGGCCAGCAGCAGGCCGCGCAGCAAGCCGGGGTGCCGCTGCGCCAGCGCCAGCGACACGTAGCCGCCCAGCGATATGCCGCCGACCACCGCCTGGCCGATCCCGGCCTGCCGCAGCAGCGCGGCGACGTCGTCGGCATAGCGGTCGACGTCCACGGCGGCGCCGTTGGTGCGGCCGGACGCGCCGAAGCCGCGCAAGTCCACCGCGATGACGCGCCAACGCGGGCTCAAGGCCTGTATCTGCGGTTGCCACAGCGTGCGGTCGGCCGCGAAGGCATGCAGCAGGACCAGGGGCGTGCCTTGCCCGTCGTCGGAATAGGCAATGGAATGGCCGTCTACGAGCAGATTCATGCTTCTCTCCCGCGATAGGGGGCGATAGGGGCGATAGAGGCGGCAGTGCCGTCGAGACCGGCGCGCGTCACTCCGGCTGGATGCCCGCCGCCTTGGCGATGCCGGCATAGCGGTCTTTCTCGGCCTTGATGAAACCGGCGAAGCTGCGCGGGTCGGGGCTGCTGGCGACGTCCATGCCTTGCGCCGCCAACAGGGATTTGTAGCGCGGTTCGGCGACGACCTTGGCCAGCGCCGCATGCAGCTTGTCGACGATGGCCGGTGGCGTGCCGGCCGGCGCCAGTATGCCCCACCAGGTGCTGATGTCGAAGCCCGGCAGGCCGGATTCCGCCAGCGTCGGCATGTCCGGCAGCACCGACGACCGGGTGGCCGAGGTGACCGCCACGCCATGCATGCGGCCCGCGCGGATCAGCGGCAGGGCGTTGGATACGGTGATGAAGCCCATCTCCACGCGGCCGGCCAGCAGGTCGTTCAGCGATTCCGGCTCGGACTTGTAGGGCACGTGGGTCAGCGTGGCGCCGGTCCGCGCCTGGAACAGCACGCCCGCCAGGTGCGGCGGCGCTCCCACGCCGGAGGAGGCGAAGCGCAGGTTGACGCCCGGTTTCTTCGCATAGGCGATCAGCTCGGCCGGCGTCCTGGCCGGCACTTCGTTGTTCAGGGAAACCACGTAGCTGCCGCGTCCCGCCAGCCCGACCGGCGCGAAGTCCTTGACGATGTCGTAGGTCAGCTTCTTGTACAGGCTGGGCGCCAGCGCATGGGCGCCGGCCGCCATCAGCAGGGTATAGCCGTCCGGGGCGGCCCGCGCTGCTTCGCCGGCGCCGATGGTGCCGCCCGCGCCCGGGACGTTGATCACCACCACGGACTGCTTCAGCACCTCGTTCAGTTCCTTGGCGACGATGCGCGCGATGATGTCGTTGGCGCCGCCGGCGCCATAGGCGACGATCATCCTGATCGGCCGGGACGGATAGTCCTGGGCGGACTCGGCCCGCGCGGGCGCGGCTAGGACCAGGGCGAGCGCGGCCAGACAGGCGGCCGCGCCGCCGGCGTGCAAACGGGCACGCAAACCGTCGCGCAAACGGGCACGCAAACGGGCGCACAAGCCGGCCGCGCAGGCCGCGCGGCGCACGGCCGGCCGAGGCCGGATGGCCCGCCTGGCGGCATGGCCCATGGCGGCGAGGGTATTTTTCAGCGTGGTTTTCATCGTTGTCTCCTCAAGCCCGGCGGCTGACGGCATCGCCCCGGCGGCGGAAGCGGCCGGCGCGCCGCGGCGCCTACGCGAAGAATTCGCCCAGGATGCGCGCCACGTCGGCGGCCCGGCCTTCCAGGGTGTGGGTATGGCCCTCGGCCTCGTGCAGGGTGGCGACGTAGGCGCCCGGGATCAGCCGCTGCACGTGCTCGGCCTGGCGGCCGTAGTCGCGGTCCTCGGCCGGCGTGGCGATCTCCAGGATCAGGGTGGGCGCCTTGATGCGCGTCATGGCGTCGCCCAGGTCGTAGTTGAAATTCGCCTGGTACAGGCCGACGGTGCTGTCGGCCGATTGCAGGTAGTCCAGGACGACGCGCTTGGCCAGGGCGATGCGCGCGGCCGTGTCGCCGCCGGCGAACAGCGCGTCGTCCCACCACACCGCGTCGATGCGGCGGAACAGCGCGGCCCAGGCCTTGAGTTCGCGCAGCGGGCCTTCGCCGGCCGTATCGGCTTTCAGGAAGTCCTTGACCAGGTCGCCGATGACCGCGTTGCGGCGCGCCTGGTCGGGAATGAGGCTGTGGCTGTGTCCGGCCAGCACCAGCTTGCCGACGCGGTCGGGCCAGCGCGCGGCGATGGCGGCGGCGATCTTGTTGCCGGTGTGCAGGCCGTAGAAGTGCGCGCGTTTCTCGCCGATGGCGTCCAGGCTGGCCATGACGCCCTCGGCCAGCATGTCGATGGTGGCCTCCGGCGGCAGGGGATCGGAATTGCCGTAGCCGTAGTTGTCCGGCGCCAGCACGCGGTAGCGCCGCGCCAGCAGCGGTATCAGGTCCGCATGCACGCGCGAGGAGCGCTTGGACGGGGCGATCAGCACCACCGGCGCGCCTTGTCCCGCGACCGCGTAGTGGATCTGTCCGTGGGGTGTATCGGCGTAGCCTCTTTTCATTGCCGGTCTCCGAAGGGGGAGGGGATGCCGTGCGTCCGGCGTCAATACGAACGCGGCATGCCCAGGACGTGTTCGCCCAGGTAGGCCAGGATCATGTTGGTGGATACCGGGGCGATCTGCGTCAAGCGCGCCTCGCGCCATTTGCGCTCGACGTCGTACTCGCGCGCGTAGCCGAAGCCGCCGTAGGTCTGCAGGCAGGCCTCGGCGGCCTCCCAGGCCGCTTCCGAGGCCAACAGCTTGGCCATGTTGGCGGCGTCCCCGCAGGGGCGGCCGGCCTGGAACAGCGCCGCCGCCTTGCGGATCATCAGGTCGGCCGCCTCGGTGCGGGCATAGGCGCGCGCGATGGGAAACTGGATGCCCTGGTTCTTGCCGATCGGCCGGTCGAAGACCACGCGCTCGCAGGCGTATTCACTCGCCTTGCGGATGAACCAGCGCGCGTCGCCCAGGGATTCGCTGGCGACCAGCGTGCGCTCGGCGTTCATGCCGTCCAGGATGTAGCGGAAGCCGCGGCCTTCCTCGCCGATGAGGTTCTCCGCCGGGATGCGCAGGTTGTCGAAGAACACCTCGGTGGTGTTGTGGTTGATCATGGCCTTCAGCGGCCGGATTTCCAGGCCGCGGCCCAGCGCGCCGCGCATGTCCACCAGGAAGACGGAAATGCCGTCGGTCTTCTTCTGCACCTGTTCCAGCGGCGTGGTGCGGGCCAGCAGCAGCATCAGGTCCGAGTGCAGGGCGCGCGAGGTCCACACCTTCTGTCCGTTCACCACGTAGTGGTCGCCCTGGCGTTCGGCGCGGGTCTTGATGCGGGTGGTGTCGGTGCCCGAGGTCGGTTCGGTCACGCCGAAGGCCTGCAGCCGCAGGGTGCCGTCGGCGATGCCGGGCAGGTAGCGTTGCTTCTGTGCTTCGGAGCCATGCCGCAGCAGCGTGCCCATGATGTACATCTGCGCATGGCAGGCGCCCGCGTTGCAGCCGGCGGCATGGATTTCCTCCAGGATGGCGGAAGCCGCCCGCAGCGGCAGGCCGACGCCGCCATAGGCCTCGGGTATCAATGCGCCCAGGTAGCCGGCCTCGGTCAGGGCGCGCACGAACTCAGTGGGATAGGCTTCCTGGGCTTCCAGCCCGCGCCAGTATTCACCGCCGAAGCCGGCGCATATGCGGCGCACGTTGTCGCGGATCTCCGGCCAGTCGCGCGTGACGGCCACGGCCAGCTCGTCGTCCATCTGCTCGTTCATCGCAAGACTCCCGTATCCAGGCGCGGCAGGCCCGCGCGCGCCACGCCGCCGTACATGTCGATGTCGGGCAAGGCCGCGCGCACGATGTCGCGCACGGCCAGCAGTCGTTCCAGGTCGACGCCGGTGCGCAGGCCCATGGACGCCATCAGGAAGCACAGGTCGTCCATGACGATGTTGCCGGTGGCGCCGGGCGCGAAAGGACAGCCGCCCATGCCGGCCAGGGACGCGTCGAAGGCCCGCACGCCGCAGTCCAGCGCCGCCAGCGCATTGGCGATGCCCAGTCCGCGCGTGTCGTGAAAGTGCGCCGCCACGGGCAGCGGCGCCACTTCGGCCATGACCAGGCGGAAGACCTCGCGCACCTGCGCGGGGCCGGAATAGCCCACCGTATCTGCCACCACGATCTCGTCGGCGCCCGCTTCGGCCAGTTGGGCGGCGTAGCGCACGACGTCGGCGGCGGGAATGCGGCCTTCGTAGGAGCAGCCCAGCGCGGTGGACAGGCCGCCGCCCAGCACCGGCCGGCGCTCGGGCGGCAGGGCGTCGCACAGCGCGCGGATGGCGCGGAAGTCCGCCACGGAATCCTCGCGCTCGCGGCGCACGTTCTTCAGGTTGTGGGTGCGGCTGACCGACATGACGAAGTTCAGCTTGTGCACGCCCAGCTCGATGCCGCGCTGGGCGCCGCGCGCGTTGGGAATCAGCGCGGCCACGGTCAGCCCGGGCACCCGCAGCGCCAGCCGGCTTACCTCCTCGGCGTCGGCGAACTGCGGGATCAGCTTGGGCGGCACATAGGAGGTGACTTCGATCTCGGGCATGCCGGCGGCCGCTTCGGCGCGTATCCAGGCCAGCTTGGCCTGGGTGGGCATGAAGGTCGGGTGGATCTGCAGGCCGTCGCGCAGGCCGACTTCGCGCAGGGCGACGTCCCGCTGGGGAGGGGAGGCGAAATTTTGCATGTCAATGTCCCTGGAACCGCGGCTTGCGCTTTTCGTTGAAGGCGAGGACGCCTTCGGCGCGATCGGCGGTATGGATCAGGTGGTTGTAGGCTTCGACCTCGAAGCGCAAGGCCGTCTGCAACTCCATCTGCATGCCGTAGCGTATGGATTTCTTGACCTGCCGCACCGACAGCGGCGCGTTGCCCGCAATGGTCGCGGCGGTGTCCAGCGCTTCCTCGAGCAGCCGGCCGGGTTCGACCAGGCAATTCACCGCGCCCCATTCATACGCCTGCCGCGCGGTGCAGGGCCGGCCGGTCATTATCATTTCCCGGGCGCGCCGCTCGCCGATGGCGCGCGGCAGGTTCTGCGTGCCGCCGCAACCGGGCATGATGCCCAGCGTGGCCTCGGTCAGGGCGAAGCGGGCGGTCTCGGCGGCATGGATGAAGTCGCAGGCCAGCGCCAGTTCGAAGCCGCCGGCGTAGGCGGCGCCGTTCACCGCAGCGATCACGGGCACGGGCAGGTCGATCAGGCGCGCGTAGGCCCGTTCGAACAGCTCGTGCTGGCGGCGCCATTGGTCGTCGCTCATGCCGTTGCGCTCCTTCAGGTCGCCGCCCGCGCAGAACGCGCGTTCGCCGGCGCCCGTCAGCACGACGCAGCGCACGTCGCCCGGGTCCTCGGTCAGCCGCGTCCACAGGTCCAGCAGGTCATGGCCCATCTGCGTGTTCAAGGCGTTCATGACCTCGGGCCGGTTCAGCGTGGCCTGCAGGACGTGGGGCCGCGCCATGGCGCAGGCGAGGGTGGCGTAGTCCGGGAATTCCATGTGTCGTCTTCCTATGTGTCTTTTTCCTGGGCCGGCCCGGCGCGGGGCCGGTGCGCGGGCATGCGGATATTCCTTTCGCGTCGATGCGTCCTAGGCCGGACGGCCGCCCTCGAAACGCGCCACCGTGGGTTCGAGGCCGTCCACCTGGAAGAAGTCGCACCAGGCGGCGAAGCCGATCTGGAAGGTGGCGAAGCCCGCCATGGGCAGCACCAGTTCCACCAGTTCCAGCAATTCGCCGGCCGTCGCGCCCAGGTCCACCGCCACTTGCATGTGGCTCTGGATCTGGCCGCGCGCGGCGCGTCCCAGGATCAGGCCGAAGATGGACAGCAATTCCTTGGTGCGCCGGTCCAGCAGGCGATCCTTCAGGTAGACGGTCTCCAGGAGACGGTTGATGGCGGTCATGGCCTCGAAGTCATGCTTGACCAGGATCTTGTGATAATCCAGCACGTAGCCGCGGTCCCGCACCAGCTTGTCCAGGTAGGCCTGCTTTTCCGCCAGGGTCTTGTCGTTTTCCATGGGGTTCCTTGTCGTGGATGAGGCGCCGGGGATTGCGCGGCGCGATTGCGGGCGGCTTATTCGCGGGCGGCTCGTTCCCCGCCGGTTTCCGCCAGTTCCTCCAGCGTATGCGATCCCAGCGCGGGCGGCCCATGCCGCAGGCCGGGGCGCCGCGCGTCGAAGCTCAGCGGCAGGCCGACCATGGCCGGCAGCCGCCCGTCGCCGTCGCGCAGGATGCCCAGGGCCCGGGTCTGCGGGTCGCGCGACACCTGGCGCACGTCGCGGATGGGGGCGCACGGCACGCCCGCGCGCTCCAGCGCCGCTACCCAGGTTTCCACGTCTTCCAGCGCCAGCCTGGCTTCGATGTCCCGCGCCAGGGCGGCCTTGTGGCGCAGCCGGCCCTCGTTGGTTTCGTAGCGCGGGTCCGCGCGCCATTCGGGGCAATGCAGCACGTCGCACAGCTTGTGGAATTGGCCGGTATTGCCGGCCGCGATCACCAGGTAGCCGTCGCGCGCCTTGAAGGCCTGGTAGGGGGCGGTGATGGGCGCGCCGGAGCCGTACGGCAGCGGGACTTCGCCGGAGGCCGAGAAGTTGGCGATGTGCACGCTCATCAATCCGAGCGCGGTTTCGTACAGCGACACGTCCACCACGCAGCCGGCGCCGCCGGCGGCGCGCGCGCGCAGGGCCGACAGGATGCCGATCACCGCCCACATGGCGGTGCCCATGTCCACCAGCGATACGCCCACGCGCACCGGCGGCCGGCCCGGCTCGCCGGTGATTCCCATGATGCCGCCGGCGGCCTGCATCAAGGGGTCGTAGCCGGGACGTTGCGCCAACGGGCCGGCGGCGCCGAAGGCGCCCATATTGCAGTAGATCAGCCGTTCGTTGTCGGCGCGCAGGGTGGCGCCGTCCAGCGCGTATGCCGCGACGGCGCCGGGGCGCAGGTTCTGCAGGACGACGTCGGCCTCGCGCCTGACGAAGTCGCGCAGTCCGGCGCGCGCCGCCGGGTCCTTCAGGTCCAGCGCGACGGAGTGCTTGTTGCGGTTCAGGCTCAGGAAGCAGGCCGATACGCCGCCGACGAAGGGCGGGCCCCAGGAACGGGCGTCGTCGCCCTTGCCGGGCCGTTCGATCTTGACGACGCGCGCGCCCAGGTCGCCGAGTATCTGGCCCGCGTAGGGCGCGGCCACGCTGTGCCCGAGTTCGACGACGGTAATTCCTTCAAGCGGCAGGGATGAAGACATCGGCGTAGCGCTCCGGCAGCCATCACGATGGGAAGGACGGTGGGGACATTAGGCAATCGCCCTGAATAGGGGGTCAAGCGAAACATCCGACTGACCCCTGCCCACTTTTTGGAACGTGGCGCTGTCGTGGCCGCGTGCGCCCGCGGCATCGCGCGTTTGGTTTGGTTTGACGCGCCGCCGCATGCGGGCCTTTCCAAAATGGCATGGGGGGCCAATCGGATGTTTCGCTTGAGAAGTTCGCCGGCGCGCCGCAGTATGCCGCCGTGACCCGCCCCCTCCCGCCGGCACACGGCAGCCAGGGGACCGGGCCGCGTCAGGATAGGAATAACAACGGCGGCGCCCCAAGGGGACTGGCGCAATGACAGGAGACCCGACACATGTCCACCGTCAGCGAGCAGTTGGCAGCATTCATCCAGGCCACCACGACAGCGGGCCTGCGGCCGGACATCGTCGAACTGGCCAAGTCGCGCGTCCTGGACGCCATCGCCACGGCCCTGACGGCGCGCGGCCTGCCGGTGCCCGCCCTGGCCGCGGCTTTCGTCCAGGGCAATCGCGGCAACGCGACTGTGATCGGCAGCCGCGCCGGCGTGCCGGCGATCGACGCCGCCCTGGTCAACGCCACGCTGGTGAACGGCAGTTCGCTGGACGATTTCCTGGAGAAGTCGCATCCGTCCGCGGTCGTGGTGCCGGCCGCGTTGGCCGTGGCCGAGGAGCAGGGCGCTTCCGGCGCGGATTTCCTGGCGAGCGTGATCGCGGGTTATGAACTGGTCGGCCGCGCCTACCTGGCCGCGCCCGGCATGCTGCCCCGGTTCCGCGCCACCGGCGTGGCCGGGGCGGTGGGCGCGGCGGCGGCGGCCGGCAAGCTGTTGAAGCTGGACCAGGCCGGATTGATGAACGCGCTGGGCTACGCGGCCATGTTTGCCTCGGGCTTCGGCGAGGGTTTCCTGTCCGGCACCATGGAGGTCAAGTTCAATGTCGGCTGGGCCGCGCGCAGCGGCGTCAGCGCGGCGCGCCTGGCGCAATTGGGCGGCACGGCATCGCCGCTGGTCTTCGAGGGCAAGTCCGGCTTCCTGCGCGCCTTCGGCGGCGGCGATGCCGGGCATGCGGCCGAGGCCACGCGCGGCCTGGGCAAGCATCTGCTGATCGAGGACACGATCTACAAGGAATATCCGGTGTGCATCTTCGTGCAGACGCCGATGTACCTGGCGCTCGACCTGGCGAAGCGCCACCGGCTGGATCCGGCGCGCATCTCGCGCGTCTCCATCCTGGCGCCCAAGGATACCTTCGAGAACCCGGGTTTCCAGAACGTCGCGCCCTATGCCAATGCGCTGCAGGCGCGCACCAGCGCCAGTTTCTGCACGACGGCGGCATTGCTGGGCAAGCCCATCGACGAACACGATTTCTACGCGCGCACCACCGACGCCGAGGTGCTCGCGCTGGCCGCCAAGGTCGAACTGCTGCCGCCGTCCGCGGACAAGGAGCGCGTGACGGTGCGCGTCGCCTGCGACGGCGAGGTCCATGAGGCGAGCGCGCTGCAGATGGAAATGCTGCGGCCCGCCACCGGCAAGATCGTGGAGAAATTCCGCCGCCTGGCCGGGCCGGTGTTCGGCCCTTCCACCGACCGCGTGGCGGAGGCGGTCATGCAACTGGACCGCGCCCGGCACGTCGGCGAACTGACCGAACTGCTGCGCCTGGATCCCGGCTGACGCATCGCGCGGGGCCCGCGCGCCCATCGCGGCGCGGAAGAAAAACATACATAGGCAGGAGACGACCATGAAACTGCTGTCAGCCCTCGCCACGGCCTGCGTGGCCGTTGCGTGCGGCGGCGCCTTGCCGGCGCATGCCGCTTATCCCGACCATCCCATCCGCTTCATCGTGCCGTTCCCGCCGGGCGGCAGCACCGACGTGGCGGCGCGCATCGTCTGCGAGCGCGCGCAGAAAATCCTCGGCCAGCCCATCGTCATCTACAACCAGGGCGGCGGCGGCGCCATCGTGGGATCGACCACCGCGGCGCAGGCGGCCCCCGACGGCTATACGCTGCTGCTGGTGCAGCCGTCGCACGCCTCCAATCCTTCACTGATCAGGCAACTGCCTTACGACACGGAGAAAGCCTTCGTGCCGATCTCGGGCCTGGCCTGGCATCCCGGCCTGCTGGTCGCCAGCCCTTCCAAGCCGCACAAGACCTTCGCCGAGTTCATCGCCTATACCAAGGCGCATCCCGGCAAGGTCAGCTACGCGACCGCCGGCGTGGGCACCTTCCCGCACCTGACCATGGCGCTGCTGTCCGAGGTGGGCGGCTTGTCCATGGTGCACGTGCCGTACAAGGGCGCGGGGCCGACCAAGACGGACCTGATCGCGGGCCGCGTGGACGTCAAGGTCGACGCCTACGCGACTTCCATCGGCCTGATACAGAAGGGCGAGTTGCGGGCGCTGGCGGTCACGGGCAAGGGCCGGATTCCGCAACTGCCCGACGTGCCCGCCGTCGAGGAAACCTATCCCGGCTTCGAATCGTCGATCTGGATGGGCGTGGCCGCGCCCGCGGGCGTGCCGCCGGACGTGGTGAAGAAGCTGGGCCAGGCCTTTGCAGAAGCCATCAAGGATCCGGCGGTGGTCCATAGCCTGGATACCCAGGGCATCTACCCCCTGGCTTTGTCGGGCCCGCAATTGGGCGACCTGATCCACAGCGAAATCGGGAAATGGGCCAAGACCATCAAGGACGCCGGCATCGTGGCGCAGTAAGGGCAGTGGGGCGGTGAGCCGGCGTCAGACGGTTCCCAGCAAGAAATCCGCGAGATTCCTCGCTTCGGTTTCGGGCAGCCCGCCGCACACTTTGTGCAGGACCTCGTCCGCGATACCCGGCGCCACCTCGAAATCGGCGTCGAGTATCCGGCCCGATCGCTCGCCGCGGTAATAGTCGATCCAGCGCGCCAGCGCCGCCAGGAAGGCGCCGAGGTCGGGGGCGACGACGTTGTAGCGCCAGGCGCCCTGGCCATGCATGGAACAGGCGAGGCCGCCGTCATGGCTTATGGACACCGGGTTGGCCGCCCAATCCGCGATCGCGTAGCGGCTTCGGTCCCAGCCCGGAGCGGCTTGTCCCGTGCGCGCATCGCTGCGGTAGCCGGCCTGGCGCTGCTCGAGCTCGGTGCCTCCATCCTTCCCATATCCAGCGCTGGAGTGTACTTGTACTGTCCGGTATGGCCGGTCCGTGCGGCGGTGGATCTCAGGCTTGTTGCCCTGGCGTATTATCTGAAAATCAAATATTTTACGAATATCTGATTTTCAGCTATCCTGCGTTTAACTGAAATACAGGTATTTTTCCTATGCCGCCGCCTTTTATCCTGTCGACCCCTGCCCAACTGGGGGTGGTCCTACAGTCCGCCCGCAAGGCGCAAGGGCTGACCCAGTCCGCGCTGGCCGGACGCATGGGCCTGAGCCAATCGAGGGTTTCGCATCTGGAATTGCACGCCCAGGAGCTGAGCGTGGCGCAATTGTTGAGCTGGTGCGCGGCCTTGGGGCTGGAATTGACCGTCGGTCCTCGCGGGGATGCCGCCTCGTCGCCAAGCGCGCGAACGGACTGGTGACATGGGCCGCAGATCGCACAGCCGCAGCCTGTCCATCTGGACCAACGGCGTCCGCGTCGGGCGATGGACGATCCCCGTGCGTGGGGAGCCGGAATTGCGCTACGACCCGGATTGGGTGGAAGCCGACATCGGCCGGCCGCTTTCACTGTCGCTGCCTTTCTCCATGCAGAACCTGCCGATCAAGGGAGAGAGGGTCGCCAACTTCTTCGACAACCTGCTGCCGGACAGCGACGCCATTCGCCGCCGCGGGGCGGAGCGCTTCAGGACGGGATCGACCGATCCCTTCGATCTGCTCAAGGCCATCGGACGGGAGTGCGTGGGCGCCGTGCAGATCCTGGGTGAAGACGAGATACCGGCGGACTTCGATCGCATCGAGGGCAAGCCGCTGTCCGAAGAGGACATCGAACGGCACTTGATCGAAACCGTTTCGCCGCAAGCCTTCGCCGCCGGCCGGGACCCGGATGCGGACTTCCGCATTTCCCTGGCCGGCGCGCAAGAAAAGACAGCCTTTCTGTGGTGGGACGGACAGTGGCTGGCGCCGCGCGGCGTCACGCCCACGAGCCATATCTTCAAGCTTCCATTAGGCTTGATGGGCGGGCGCCAGGCGGACTTCACCACGTCCGTCGACAACGAGTGGCTGTGCCTGAGACTGCTGAAGGCCTATGGATTGAACGTCGCCGAGGCGCGTATCGCAACCTTCGGGCAGCAGCGCGTCCTCGTGGTGGAGCGCTTCGACCGGCGTCTCGCCCCCGACGGGCAATGGCTCATGCGTCTGCCGCAGGAAGATTTCTGCCAGGTCGAGGGCTGTTCGCCGTTGCGCAAATACGAAAACGAAGGCGGCCCGGGGCTGAAGGCTTTGTTCGCCACGCTGCGGCAATCGGTCGACGCCGAGGCGGACATGAAAACGCTGATGGCCGCGCAAGTCCTGTTCTGGTTGCTACGGGCGCCCGACGGCCACGCCAAGAATTTCAGCATCCAGCTTCTGCCGCGCGGCCGCTTCCGGTTGACCCGGCTGTACGACGTGATGTCGGCCTATCCGGTCCTGGGCGACGGCCCCAGGCAATGGTCCGCGCAGGAAATCAAACTGGCAATGGCCTTGCTCGGCAAGAACCGGCACTATGAAATGCACGGCATTCAACGCAGGCATTTCAACAGCACCGCGCGGAAAGTCGGCTATGCCCCGACCGCCGAGCCGATCATCGAAGAACTCCTCGCCCGCACGCCGGCAGCCATTGCCGAAGCGCAAGCGGACCTGCCGAAGGATTTTTCGCCGCGCGTCGCCGATGCCATCCTGGGTGGGCTGCGGCACGCCGCGAGAACACTCGAGGGCATGGCGCCGTGACGGCGAGATTCATGGCCTTGCCGCATCGTCGCTTTGCCGCGCTGCCGTATTGCATGCCGAATCGCCCGCGGTGTCTCCCGGTCGACAGGCAAGGCCCTCATCGGTCATCCCTCCCGCCCGTCACAGGTCTTTCGGAAGATCGATGCGGAGCCACTTCTTTGAAATGGCCGAGAGTTCGCCGTCGGCCTTGGCCTGGTCGATGATGTCGTTGACCTTGGCCAGGAGCGGCTTCTCGTCCTTGTTAATGCCGATGGCGCAAGGCGAGCTCTTGATCAGGAATTTGGTTTCGGGCCTGCGCGGCGGGTTCTTGCTCAGCACGGTGGCCGCCACGGCGTTGCCGGTCGCGACCAGGTCCACTTGTCCCGACAGGAACGCCGACATGGTGCTGTTGCTGTCCTCGAAACGCTTGATCGTCGTGGAGGCCGGCGCGCCCTGGGTAAGCTCCAGGTCCTCGATCGACCCGCGGGTGACGCCTATCGTCTTTCCCGCCAGGTCGGCCATGCGCTCGACCTTGTCCTGGGGCGGTCCGAACACGCCGTTGTAGTAGGGCGCATAGGCATGCGAGAAGGAGATCACCTTCTCACGCTCCGCCGTCTTTCCCAGGTTCGCGATGACCATGTCGACCTTGCCCGATATGATGTAAGGGATCCGGTTCGTGCTCGTCACGCTTACCAGGACCAGTTTCACACCCAGCTTGCGCGCGATGAGCCCGGCGGTGTCGATGTCATAGCCGATGGGCTGGAGGTCCGCCCCCACCGAACCATACGGCGGATAGTCCTGGACCACGGCCACCGTGAGCTTGCCCGAATCGATGATGTTCTGCAGCCGGTCGGCGTAGGCAGCCTGGCTCGCCGCCAGCAGGACCAGGGCGAGGGCGGAGAGAATGGCGTTTCTTCGTTTCATGAGCGAGGTCCTCTAGTGGACGAAAGGGGCGTCGGCGATGACCGGCCGATCGCCGGCATCGAAATTGAACTTGTCGCAGTTGGGTCCGCCGCCGACGCGATCGACGACGATGAAATCGCAGGCTTCGGTCGCAAAAAGGACGTGGTGCCAGACGCCCGGCGCATAGTTGACGCCTTGCCCGGGCTGGCTGATGAAGCCCCGCACGTCGGCCAGGGCGACCGTGGGCCCGCGCGGCGCCACGACAATGATGAAGCGGGTGGCAGAGGTGGGCATGAAAGCCTGGCTGGATAGCGGATGGCGTTCCAGGAAATCGACCTCGTGCGGCAAGCGGTAGGGCGTCGCGCGCATCAGGCTGATGCCGATTCTTCCCTCGGGCGCGCCGGCCTGCACCGATGCCAGGTCATGGTATCGCTCCACCATGCCGTTGTTGATATGGTGGAACTCTCCTTCGCGGCATTCGATGACGTCTCCGTAAGGCGCGAAGGCCTCCTTGGTGAGGACGTCCAGCTTCAAGAGATTCTTCATGCATTACTCCAATATAATTGTCATACCTGTATGACTGGGCCAGGAAAGCAGAGGATGAAATCGACTTCGCATAAACCCCTAGGTGAACCGGCGGCGGTGGCGGTCGATCCCGCGCGCGCCGTGCCGGCTCGCCGGCGGGTGCCGTCCGTCCCCTTGCGCACGCCCGTCACGCAGCACGCGCTGGAGCGCATGCAGAACCTGATCGCCGAGGGCGCCTGGGCCGAAGGCACGCGCATCCCGTCGCAGCGCGAATTGGCGGATTCCCTGGGCGTCAGCCGTTCGTCCTTGCGGGAAGCGATCTCGTCCCTCGAAGGCATGGGCCTGGTTCGCGTCGAGCCGGGGCGCGGCGTGTTTGTCTCCGCGATCGATGACGACGTCGGGGCCACGCGCAACGCGCGCGTCCACGAAATCGACCACACGCCCGCCGAACTCTACGAAGCGCGTTTGCTGATGGAAGGCTGGGCTGCCGCCTTGGCGGCCGTCTACATGACCGAGCCGACCCTGCGCAAGCTGCGCGAACTGGTGGCCGCCATGGGCGATACGGTCGCGTCGCACGACGTGGCGCGGCTGAACCAACTGGATTTCGAATTCCATTCCATCATTTCGATGAGCTGCCAGAACAAGCTGGTGCGCTCCTTGCTCGCGCCCATCTATTCCGAGGAGCAGATGAGCGCGCCGCATATCCTGGACACGGCATTCCTGAGCAGCCGCATCCGCGAACACGAGCAGATCGTCGACGCGCTGGCGACGCGCGACCCCAATGCCGCCCAACGCGCCATGCGCAACCACATCCTGCGCAGCGCCAAGCGCGTCCAGGTCCAGTTGCCGGAGCATGTCCATCTTTTGCCGTGACCGCGAACGTCAGAACGTCACGTCGCGATTGACGTTCTTGTAGAGCAGGTAGGACGCTTCTCCCCACCCCGTCGCGTAGAAGAATTGCGGGCAGAACGGCGCCATGTAGATGAAGTCCTCCGCCCAGCATTCGTGCCAGTCGTTCTGCAGCAGATACATGCCCTGTCCCTCCAGCATGTACAGGCCGTGCTCCATGATGTGCGTCTCGACCATGGGAAAGTAGTTGCCCGGCGCGAAGCGAAGAATGTTCACGGCGAAATCGAAGGCGGGATCGGTGTCGGGCAACAGGTGCTGCCACGTCCGCCCCCGCGTATGCTTGTTCACTTTTTCGACGCTGTCCTGGTTCCCGACGAGCGGGTCGGGCGGCGCCAGGCCTTCGACGGGTTCGTAGGGTTTCTTGATCCAGCATACGCGCGCCGGTTCCGCCGACGCGTTGAACAGCCGTACCGCCGTGTGCGCGGGCGCGTAAGCGAAGCCGCCCGACGCCAGGGTGTGGGACTGGCCCGCCATTTCCAGTTGTACGGCGCCCGACACGACGTAGAAGAAGGCCTGCATGCCGTCGTTGCGCGGATGGGTCATGCCGCCGCCTGGTTGGATGTCCATCAAGAGCTGCGCGAATTCCGCGCCCAGCGCCGGCGCGGCCTGGATGCGTATCGTGGCGCCTTCGATGCCGGGTATCCTGCTTTCGAGGATGCCCTCCGGCGGCATGACCGCGTAATGCGTCGTCAACGCGGCGCGGCTGTGAGCGAATACGCCGGGCGCCAATATCTGTTTCTTCGCCATCTTCTACCTTCTTTCAGGGATCAATCGAGTTTCATGGAATGCGAGCGGGCGTCATGCGCCGCGGGCGGGCCGTCCGAACAGGCGCAGGCGCGTGACCCCGCCGTCGGGATATATGTTCAACCGCACGTGCGTGACGATGCGTTGCGCATGTGCCGGAAGCGGGACGAGGTGCTCGCTTCCGCCTTGCAATGCCTGGCGGTCCAATAGTTCCGGCCAATGCATGGCTTCGTTGAGGATCAACGCGGGCGGGACATCCGCGGCGCATGCGCCCTGAAGCGAAAATCCCGCTGGAAAGTTGCCGGTGTAGTACTTCGTGTCGACCAGCGCCTGCTCGATCCTGCCGGGGGTGGCAAGCGCGATGACGGCCCAGTCGTGTCCCGGCGTGCGCTTGCGCCTGCTTTCCCAGCCCTTGCCCCAGGCCACCGAGGGGCCGGGGGCGATCAATGCGTTGACCGAGCCGAAATGCGAGTCGCTGCATCCCAGGACGCAGGCGCCGTTCTCCAGCGCCGCCAGATCGGCCAGCTCGCCTTGGGCCAGGGTGCCGTCTCCGTCGATTTTGCCGAATACGCGCAGCCGCGCCATGCCCCCGTCGGGGTGCATATTCAAACGGATGTGGGTGATGCGCCCGGTGCGCTCCAGGGGATGGAGCGCGGGCGTATCGCCGGCTGCCGGGGTGATCGGGAGCAGCGGCCGCCAAACCGCTTCTTCCAGCGGCGCACCGCCATCCAGGGCGCAGCCTTCGATCGAGACGGCAAGCGGGTAATTGCCGGTGAAGAACCGCGTGTCGATGCCGACGGCCGCCAGTTCGCCCGGGCGTCCCAGGCCGATCACGCACCATTCGTGTCCCGCCGCCCGGCGCCGCGACGTCTCCCATCCGTCGACGTAGCGCATGCCTTCGTCATCATGGTAGTAATAATTGGGCTGGGCCGGATCCAGAAGGCGCTGGGCGGGGGCATACCATTCGTCCGACGCCGCAACCACCTTGGCGCCCAGCCGCTCGTCGGCCAGGTTCACATGGGTCTGTTCATAGGCCGCGTAGGCCTGGGGAACGCCGGCGCGTTCGCGGATGAGGATCTTGTCGTTGCTTCCTGATGCCACCATGTTCTCCGTCAAGGTTCGATCGCTATTTCATGGACAGTCCGGCGCGCCGGCGCGGAAGGCGCGATGGCCCCCACGCGATGACAACGCACCGATCGCTTGTCCGGCTGGACAAGCAGGTATGTGGGACTTTCACAGATATCGGCATGATGGGGACAGCGAGGGCCGAACGCACAGCCTTCGCGGATGCCGAGCGGGCTGGGCGCGCCGACGGGCGGCGCCGCGGGCCGGCGCTCGCGGGAAGGGTCCCGGGCCGTGCCGCCGGCGAGCCGGGGCGCGCTTTCCAGCAACGCTCGCGTGTACGGATGCAGCGGCCGTTCGATGATGTCGCGGGCGCGGCCGTATTCCACGATCTCGCCCAGGTACATGACGGCGATGTCGTCGGCCAGATGGCCCACCACGGCCAGGTCATGGCTGATAAAGACCAGGCTCAGTTGAAATTCGCGCCGCAGTTCGATCAGCACGTTGAGGATCTGTGCCTGCACCGAGACATCGAGCGCCGACGTGGGCTCGTCGCATACGATGATTTCCGGCTCGGTCGCCAAGGCGCGCGCGATGGCGACTCGCTGGCGCTGGCCGCCGGACAACTGGCCGGGCGGGACATGGTGCAGGCGGGCCGGAAGCCCCACTTTTTCCAGCAATGAAGCGACGCGCGCGCGGCGCGAGGCGGGGGTTCCCGCGCGCGCGAGGTCCAGCGGGCGCATCACCAGGTCGCTGACCGATCGAACCGGATTGAGCGACGAATAGGGATCCTGGAAAACGGCTTGCACCAGCGAAGCGCGGGCGGCCGGCGTATAACTGTCGATCGTCTTGCCCTTCAGCAACACGGCGCCGCCGTCGGCCGCTTCCAGGCCGAGCAGGATACGGGCAAGCGTCGATTTTCCGCAGCCCGATTCGCCGACGATGGCCAGGGTGACGCCCTTGGGCACCTTTATAGAGACATCGTTGACGGCGCGCAGCGCGCCGTCCGGCTTGAAGAGGCCGGCGCGCACCCGGTAGACCTTGGAAACATCGCGTGCTTCGAGCACGACGTCGCCGAAGGGCGGCCGCGGCAACGGCATCGAGTCCACGCGCGGCGGCAAGGTGAGCGAATCCGCAAAGTGGCAGGCCGCCTCGTGGGCAGCGGCCACGGGCCCAAGTTTCGGTGGCGTCGCCAGGCACCGATCCGTTGCGTGGAAACATCGGCCGGCGAAAATGCAGGCGGTGGGATCGCCGTAGAAAGACTGCACGGTTCCGGGCAGCGTGGGCAGCAATGCGCCCGCCGCATGCGTGTCGCGGTCGATCAAGGCGCGCAGCAGGCCCTGCGTATACGGGTGCCGGGCATCCTCGAACAGCGTCGCCGCCGGAGCCTGTTCGACGATCTCTCCCGCATACATGACCGCGACGCGGTCGGCGAACCCCGCCACCGAGGCGAGGTTATGGGAGATGAGCAGCATGCCCATGCCCAATTCGCGGCGCAGGCCATCGAGCAGGTCGAGAATCTGTCCCTGGATCGTGACGTCCAGCGCGGTGGTCGGTTCGTCGGCGATGAGCAGTTCGGGGCTGTTCATCAGGGCCATCGCGATCATGATGCGCTGCCGTTGGCCGCCCGAGAACTCGTGCGGATAGGACGCCAGGCGGCGTTCGGCAGCGGCGATGCCGACGCGGTCGAGCAGGACAATCGCGCGCGCATGCGCTTGCGTGGGCGTCGCGGCGCCGTGGTGGAGCATCGTTTCGATCAACTGCCTGCCGATGGAGTAGACGGGGTTCAGCGCCGTCATCGGCTCCTGGAAAACGTAGCCGATGCTGCGCCCCCGTATGCGCCGGGCGAGGGTGGACTGCGAAAGGCATGCCAGGTCCGTTCCGTTCAAGCGCAACGTGTCGGCGCTGCGGGAGGCGTTCCTGGGGAGCAGTCCGGGTATCGCCAGCGCGGTAAGCGATTTTCCCGATCCCGATTCGCCCACCAACGCCAGGCATTCGCCCTTGTCGATGGTGAATCCGACGTGGCGCACGGCATGGAGGGTGGCGCCGCTGTCCAGCGCGAGCCTGATGGCGAGGTTCTCGACTTCAAGCAGCATGGTCAGTGCCTCGTCTGGGGGCTGAACGCATCGCGCAGGCCGTCGCCCAGCAGGTTCACGCCGACAACCAGCAGGAACAGCGCGAGTCCCGGCGCGCCGACGGTCCAGGGACGCATGAACATCACCTGCTTGCCCTCGGCAATCATCAGCCCCCACGATGGAATCGGCGAGGGCACGCCCACGCCGAGGAAGGAGAGCGCTGCCTCGGCCAGAATGGAGACGGCGATCTCGGAGGTGAACACCACGAGCAAGGGGCCCGCGATATTGGGAAGGATGTCCCAGGAAATGATCTGGCGTACGGAAGCGCCGGCCAGGCGCGAGGCCTTGACGTAGTCGAACTCGCGGATGCGCTGCGTCGCGCTGCGCGTGACGACCAGGAACAGGCTCCAATGCAGCAGGCCGATCACGCATACCACCGTCATCAAGGACGGCTTGATGAAGTAGATCAACGTCATCGCCAGCAGCAGCGTGGGCAGCGCAAGCTTGCAGGTCAGGCCGAACATCACCACGTGATCGGTCATCTTGCCGAAGTAGCCCGCGACGGCCCCCAGGGTGACGCCGACCATCGCGCCTATCGTGGCCGCGCCGAAGCCTATCGTCAGCGACACGCGCGCGCCTTCGAGCAGGCGCGCGAGGATATCGCGCCCCAGGGCATCCGTTCCCAACGGATGCGCCGCCATGCCGAGCGGGTTCCACATCGGCGGCTTCAATCGCTGAAGCAGGTCCTGGGCATAAGGGTCCAGGCGCCATATCAGGGGGCCGAACGAGGCGACCAGGATGTAGATGAGCACGAGGACGCCGCCGATGCGCACATTGCGGTGGCGCAGCAGGCGCGCCGCCGTCCCGTTGCGCGTCTCGTCGAACCGGAGGGCAAGGGCGGCATCTGGTGAGGTGGTGGTGGTGGGTGTCATGTCAAGTGAGCCTGATGCGCGGGTCGAGCCATGCGTTCAATACGTCCGCCAGCAGCGTCATCAGGACAAACAGCACGGCGAAGAACAGGACGAGCATTTGCAGGGTGGGAATGTCGCCCGTCAGCACGGCGTTGAGCGCCAGGCGACCCAGTCCGTTCATGGCGAACACGACTTCGACCACCACGGAGCCGCCCAATTTGTTGCCCAGTTCGATGGCCAATACGCTGACCACCGGCAGCAGCGCGTTGCGCAATGCGTGGCGGCGCAGCAGCGCCCATCCGCGGTAGCCCTTGGCGCGGGCGGTACGGATGTAGTCGGCGCCCATGACTTCCATCATTCCCGAGCGGGTCAGCCGTATGACGTTGGGCGCGGCGCCGGCGCCCAGGATGAAGGAGGGCAGCACGTAGTTGCGCCAGGATGCGTCGCCGGAAACGGGCAGCCAGCCCAGGCGCACCGCGAAGAGAAGAATGGAAAGCAGGCCGATCCAGAAGGAGGGCGTCGCCTGGAGCGCCGCGGCCACGGCCTGGACCGCCCGGTCCGTGGCGGTGCCCGGACGCAGCCCCGCGATCGTTCCGAGGGGAATGCCGATAGCCATGGTGACCAGGATGCCGAAGAACGCCAGCCGCAGGGTGACCGGCGCATGCTGCTCGATGATCTCCATGACGGGCTGCTTCATGACATAGCTGCGGCCCAGGTCGCCGGTCAATACGTTGCCCAGCCAGGTCAGGTAGCGGTCCGGGACGGAGCGGTCCAGGCCCAGGTCGGCGCGCACCTGGGCGATGACGTGGGGGTCGTCCGTATCGCCGACGATGGCCGCCGCCGGATCGACGGCGAAGTTGAGCAGGACGAATGTGACGATGGACGCCGTCAGGGCGACCGCCAGCGCCAGCAGCACGCGTTGAAAGAGAAATTTGAGCACGTTGGATCCGTTCGGTTGCGCGGAACTAGCGGGCGGGTTTCCACTTGGCCAGGTACAGGCGCTGCATGCCGTCCGCGGCCTGGGGATAGTCGAGGTCGGGCGAGAGCAGGAAGTTCTGCGTGAACTCGTACAGCGGCACCCAGTAGGCCTGTTCGGCCAGTCTCGTCACGGCCTGCTTGCCGGCCTTGAGCCGGGCCTGCGCATCGGTGGTCGACATCAAGGCGGCGAGGGCGTCGTACAGTTGCGGGTCATGGTGAAAATCGCTGGGCGAATTCCGGCCCAGCAGGTTGGGCAACAGCGCGCCGATATCGGCGATGCCGACCGAGCCGTTGTTCTCGAAATAGGCCGGCAATTGGTTGTCGTCGCGCGCCTTGACGAGCGCCGGCTGCTTGACCATGCGCAGGTTGGCGTTGATGCCGGCCTTGCGCCACATGGCGACCACCGCTTCCAGCGAGTCCTGTTCGCGCGACGCCCACAGGTCGAAGGAGATGCCGTTCGGATAGCCGGCTTCGGCCAGCAGGCGTTTGGCCCGCGCGGGGTCGTAAGCGTACTTCGGCACGTCCTGGGCGCAGGCGAACTGCACGGGCAGGCAGGGCGTGTCCGCCGGCGCGGCGCTGCCGCGCAGCAGCGATTTGGCGATCGCGGCGCGGTCGACCGCATAGTTCAGCGCCTGCCGCACCTGGAGCTTGGTAAACGGATTGTCCGCGCCCGTGCGGCCGGCGGCGTCGAGGACGATGAAGCCGATGCGCATGGAGGGCGACGATTGGAAAACGGCCTGGCCGGAGCCTGCCATCGATTCGGCGATATCCGTGGGCACGTTGTAGGCCCACTGGGCGCCGCCCGATATGATTTCGGCCGCCTGGGTGGCGTAGTCCGGGATGACGCGGAAAACGATCTTCGAAATGGCCGCATTGGCCTTGGGCGAGTCGCCGCGGTATCCCGCATATTTTTCGAGCACGAGATCCCGGCCGGGCAGGAAGGACACGACCTTGTAGGGGCCCGTGCCTATCAGCTTTCCGGATTGCGCCTCGACGTCCAGGCCGCCTGTGCCGTCGCCGCGGTCATAGGTGCCTTTCTTCACCACGCGTCCGCCTGTCGCCAGGAAGTCCAGGACCAGCGGATTCGGTTCCTTCAAATGAAAAACCACGGTGCCGGGCGTTGCGCCCGGTTCGACGCCGGCAAGCCAGCGCCGGAAGGTGCCGGCTTTTTGCGCCTTGTTGTCGGGATCGATGATGGTCTTGAACGTATAGACAACGTCGTCGACGCCCAGTTTGCTGCCGTCATGGAATTGCACGTCGTCGCGCAGGGTGACTTCGAGGGTGGTCGGGTCGAGATAACGATAAGACCGCGCAACCAGAGGCTGGGCTTTTTGCGTCGCGGGATCGATATAGAACAGCGCATCGTCGACCAGCAGGCTGATGATCTCGTTTTCCCGGGAGGTGGAGTTGAAATTGTCCAGCACCAGGATTTCGCGGGCGACCACCGCGACCAATGTGTCGTCGGCGCGGCTGGCGAGCGCGGCCGGCGTGGCCAGCGCGAACGCCGCCGACAGGAGGCCCATGCAAAGGCCTCGCAGGCAAAGCAACTTCATCGTTCATTCCCCTTGAGTCTGCAACTGGTCTGACTGGCCCGACCAGTTGCGCGTTTTGGGGAAATCTACTGCGTCGCAGCAAAGGGTGTCAAGGCTTTCGCACTAGGGGAAAACGCGCTCCTCGCGCCGGCAAGGGCCTGTCTAGCGCCGGGGCGCGCCGACCTGGCTGCCCGCGCCGTTGCCGCGCAGGCTGAAGCCCAGTCCTATCCATCCTATGCCGGCGAAGATGAGGTCGATGGCGAGCAGCGTGCCGAGTATGTAGAGGCTGGACGTGGGCCAGTGCGACAGGATCAGCAGGCCGAGAATGAGGGTGATGCAGCCCGACAGGATGATCCACCCGCGGGGCGCCCCCGATTGCATGTTGACGGCAAGCACGATGCGCATGATGCCCGACACGACCAGCACCGCGCCGAGAACCAGCGTGAACAGGGTCGCGGCCAGCAGCGGATTCTGGAAGGTGACGAAGCCGGCGACGATGTAGAGGACGCCCAGCAGCGCCCAAAGCAGACATTTGCTCCAGGACTTGATCTGGAATGCGTGGATGACTTCGGCGACGCCGGAGATCAGCATCATGATGCCGACCATATAAACGCTGGCGACGGTGGCCATCACCACGCTGCCCAAGGCGATGAAGCCCGTAACCAGGAAGATGACGCCCAGCCCGACGATCCAGCCCCATTTGGCGCGCAGCGGCGCGATGGCGCCGCCGAGATCGAAGGCGGTCAGTTTTTCGTCCGTGTCGTTCAAGATAATCTCCTCATCGTTTCGCTCAAGCCCATGGACCGTCTGCGTGCGGAGACCCCGGCCGACGCTGGCCGGACGGTGCCGGGAAGCGCGGACCCTGCACGTCGCATCGCTGCCACGATAGGGTGTTACACAGGTGCAAGGATAGCGCAAAAGCGAAGAATGGCCCCGTCCGGGATGTGTTTTCCCCGGCGGCATATGTCGTCGCGGCCGCGGTCCCCGATCGCACCGCGCGCAGCGGGCGGCGCATCGCTTCATGCCGTCTTCCAGGTCCCGTTGCCAAGACAGCCATAGAACCCTGGGTTCTTTTTTACCGACTTTTAATTCATTTGTATCCGTTCCATTAGGGCCTAGATTGTGGGTTCCGCGCCGTTGCCGCATTACTCCTACGGAATTCACCGACATGAGCTACGACACCCTGGAAGAAGCCACCACCTCCGATCGCGTTCTCGCCGCGCCCCTGGCGTCGGCGCTGGCCAAGGCGCGCGACAGCGAGCTTGCCTACGCCGGCAGCGTCACTCCCGAGGACGCCTGGGCCCTGGCGCAAGCGGGCGACGCGGTCCTCGTGGACGTGCGTTCGGAGGAAGAGCGCAAGTTCGTCGGCTACATCCCCGGCAGCGTGCACGTCGCATGGGCGACAGGCACCCAGTTGACGCGTAATCCGCGCTTCGTCCGCGAGCTCGAATCCAAGCTGGCCTCGGCGGGAGGAAAGCAAGCGGTGGCGGTGCTGTTGTGCCGCAGCGGCAAACGGTCCGCCGCCGCCGCCGAAGCGGCGGCCAAGGCCGGCTTCGCGTATGTGTTCAACGTCCTGGAGGGGTTCGAGGGCGAGATCGACGAGCGGCAGCGCCGCGGATTCAGCAACGGCTGGCGTTTCCGTGGCCTGCCCTGGATCCAGGATTGATATGGCGACCTTCGACCTGGCGGACGTGGTGCGCGAACTGGACGGCATCCGCGCCGCATGGCGTACCGCGCAGCAGCGGACGCGAGATCCGGGCGAGCGCGAGTTTCCCTCGCGCGAGGTCCTGGCCGATGCCTTCGAGAAGCTCAAGCGCGCGCTGTTTCCCATGCGGCTCGGACCGGCGGACATGCGCCACGAGAGCGAGAACTTCTACGTCGGCTACACCCTGGATGCCGCGCTGCAGATCCTGCTGGACCAGGCCACGCTGGAGTTCCGGCGCAACGGGTTCGATGAGCAGGAGGGCGGGGCGGCGCGGCGCGCCGCCGAGGCCATGCGGCAATTCGCGGCGGCCCTGCCGCAGGTGCGCCGCATCCTGGACGAGGACGTGCTGGCCGCCTTCCAGGGCGACCCCGCGGCGCGCAACGTCGACGAGGTCCTGCTGTGCTACCCGGGCATTCATGCCTTGATCCATCACCGGCTCGCGCATGAGCTTCACCGGCTGGGCTTGACCCTGCTGGCGCGCATCGCGGCCGAGATCTCGCACGGCGATACGGGTATCGACATCCATCCGGGCGCCCGGATCGGCCCCGGGTGTTTCATCGACCATGGCACGGGCGTCGTCATCGGCGAGACGGCGCGGATAGGCAGGCGGGTGCGGATATATCAGGCCGTCACGCTGGGCGCCAAGCGCTTCGTGAAGGATGCCGAGGGCAAGCTGGAGAAAGGGCTGGACCGTCACCCCGTGGTCGAGGACGACGTGGTGATCTACGCCGGCGCGACCATACTGGGCCGGATCACGCTTGGACGCGGGGCCGTTATCGGCGGCAATGTCTGGATTACCGAGGACGTGCCGCCGGGGACTTCCGTCACGCAGGCGGGGCCTCGCAGCACGGCGCGGCCGGCGCCGATCCCGGACGCGGCGCGAGAGACGGTGCAATGAGCCAGGAGTTTCTGCGGATCTTCGGACGCACGGTGCGCACCCTGCGCCGCACCCAGGGCTGGTCACAGGAGCAATTGGCCGAACGGTCGGCGCTCGACCGGTCCTATATCGGCGAGATCGAACGCGCCAATGCGGTGGCGTCGATCGTGACGGCGAACAAGCTGGCGCGCGCGCTGAACGTGGATCTGGCCACGCTGCTCGCTCAATGCGGCGACGTCCCCGCCGATTGATGGCTATAGCCTGTTGTCGCCGGCCGGGCGGGCCGCCAGACTACGCCTCATATTTTTCCTCATTGTTTGTTTATTTCGGAGAGCCATATGAGTGCCACCGTTGGCGGGACCGTTGCCCTGGGCGACAACGGCGCGAGGCAGTTAGCCAATGCCACCAAGACCGTTCCGCAGCTTGAGACCATCAGCCCGCGATGGCTCACGCATCTGTTGCAGTGGGTGCCGGTCGAGGCCGGCATCTACCGGTTGAACAAGGTCAGGAATCCGGAGAACATCAAGGTCACGTGCACCGTGCGCGAAACGGAGAACCAGCTCCCGCGCACCTTCGTCGAGTACGAAGAGCAGCCGCGCGAATATTTCCTGAATGCCGTCAGCACGGTCCTGGATGTGCATACGCGGATCTCGGACCTTTACAGCAGCCCGCATGACCAGATCAAGGAGCAATTGCGGCTGACGATCGAAACCATCAAGGAAAACCAGGAAAGCGAACTGATCAACAATCCGGACTATGGGCTGCTGTCCCAGGTTTCCGAAGACCAGCGCATTTTCCCGCTCACCGGGGCGCCGACGCCGGACGACCTCGACGAGCTGCTGACCAAGGTCTGGAAAGAGCCTGCCTTCTTCCTCGCCCATCCGCGCGCGATCGCCGCCTTCGGCCGCGAGGCGACGCGGCGCGGCACGCCGCCACCGACGATCAGTCTGTTCGGATCGCAGTTCGTCACCTGGCGCGGCATTCCGCTGATTCCGTCGAACAAGGTGCCCGTGGCCAACGGCAAGAGCAAGATCCTGCTGCTGCGCGTGGGCGACAAGCGCCAGGGCGTGGTGGGTCTTTACCAGCCGGGCTTGCCGGGCGAGCAGAGTCCCGGTTTGTCGGTGCGTTTCATGGGCATCAACAACCATGCCATCGCGTCCTATCTCATATCGCTGTACTGCTCGCTGGCCGTGCTGACCACCGACGCGCTGGCGGTGCTGGACGACGTCGAAATCGACAAGTACCACGACTATCCCGATACCTACAAGTAGGCCGCGCGATGAGTCATCCCGATTCTTCCCCACGTTTCGCCGCGCTGGCGGGCAGCGCGCCGGCCGCGCCCGAGGCGCCCATCGATGCGGGCGAGCTGGCCAGGCTGGCCAATGCCTTCTTCTCGGCGCTGCCGGGACGCCAGCCGGACTTGCCGGCGCCGTCGACCGTGCCCGCCGGCGTGCAGGCGCCGTTGAATGTCGCGCCGCCCGCCTCGCCGCTGGCCAGTCCCGCCGGCCTGGGACCCGGCGTGCCGGGCACGCCCGTTCCTCCCGGCTACGCGCCGGGCGTGAACCTGGCGCCGGCTTCGCCCGCGCAGCTCCCGTCGCTGGCGCATCGCGCGCCGGCGCTGGCGCCGCATGCGCCGACCGGCTCGGGTGTGCCGGACCGCGTGTATTCGGAGCTTCCCGCCTATGAGCCGAGGGTGGGGGCGGCCGTCACCGGCGTCACGCCGGTCGCGCCGATCGCCGCGCCGGCGGGCGCCGCGTCCGTCGCGCCCTATTATTTCCTGCAAGCCGCGCCTTCCGCGGAGCCCCGTTATTACTTCGTGGATGCGGTGCAACTGCCCGATGGCTACGTCACGCCGGAGACGCCGGGCGCGCGCGATCCGGCGCGCCACGGCGCGGCCGGGCAAGGCGGGGCGGCCCGAGCCGCCGCGCCGTTCGACGTCCATGCGGTGCGGCGCGACTTCCCGGTCTTGCAGGAACGGGTCAACGGCCGCCAACTGGTCTGGTTCGACAACGCGGCGACGACGCACAAGCCACAGAGCGTGATCGACCGGCTGGCGTACTTCTACGCGCATGAGAACTCCAACATCCACCGCGCCGCGCATGCGCTGGCCGCGCGCGCCACGGACGCCTACGAGGGCGCGCGGGAAACGGTGCGGCGTTTCATCAACGCGCCCGACGTCAACGAAGTGATCTTCGTGCGCGGCACCACCGAGGCCATCAACCTGGTGGCCAAGAGCTGGGGCGCGCAGCACGTGGGCGAGGGCGACGAGATCATCGTTTCGCACCTGGAACATCACGCCAACATCGTGCCCTGGCAGCAACTGGCCTCGGCCAAGGGCGCCCGACTGCGCGTCATTCCGGTGGACGATTCCGGACAGGTCCTGCTGGACGAGTACCGGAAACTGCTCTGCAGCCGCACCCGCATCGTCGCGATCACGCAGGTGTCCAACGCGCTGGGGACGGTCACGCCGGTGAAGGCGATCGTCGAGATGGCGCACCGGGCGGGGGCGCGCGTGCTGGTCGACGGCGCGCAATCGGTGTCGCACATGCGCGTCGACGTGCAGGAACTGGATGCGGACTTCTTCGTGTTCTCCGGCCACAAGATTTTCGGGCCGACCGGAATCGGTGCGGTGTGGGGCAAGCGCGAAGTCCTGGAGGACATGCCGCCTTGGCAGGGCGGGGGCAACATGATCGCCGACGTCACCTTCGAGAAGACCGTCTATCAGCCCATTCCCAACAAGTTCGAGGCGGGCACCGGCAATATCGCCGACGCCGTCGGCCTGGGCGCGGCGCTGGACTACGTCATGCGCCTGGGCATCGAGAATATCGGCCGCTACGAACATGACCTGCTGGTCTACGGAATGGCGGGATTGGGCGCGATCGAGGGCGTGAGGCTGGTCGGCACCGCGCGGGAGAAGGCCAGCGTCATGTCCTTCGTGCTCGCCGGGTACACCACGGAGGAAGTGGGCCAGGCCCTGAACGAAGAGGGCATCGCCGTGCGCACCGGCCACCATTGCGCGCAACCCATATTGCGCCGTTACGGCTTGGAGACGACCGTGCGCCCGTCCCTGGCGTTCTATAACACCTACGAGGAAATCGACCGGCTGCTGGCGGTGGTCCAGCGGCTGTCCTCGGCCCGCCGTACGGCGTGACGGCGCCGGCCCGGGGGCGCCGGGCCGCATCGTCGAATGCCGCTTGCTTTTTAAATTGTGATTCTTATAATCACATTCATGTCGCAGACGAACGTTCAATTCTCCGTCGCCTCGCATGTCATGGCGGCGCTGGGTGTGCTCGGTGGTGAGCCGGTGCGTTCGTCGGCGCTTGCCGAAAGCGTGAACGCCGACCCCAGTTTCGTCCGCCGCGTGATTTCCAAGTTGGCGAAAGCCGGCCTGGTCGTCACGACGCGGGGAAAGAACGGCGCCTGTACGCTGGCAAGGCCGCCGGCGCAAATTACCTTGCTCGATATCTATCGCGCAAGCGCGGCGCCGGAGGCCTTTGCCGTGCATTCGTATACGGTCGCCGAGAATTGCCAGGTCAGCAGGAACATAAAGTTCTGCATGGAGAAAGTGCTGCGCGAGGCGCAGGAAGGCTTCGAGCAGCGGCTGGCCAGGCAAACGCTGGCGGACGTCGTCGCGACCATCCAGGCCGCCGGGTAGCGTTTTCGGCTATTTTTTTGGCCTTTATTGTGATTTTAATTATCACATTTAAAAATCCATCGCGTACTGCGATGCTTACAGGAAGCAAGACATGAGCAAACTGAAAGGTAAAGTCGCCCTGGTCACGGGCGCATCCAAGGGTATCGGCGCCGCCATCGCCAAGACGCTCGCCGCCCATGGGGCCGCGGTGGTCGTGGGGTATTCGAGCAGCAAGGCGGGCGCCGAGGCCGTCGTCGCCGAGATCGAGCAGGCCGGGGGCCGCGCGATCGCGGCCGGCGGCGATGTCGCGAAGGAAGCGGACACCGTCCGGCTGGTGCAGTCGGCCATCGACGCCTTCGGCCGCCTGGATATCCTGGTCAACAACTCGGGGGTCTATGGATTCCAGCCGATCGAGGAAGTCAGCGAGGCGGAGTTCCATCGCCACTTCAATACCAATGTGCTCGGCCTCTTGTTGACGACCAAGGCGGCGGTCAAGCATATGGGCGAAGGCGCCAGCATCATCAATATCAGCTCCGGCATCACGTCCCTGTTGCCGCCCGGCACGGCGGTCTACAGCGCCACCAAGGGCGCCGTCGAGGCGATCACGGGCGTGCTGGCCAAGGAACTCGGGCCGCGCAAGATCCGCGTGAATTCCCTGAGCCCCGGCTATACCGAAACCGAGGGGACGCACAGCAGCGGCATCACCGGGTCGGAGATGGAAAGCCAGATGGTCGCCCAGACGCCCCTGGGCCGCGGCGGCAACCCCCAGGACATCGCCGACGTCGCGGCTTTCCTGGCCTCGGACGATGCGCGCTGGGTGACCGCCGATAATCTGCACGCCACGGGCGGGCTGCATTAAGTTGCCGCGGCGATGCCGGACTATTCCGGCTTGATGCCGGCCTCCTGCACGACGCGTTTCCAGCGCGCGGCTTCCTCGGCGACGAGCTTGCCGTAGCCGGCGCTGTCGCTATAGGCGTTTTCGGCGCCCTGGCTCTTCAGGCGCTCCATCAGGCCGGGATCCTTCAGCGCCTTGGCGGCGGCCGCGTTCAGGGCCTGGATGACCGGGGCCGGCGTGCCGGCCGGGGCATGCAGGCCGACCCAGCCGAACACGGTGGCCTTGGGATAGCCGAGTTCGGCGGCTGTCGGCACGTCGGGCAGCAGGGCGATGCGCCGCGGGCTGGTGACGGCCAGCGCGCGCAGCTTGCCGGCCTGCACCTGCGGCAGCGCCGCCGGCAGCGAGGGCGTGGCGACCTGCGCTTCGCCGCTGACCACCGCCATCAGGGCGGGGCCCGCGCCCTTGTAGGGAATGTGCGTCCACTTCAGCCCCGTCTCCAGGCGCAGCGCTTCGCCCGCCAGATGTAGCGGCGAGCCCACGCCGCCGGAGCTGAAGTTGATCTTGCCCGGCTCCTTTTCGGTCAGCGCGATCAGGTCTTTCAGGGAGTTCGCCTTCAGCGCGGGATTGACCACCAGCAGGTGCGGGACGGTGACGAACAGCGCGACGGCCTGGAGGTCCTTGGCCGGATCGAAGGGCATGCTCGGATAGAGGCTGGGCGCGGTCGCCACGCTGGCATCGCTGACCAGCAGGGTGTAGCCGTCCGGCGCGGCGCGCGCCACGTAGGTCATGGCCGTCTGGCCGCCGGCGCCGGCCTTGTTTTCCACGACGATGGACTGGCCCAGGATCGGTCCCATGGCCTGCGCCAGATTGCGCGCGATCACGTCGGTGGAGCCGCCGGGCGGATAGGGCACGACCCAGGTGATGGCATGGTCGGGATAGCCGGCCGCGTGGCCGGCCTGCATGCCGAGCAGCAGGCCCAGCGCGGCGAGGCAGCGGGCGGCGCGCGCTTTCGCGGCGGGCAGGGTAGCGGCGTGTTTCATGCGTGTCTCCAGTCGGTTTCGCCAGGAACGGTCGTTGTGCCGTCCTGGTCGTTTTTTCTCGCCGCCGCTATCGCGCCGGTCGTGTTCGTGCTGCTCGACGCTGCTTCATCCGGTCCGCGGTTCAGCGTCCCGGTTCGGATACTTCATACAACAACGCGTAGACACCATAGGCGTCTTCCTTCCAGCCGCCGTCCGCCAGCGCCTCCGGCGCGAACAGGTCCGCGCGCAAGGCGCGCAGGTCGTCGGCCCGTGACGCCTCGATGAAAACCGCATGTTCAACCTGGGCGTCCGCCTGGCCGGTGACGCGCACGGCGTCCATGCGGGCGCGCACGCCGGGTTCGGCTTCCAGGCTATGGGCGCCCACGATGGCATGCCGTTTCATGGCGGCGCGCAGGCGTTCTTCCAGCCAGGCATGCGCGGCGGCCGCGTCCGGCGTCTCCCGTCGCAGCCGCAGGCTGGCCATCACTGCGCCCAGGCCGCGGCCATGGGTGGCGCGCACCTGGAAGGTATTGCGCGCGACGTTGGAAAAGCCGGCGCGGATGCGCCTGGACTGGTCGCTGATCTTGCCGACCAGGGCCAGATAGCCCGGGCTGGCCAGCGCATCGGGCGTGTCCGCCTCGAACACCGTCAGGTAGCGCGGCGCGCCCTCCAGCGCCTCGAAGCGGCGCGCGCGTCGATAACCGCCGATGTCGATGCGCTCGGGCATGTGTTCCTCGATGTACCAGGCGTCCGTTTCCCGGTCCAGGGCGGGATCGACGTCGATCCATAGCGCGAGCGCGCCGGTTCCCATCATTGCTGCCATCGTCTTTCCTTGTCGTGTGGCGGTGCGCGTCAGTCCACCTTGATGCCGGCCTTCCTGATCACCGCGGACCAACGCGCGTAGTCGTCCCGGATGATGCCGGCGAAGGCCTGCGGCGGCGTGTACGAGGTTTCGGCGCCGACGGCGGCGAACTTCTGCTGGATGTCCGGGTCCGCCACCGCCTGCTTCAAGGCCTGCGCCAGTTTGTCGACGACGGCAGGCGGCGTGCCGGCGGGCGCGATGACGCCGTTCCAGGTGGTGACCACCACGCCGGGCAGGCCGGATTCCCGCATCGTGGGCACGTCCGGCAAGGCGGGTGAACGCTGCTCGCCGGTGACGGCCAGGGCATGCAGCTTGCCGGCCTTGATCAGTGTGACGGCCGAGGGCAGGGTGGCGAACATGGCGTCCACATGGCCGCCCGTGAGATCGACCAGCGCCGGGCCGCCGCCCTTGTAGGGAATATGCGTGACCCGCACGCCGGCCTCGGTCTGGTACAGCTCGGCCGTCAGGTGATTGGTGCTGCCCTGGCCCGAGGAGGCGAAGGTCAGGCTGCCGGGCCTGGCCTTGGCCTGCGCCGTCAGGTCCGCCACCTTGGCCGCCTTCAGGCTGGCGCCCACGACGAGCACGTTGGGAAAGCGGGCGACGATGGACACCGGCGCGAAGTCCTTGGTCGGGTCGTACGGCAAGGTGCCGTACAGCGTGGGACTCATCGCGATTTCGTTGGTGGTGCCCAGCAGCAGGGTGTATCCGTCCGGCGTCGAATGCGCGACGAAGGCGGCGCCGATGGTGCCGGTGGCGCCGCCGCGGTTTTCGACGATGACCGGCTGGCCCAGCGAGACCGCCAGTTTTTCCGCGATGGGGCGGGCGATGATGTCGGCCACGCCGCCGGGCGGGAAGGGCACGATCAGGTGAATCGGCTTGTCGGGATAGGACTGCGCGGCGGCGGCCAGCGGAAAGAGCAGCATGGCCGCCAGCGACGCGGCGCGTTTGAGGACGGTGACGTTCATATCGGTTTCCAGGGGAGGGCGATGGCGCCGTATTCGTGTGCCGGCGGGCATTCAACCGCGCGCCAGCAGCGGCGTGAATTCGCGCAGGTCCGTGTACTCGTCCAGCCGCATCACCGCATCGCGCAGCGCGTGCGCCCGCTTGCATCCCAGCACGGGCTCGGCGTGGCCCACGAACTTCGCGGCGAGTTCTTCGTCGCTCAGGGGCAGCCGGGGGTGTCCCGGGGGGTAGGGGCACATGCGTTGCCGGGTGGTGCCGTCGTTCAGGTGCAGCACGATGCCGCCGCCCGCGGCTTGCGGCCACAGCGCGTCCAGTTCCGCGTCTTCCTGAAGGTCCACCTTGGCCAGCAGCGCCTGCAGGCCGGGATCGTCCAGCGCCTCGGCGCGGAACTGGGCCTCGCCGCAGGCGCCGTCGCGCAGCGCCACGGCGGCGCAGAAATAGAAGCTGTGCTGCGCACTTTCGATGCCGGCGGGATGGCGGCGGTCGGGATGGGCCGAGGGCGTGCGCAGCGCGAAGCTGGGCAGGCGCACCTCGATGCGCGCGATGGCGTCCGCGGCCGGCAGGCCTTGCCGGTGCAGGTCGATGGCGGCGCGCACCGGCGCCGACGCCGTGGCGACCACGGGATAGGGCTTGATGCTGGTTTCCAGCAGGCGATAGCGGCCGTCCAGCGGGGCGGTCAGGGCGGCGACGTCGACTTGGCCGGCCACCGTGTCGGCCCAGCCGTTCTGGCCTTCCATCAGCGCCAGCGGCCCCGTCATGCCATGGCCGGCCAGCAGCGCGGCCTCGACGCCGGCCTTGGCGACCCAGGCTTCGGCGGTCGCCTTGATCATGGAGATCGCGCCGCTCTGCAACTGCGCCAGGGTGTTCTGATGGCTGCCGGCGATGGCCATGGCATGGGCGGTGCGCAGCGGGTCCAGGCCGGCCAGCCGCGCGGCCAGCGCGGCGCTGGAGAACTGCGCATTGGTGCCGTGATGCCAGCCGCGCTTCCACAGCGAGGGCTCGCCGGCATGGTCGGCCAGCCGCAGGTGCACTTCATAGGCGGCCACCAGCGCCGCGATCAGCGCCTTGCCGCCGCGGCGCTCGCGTTCGGCCATGGCCAGCGCCGCCGCCAGGTTACCGCTGGGGTGCGCCGGGTCGCGGCCGAAGTAGTAGTCGTTGCAGTCCAGGTAGCGCAGCAGCCCGCCGTTGACCAGCGTGGCCAGCGCCGCCGAGGTCTTGGCGCCGCTGCCGATCAGCGTGGCCTGCGGCGCGCCGCCGCTGTCGCCGGCATAGCGGCGCAGTGCGTCGGCCACGTCGCTGTCCATGGCGCCGAAGGCGCAGCCCAGCGTGTCCAGGATCAGGCGCTTGGCGTAGGCGACGACCTCGGGCGGCAGTTGTTCGTAGCTGACCCGATGCACGAACTCGGCCAGTTGCCGCAATACGGTCGGCGCGGCGGGGGTGGACGGCGCGGCCATGGCGGTCAGAACGCGAAGCGGCTGGAGCCGCCGTCCACGGGGATGACGGTGCCCGTGACGTAGCTGGCTTGCGCCGAAGCCAGGAACAGGGCGACGGCGGCGATTTCCTCGGGTTCGCCGAAACGGCCCACGGGAATTTCCGCCTGCGCGTATTCGCGCTCGCTTTCGGGCGTGGGATAGCGCTTGGAAATCTGTTCGCTGCGGATGCGGCCCGGTTGCAGGCAGTTGATGGTGACGCCGTCCGGCGCGATCTCGCGCGACAGTCCCTTGGACCAGACGTGGACGGCGGCCTTGGCGGTGAAGGCCGCGTTCAGCATGCGCGGCTCGGACGTGCCCGTGAAGGTGACGATGCGGCCCCAGCCGTGCCGGCGCATGCCGGGAACGACGGCGTGGGTCAATTCGCGGATGCGGAAGAAATTCAGCAGCATGCCTTCGTGCCATTGCTCGCGGGTGGCGTCGAAAGGCACCGGGCGGCTGGCGCCGGCGGCGTTCATCAGGATGTCGACGCGGCCCAGCAGGCGCTGGGCTTCGGCCGCCACGCGCTCGGGCGCGTCCTCGTCGTAGAAGTCCGCCTGCAGGGCGATGATCCTGCCCCCCTTGCCTTGGCTGGCGACCTGCCCGGCGATTTCCGCCGCGCTCTGTTCCACCAGCTCGACGCGGCGCGCGACGGCGACCACGGTGGCGCCGGAGAGCGCCAGCATGCGGGCGGTGGTGCGGCCTATGCCTTGGCTGGCGCCCGTGACCAGGGCGGTGCGTCCTTCGAAATTCAGTTCCATGTCGTCTCTACCTGTCTCTCTACCTGGGGAAGTCGGCGCCGGCCGGGGAAGGGCCGGTGACGCCGGGAGCGTTGCCTGACGGGGCGGTCGCTGCTATTCTTGTAATGTCTCACTGAATGAGACACATGTCCGATTGATGATAATTCTCAGGCGAACGGCGCGGTTTTGTCAACGACACGGCCCGTCGCGGCGCGGCTTTTACAATCTCGGGCGAATCGAAAACTGGCAGGATCGGAGCGCGATGAAACAGACGGCGGGCGAGGCGGCGGGCACGGAAGGCAAGGAAACCAGCACGGTGAAGCGCATCCTGCTGCTGCTGCAATGCCTGGTGGACTATCCCGGCGAATCGGCGCAGGCCCTGGCGCAGCGCCTGAACCTGCCGCGCAGCAGCGTGCATCGCCTGCTGGCCACGCTGCGCGACAACGATTACGCGGGCCATGAGGCCGGCGGTTTCGGCCCGGGGCTGGAGATCTATCGCATGGCGGCCAAGCTGGGCGGGCACATGCCTTATCGCCGGCTGGCCGAGCCCTATCTGCGGGCCTTGTCGGAGCGCTTTCACGAGACCTCGCTGTTGACGCTGCTGGAGCGCCGGCACCTGAAGATGTTCCACGCCGCCAGCGGCTCGCCCGACGATCCCATGCGCTACAACATCGGCTTGAACGTGCTGGAGCCGCTGGTCTGGGGCGCCACGGCGCGGGTCATCCTCGCGCACCTGAGCGCGGAGGAAATCCAGGCCGCCATCGATGCGAGCGGCCCCTCGCCGGTCCAGGGCCTGACGCCCGACGCCACGGAAATCAACGCGGCGCTGGCGCGCATCCGCCGCGACGGCCATGCGGTGACGTACTCGCACCGCACGCCGAATACCGTCGGCGTGGGGGCGCCGTTCTTCGATGCCGAGGGACAGGTGCTGGGCAGCCTGGGCTTTCTGATCCCGACCTTCCGCTGGGAGCAGTCGGACGCGGAAGGGATCATCGGCGCGCTGCGCGAGGCGGCGGGAGCGTTGTCGGCGCAGTTGGGTTATCGCAAGGCGTAGCGCGGCTTCTTGTCGGCCTGCAACGGCGTCCGCTGGTCTTCACGGCCTCGTTTGCGCTATTTTCTGGGTATCGGAAGCAGGGAGATTCCATGGACAAGACCTCGGCGGGGATGCCCGCGGCCTCGGAGCAGGATCGCGCGGTGCGCGCGCTCGACACGATACGGAGCTATCACGCGCATATCTATTTCGACGGGCCGGCGCAGCGCCAGGCCGCCGAAACACTGCGGGAGGAAATCTCGCAACGTTTTTCCGTCCTGCTCGGCCGCTGGCACGACACGCTGGTCGGCCCGCATGCGCGGCCGATGTACCAGGTGGCCTTCGCGGTCGGCGAATTCGCGCGTTTCGTGCCCTGGCTCATGCTCAATCGCCGCGGCCTGTCCGTGCTCGTTCATCCCAACACGGGGCACCCCAGGGCCGATCACGTCGACCATGCGCTCTGGATGGGAGAGATGCTGGCCGTTTTGAATCCGCAGCGTCTTCCCGATACCGAGGGGCCGGAACCGGCCATCGAGCCCAACACGCAGCCCGCGATCGCGCCTTGAGTCTTCCGCGGGACCTTCGCGAGACTGCCGCGCGCCGGGCCATGCGGCATTAGAATGGCGGCCGCTTGAAGTTTCCGCGCCGGGCGCGTGCCGCATGAGGGCTGTATGGTTTCCATTTTCATGAATGGGCAGGACAAGACGCATCAAACCAGCGACTGGCGGATATGGTGGGATGCGAAGCGGGACGCGTTGATGCTGACCTGCGAATTCCGGTCGGGAAAATCCTTTACGCGCCCGTTGAGCGAATGCAGCGTCGCGCCCGCCGAGGAATTGCGGAACGTGCTGTTCGCGGAGAAGGGACGCGCCGTCTACAGCGCCGCCGACAGCGCGGTGATCTACGACGGGAAATATGCCGTCGTTCAGTACCGCGGCAATCCCAGGCAATACGTAAAGAACGCCGCGGACCTCGTCTTTACGCGGGAATCGGCGGTCCCGGCCGGTAATCTGTTTGGCTATTTCGTCTCGGTGGCGCGCGCCCGGCTCGAACAGGCGGTCCAGCGCGGGGAATCGGGCGAGCAGGGCAGGCTCGGCGCCGAGGCCGTGCTGAGCCAGATGGCGAAGGTGACGCACCATCCGGAAACCGCCTTGCACGCCTATTGCATGGCGGAATGCGCGCGGCGGGAACGAGACGGCGCGCTGGTCTTCCCGTTCGGCGTCAACGAGAGCCAGCTACAGGCGGTGGAAAGGGCTTTCGCGTCGCAAATCAGCCTGATCGAAGGTCCCCCGGGCACAGGGAAAACGCAGACGATCCTGAATATCGTCGCCAATATCGTGCTGCGTGGAAAGACGGTCGCCATCGTTTCCAACAACAACTCGGCGGTCGAAAACGTATACCAGAAGCTGGACAAGGCGGGGTTGGGCTATCTCGCCGCCAGGCTCGGAAACGCGGAAAACAAGAGGAAGTTCTTCGCGGACCTGCCCGCCGTGCCCTCGGAGACGCCGGCGCCCGCGCCCGGGTTGCCGCATCTCGACGCCACGGCGGCGCAGCTCAAGCAACTGCTTCATGCCCAGAACGAAGCGGCGCGGCTGCAGGCCGAAGTCGATGAATTGACCATAGAGTGGCAATACCTGCGGCAGTGGCAACGCGACAATATGCCGGCCGCGCCCGTCGCGCTGGAGCGGTACAGGCTCTCCCCGACCCAGGTCACGGACCTGATGGCGTATCTGGACCATCTTGCCGGGAAACGCATCCGCCTGAAGGACAGGGTGGCGCTGCTGCTCAATTTCAGGATCCTGCGCACGCAACCGTTTGCCGACGGCGAAAGCCGCAAGTCCATGGTGCATGCCCTGCAACTGCATTTCTACGAGAAGGCGCTGCGGGACAAGAAGGCCGAACTGGCCGCGTGCCGGCAGACGCTGGAGCGCGGCAACTTCCAGGCCTTGCTGGAGGCGCTGACGGCGGGATCGATGGCGTATCTGAAGCAGTATCTCCATGGCCGCGTATCGGACACGGAAACGTTCGACGAGAATGGATACCGCAGGAATTTCGACGCCTTCGCGCGGCGCTATCCCATCATCGGCAGCAGCACGCATTCCATCGTCAATTCCATCGGCAACGGCGCGCTGCTGGACTACGTCATCATCGACGAGGCCTCGTTGCAGGACATCGTGCCGGGCGTGCTGGCGCTGGCCTGCGCCAGGAATGCCGTGATCGTGGGCGACAGGAAGCAGTTACCCCATATTCCGGCGAATCTGGGCGTGGCGGCGCCCGCCGAATTCTACGATTGCGACCGGTACAGCCTGCTCGACTCGTGCGCGCATGTCTTCAAGAGCGCGCTGCCGGCGACCCTGCTGAAAGAACATTACCGCTGCCATCCCCGCATCATCCAGTTCTGCAACCAGCAGTTCTATGACAACGCGCTGGTCGTGATGACGCGGGATGCCGGGGAGCAGCCATTGAGCCTGCTCGTCACCGCGAAGGGAAATCACGCGCGGGGCAACACTAACCGGCGGGAATTGGAATCCTTCCTGGAAACGCTCAAGGACGACAGCCTCGTCGAGCAGGAGGGGGAACGCAGCCGCGGCTTCATCGCACCCTACAACGCCCAGGTCGATCTTTCGCGGGCGCACCTGCCGCGGGACTTCGAGAAGAAGACCACGCACAAGTTCCAGGGCATGGAATGCGACGAGATCGTGTTTTCCACCGTGCTGGACAAAGCGCGCGCCACGCCGCGCAGCCTGCGTTTCGTCGACGATCCGCACCTGGTGAACGTGGCGGTGTCGCGGGCCAAGCACAAATTCACGCTGGTCACGGGCGACGAGGTCTTCGCGCAGAACAATGGACATATCGCGGCCTTGGTGCGCCACATCGAATACTACGCCGACGAAAAGCAGGTCCGGCGGGCGCCCGTGGTCTCGGCCTTCGACCTGCTCTACAAGGAATACGACCGCTCCCTGGAACGGCTCAATGCCAGGCTGCGGCCCGGCGACTCGCGCTACAAGTCCGAGCAGATCGTGGCGAGGATATTGCGGGATGCCTTGTCCGGGGACGCCTACCGGACGATGACTTTCCATACCCAGGTCAGGCTGAGCCAGATCGCTTCATCGGCCAACGAGGCGTTGACGGCGCGGGAACGGGAATTCATGGGACAGGGCGCCACCTGCGACTTCGTGCTTTATTTCCGCGTGGGGAAGACGCCGGCGGGGGTGATCGAGGTGGACGGCCGGTCCCACGCGACGGCGGCCCAGGCCGAACGCGATGCGCTGAAGGACAGCATCCTGGAAAAAAGCGGCATCGGCTTGCTGCGCCTGTCGACGGCCGAGGCCTATGTCGAGGAGAAGGTCTCGGCCTTCCTGGCGCGTTGGGGCCATGACGACGCCGCCGCCGCCGCCGCGCGCGGTTCCTGAATCCTGGGACGGGCGGCAAGGTCTGCCTTGTGCCGGCTCGCCCGCATCTTGCTTTTGCCCGTCCGAATGCTATCTTCGGGAAAGCCGCTACCTGCCGCTACCTATATATCCTGGAGACATTTTTCATGGCAGCCTTCACTTCTTCCCAGTTGCGCGCCGCGCTGAACGGCATTTCCGGCATCCTGGTCACGCCCTTCGACGGGCAGGACCAGATCGCGCCGCAAAGACTCGTTCCCATCGTCGATCGCGCCGTGGACGCCGGCGTGCACTGCCTGGTCGTGAACGGCAATACCAGCGAGTTCTACGGCCTGTCGCCGGAGGAAGCGGTGGCCATGGCGCATGCGGCCACCGAGCAGGTGGGCGGCCGGGCGCCGGTGCTGGGCGGCGTGGGGCGCGACGTCGGCCAGGCTTGCCGCCTGGCGCGCGAGTCGGCGCGCGCCGGCGTCAGCGGCCTGATGGTGCATCAACTGCCGGATCCCTTCGTCGCGCCGCGCGGCGTGGTCGAGTACGTCAAGCGGGTCAGCGACGCCAGCGGCGGCCTGCCCATCGTGCTGTATCTGCGCAATGAGGGCATCGGCCTGGCGGCCATCGAGGCCTTGTGCCGCCTGCCCGGCGTGGTCGGCATCAAGTGGGCCTCGCCCACGCCGCTGCTGATGGGCGAGGCCATGCGGCGCTGCGCGGACCTGGACCTGGCCTGGGTGTGCGGCCTGGCCGAGATCTGGGCGCCGCCGCTGTACGCCATGGGCGCGCGCGGCTTCACCTCGGGTCTCATCAACGTCAAGCCTTCCCACTCGGTGGCGATACACCAGGCGCTGGAGGCGGCCGATTATCCGCGCGCCCGCGCGCTGATCGAGCAGATGCGCGCCTTCGAGTCCTTGCGGGCGGAGGAACAGAATGGCTGCAACGTCAGCGTGGTGAAGGCGGCCCTGCAATGGCTGGGCCAGGACTGCGGCGCGCCGCGCCCGCCGGCGGCATGGCCCCTGGCGGAGGCATCGGCGCAGGCCCTGGACAAGCTGCTGGCCGGCTGGCGCGACTGAGCCGCACCGGCCCGGGCGGCCAAGGGAAACTCCTAGATGGTTTCCCGGGTTCGCTTGCACGACCATACGGCTTTCCCTGCCGCTCATGGAGTGCTGGATGTCTTTGACTCGCCGTCACCTGCTGGGGGCGCTGGCCGCCTTGCCCTGCGCGATCCGTACGGCCCGGGCCGCGGACAAGTTTCCCGACCATCCCATCAGGCTGCTGGTCGGCTTCGCGCCGGGCGGCCTGACCGATATCGCCGCGCGGGCGCTGGCCGAGCGCATGGGGCCGGCCATGAACGGCAACGTGGTGGTCGAGAACCGTCCCGGCGGCCAGGCCATCATCGCCACCGTGGCCGTGGCGCGCGCCAGGCCGGACGGCTATACCCTGGGGTTCGCCGGCACCAACGGCATGATCCTCAACCCGCTGCTGTACACCAACCTGCCGTACAAGCAGTCCGACTTCAAGCAACTGGGCTCCATGGGAAAGTCGCCCATGGTGCTCATCGTCAATCCCGCCCTGGGCGTGAACAGCGTGGCCGAGTTCGTCGCGCTGGCCAGGAAGAAGCCGGGCGACATCACCTGCGCGCATGCGGGGATCGGCGTCATCAACCACCTGGCGATGCTGCATTTCCAGTCGCAGACCGGCACCGAGTTCCAGGGTGTGCCCTACAAGGGCAGCGGCCCGGCGCTGATCGACATGATGGGCGGCACGGTCATGAGCACCTTCGACTTCCCGACCTCGGCGCTGGGCCACATCAAGTCCGGCAAGCTCAAGGCCCTGGCGGTGACGGCGGACAAGCGCCTGTCCAGCCTGCCCGACGTGCCAACCATGGCCGAGGCCGGCGTCTCGAACATGGAGCTTTACACCCGCATGATGATTTCGGGCCCCGCCGGCATGCCGGCCGACGTGGTCAAGGTGCTTGAAGCCGCCGTGAAGAAGGGCACCGAGGACCCGGGCTTCATCAAGCAGTTCGCCGACCAGGGCGTGGCGATCGAATTCGCCTCCTCGGCCCAGATGGACAAGATCCTCGCCGAGGAGAACGCGCTGTGGGCCAAGGTCATCCGCGACAACAAGGTGCCCAAGACCGAGCTGAACAGTTGAAGGGGCGGACGGGCTCATGACCTCTCGCATCATCGTCACGCCGGAACGCGCCCTCATCGACGTCGAGCGCGACATCCGGCTGGAGGGCTTCGCGCCCTACGCCTTCGTCACCGTCACGGTGCGCATGCGCATGTGCGGCGCCCTGTGGGCGTCGGAAGCGGTCTTCCTGGCGGGCCATGACGGATGCCTGGACCTGGGCCGCGACAGCCCGGTGTCGGGCGACTACTCGGAACCGTCCGCCATGGGCATCGTCTGGTCCATGCGTTGCCAGGAGATGGAACGGGTGGTGTTTCCGCCGGACCGCGCGGACGCGCTGACCATCGAGATCCATGCCGCCGGCGGCGACGTGTCGGCCGACGCCGTCCTGGTCCAGGAATTTCTCGCGGCGGGGGTGACGCACGAACCGGTGCGCGCCGAAGTGGAAGGCATGTCCCTGTCGGGCGAGCTGTACACGCCGCCCGGTCCGGGGCCGCATCCCCTGGTGATCTACATGAACGGCTCGTCCGGGGGCGTGAACGCGCCGCGCGCGGCGCTGTTCGCGGCGCGCGGCTACCAGTGCCTGGCGCTGGGCGTGTTCAATTACCCGGGACGCCCCAAGTATCTCAATGACATGCCGCTCGAATACTTCGAGCAGGCCTTGCTGTGGGCGCGGCGCACGCTCAAGCCGAAAAACGGTTTCGTGGCGGTGTCCGGCATCAGCCGGGGCGGGGAGATGTCGCTGCTCCTGGCGGCGCATTATCCGGCGCTGGTCAGCGCGGTGGTGGCCTACGTGCCGTCGCCCGTCACGCATGGGGTGGTGAGCGCCGGCGCGCCGGGCACCGGCCGCGACGCGCAGGCCTGGACCCTGGGCGGCAAGCCCTTGCCCCACTTGTGGCAGGACAATGCCACGGCCGACTGGGAGGCCGCGTACGCCACGCCGCCGCCTTACCGGCAGACGCTGGCTTTCCTCAGCGCCACGCGCGACAGCGCGGCCTTCGCGCGGGCGCGTATCCCCGTCGAGCGATTTCCCGGCCCGATGCTGCTGGTGAGCGCGTCCGACGACGGTTTCTGGCCCAGCACCGCCTATTCGGAGATCGTGGCGCGGGCGCGCCGGGCGGCCGGCCTGCCGGTCGAGCATCATGTCTGCGCCGGCGCCGGCCATCACGTGCACTATCCCTGGCTGCCGGGCACGCTCATCAACAAGCCCCACGCCATGTCGGGGCTGCTGCTGGACGCGGGAGGAACCGCGTCCGCCAATGCCGCGGGCAACGCGCAATCCTACCGGGCGGTGCTGGATTTCCTCGGGCGGGCGGCCCTCAGCGCGTCGCCAGGATGAACAGCCGCGGGAAGGGCAGCAACACCGTGCCGCTGGGCAGGGCGGGGTAGGCCTGCTCGATGCGCGCCTTGTACATCTGCAGGAACACGGTTTTTTCCTCGTCGTCCAGCTTGGCCAGGAAGGGGCGCAGCGCCGATCCCTTGAACCATTCGACGACGGCCTGGGCGTTTTCCAGCGGATGGAAATACGTCGTGCGCCATACGTCGATGTGCTGGCACAGGGGTTGCAGCAGGCCGTAGTACCACTGCGGGGCGTGGCGATTGTGCTGGCGCACTTGCGCGATCTTGCCGCCCCAGCGGGGATCGGCCGCGACTTCCTGGGCCAGCACATGGGCGGGCTCCTGCAGGTTGTCCGGCGTCTGGATGGCCAGGGTGCCGTTCGGCGCCAGGCAGCCGACCAGGCGCGGATACAGCGTCTGGTGGTCCGGCAGCCATTGCAGCGAGGCGTTGGCCAGGATCACGTCGCAGCCGGCGCCGGGCGTCCACTGCGCGATGTCGGCCAGCTCGAACGTGGTTTGCGGCGACCGCTTGCGCGCCGCGGCGATCATGTCCTGGTCGCTGTCCAGGCCCGTGACGCGGGCTTGCGGATAACGCTGCGCGAGGACTTCGGTCGAGTTGCCCGGGCCGCAGCCCAGGTCGACGGCGGTCTTCACGTCCTCGTTGGGAATCGCCGCGACCAGGTCGCGGACGGGACGGGTGCGTTCGGCTTCGAAGCGCGAATACTGCTGCGCGGACCAGGTCATGGCGGTCTCCCTTTTGTCGATCTGCGGAAAGTGGACCGGAGAAGATTACGCTATCGGGGCTTACAAATGCTCGCATGCGGCGCGGTCTATCGCGCCGGCAACCCCAGTTGCGGATCGTTCAGGAAGGTTTCGCTCCAGTAGTCGATGACGGCCCGCACGATCTTCGCGCGCTTCAGGTCCCGATGGGTGACGAGCCACAGCTCCGGGCAGAAGGGCCCGGCCGGGCTTTCCAGCCGGACCAGCGTCCGGTCGGCGTCCCCCAGGAAACAGGGCAGGGCGGCCACGCCGCAGCCTGATAGGGCGGCCATCAGATGGTCGCTGGTGCTGCTGAACTGGCAACGGATGGCGCGTTGGCCGGCGGAGGCGTTTATCCATTGCGCCAGGGGCAGGCGGCCACGCTGCGGCTCATAGCCGATGAAGGCCCAGCGCGACGGATCGCGCAGGTCGGGATAGCGGCGGCTGGCGTACAGCGCGAAGGGCAGGCGGCCGATGCGCCGGGCGACGTTGCTGGCTCCCTTGGGCCGGACCATCCGTATCGCCACGTCGGCTTCGCCGCTGGCCAGCGACACCTGCCTGGCCTCGGACGATACGGCAAGCTGGATGCCCGGATAGGCCGCCTGGAAATCCGCCATGCGCGCGGCCAGGAAATGCGTGGCGAGCGCGGGCGGCGCGCTCAGCGAGACCCGGCCCTTCAGGGCGGTCTGGCCGGCGCGCGCATGCCTTTCAATGGCGAACGCCGCCGTCTCCATGGCCTTGGCCTGTTCGAAGACCTGCATGCCGGTGGACGTCAGCCGGCAGGCCCGCGGCAGGCGCTCGACCAGCGGCGCCTGCACTTCGTTTTCCAGCGCGGCCAGCCGGCGGCTGACCGTGGCGTGGTCCACGCCCAGGGCGCGCGCCGCGCCGGACAAGGTGCCGGCCCGGCCCACCGCGAGGAAATGCCGCAAGTTTTCCCAATCGAACATCTGTGCGTTTTCTCCAGGTTGACGTGCGATTTTAGGGAATTTACGCGGATAGGGGCCATGCGTAGCATCGTCCGCTTCCGGATTACCAGGCTTCGATCATGTCTTCTCCCGTTTCTTCACCGCGCGGCACCCTGGCCGCGACCGCGCTCGGCTTCGTCGTCGTGCTGCTGGACGTGAGCGTCGTCAATGTGGCGCTGGATGCCTTGCGGCAGGAGTTCGCCACCGACGTCGCCGGCCTGCAATGGGTGGTCAACGCCTATACGCTGGCCTTCGCCGCGCTGCTGTTGACCAGCGGCGCGCTGGGCGACCGCTTCGGCGCGCGGCGGATCTTTCTGTGCGGTTTCTGGCTGTTCACCCTGGCCTCGGCGGCTTGCGGTCTCTCCACCGGTCTCGCCATGCTGGTGGCGTCGCGCATCGTGCAAGGCATAGGCGCCTCGCTGCTGGTGCCCAACTCGCTGTCCCTGTTGCAGCGCGCCTTTCCCGACAAGCTGCGGCGCAGCCGCGCCCTGGGCTGGTGGGGCGGCATCGCCAGCCTGGCGCTGGCGGCCGGGCCCGTGGTGGGCGGGCTGCTGGTCGCCCATTGGGGCTGGCGCGGCATCTTCGCCGTCAACCTGCCCATCGGCGTGCTGGGCGGCTGGCTGACCCTCAAATACGTCGCCGCCGACCCGCCGGGGCATGCGCGTGGTCTGGACTGGCCGGGGCAGGCCACGGCGATCCTGGCGCTGACCGCGCTGACCGTGGCGCTGATGGAGGTCGGCCGGCTCGGATGGTCGAGTCCGTGGGTGACGGGCGGCTTGCTGCTGTTCGTGGCGGCCGCCGCGGGATTCCTCCACATCGAAGCGCGCAGCCGGTCGCCGATGCTGCCCCTGGCGCTGTTCCGGACGGCGGCCTTCACGATGGCGTCCCTGTCCGGCGTCGTCGTCAACTTCGCCTACTACGGGCTGATCTTCGTCTTCAGCCTGTTCTTCCAGGTCGAGCAGGGGCTGTCGCCGGCGCGCACGGGGTTGGCCTTCCTGCCGATGACGGTGGTGCTGCTGGCGGCCAACCTGGCGGCGAGCCGGCTGATCGCGCGGATCGGCGCGCGATGGTTGATGGCGCTGGGCTTGTTCGTCGCTGCCTCCGGCTATCTGCTTCTGCTGCCGGTCCGCATCGAGGGCGCCTACGGCTGGCTGGCGCTGCCCATGCTGCTGGCCGCCACGGGCACCGCGTTGACGGTGCCGACCATGACCAACATCACGCTGTCGTCGGTGGCGGCTTCGCGCGCGGGCATTGCGTCCGGCGTGCTCAACACGGCGCGGCAGGTGGGCGGCCTGCTGGGCGTGGCGGTCTTCGGCTACCTGGTGCGCGATACCGCGCCGGCGGCCTTCATGGCGGGGATGCGCTGGTCCGCCGGCCTCGCGGCCGTGCTGCTCCTGGCGGCCGGCGTCATGTGGTGGCTGGGCGTGAAGGAGGAGACGGGGCGGCGCATGCGGCGGGGCGTGCATGCGGCGAGGGGTCGGGCTAGTGTCCCGTCCCGGCGCACGACGCCAGGTCCGCGACGTGGACCATCAGCTCGCGCACCTGATGCAGCGTGGCGTACTGTTGCAGGACGGGGCGCCATTGCGGCGACGACAGCAGCTTGCGCCAGACCGGTTCCAGCGTCGACCGATCGGCCGGCGCGTTTTCCGCCAGCCGCGCCGCGTAGGCCAGGCTTTCCGGCGCCGACAGGAGCTGCATCCGGCTGGCGGCATTGAGCAGGCGCGGCGCTTCGTCGGCCGGGGCGTCGCAGCAATAGAGCACCGCGCCGGCCAGGCCGTCGCCTTCCGCGGGCAGCGCTTGCAGGGAGGCGCCGCGCAATGCCACCGTGCCCTGGTTGCAGGCGAAGGCGTAGCAAGCGCCGGCGTCGGCCTCCTTGAGCAGCCGCAGGCCGCGCGACAGGCGCGGATAGTCGGTGGTGGCCGCGTCCACCGACGACTTGACCTCGGCCACCAGGCAGACGTCCCAGGTTTCCTTGGCATCGTGGGCCTCGCGCGGGATGGCGGCGCGCCGCAGCAGGACCACGTCCCATTCCGTCTTGGCGCGTTCGGCCTTGCCCGCGATCGCCGCCGGCACGCGCATGGAGGTGACGACGCGGTAGGCCGCGGGATCGCCCGCCGCCTCGCCCAGCCGCCGCGCCCAGGCTTGCAGCGCTTCGGCCGCCAGGGCTTCGACGGCGGCGCCGCGCTGCTGCGTGGTGCGGCCCAGCGCGGCGGCCTGCGCGCTGCCGGAGCGCGGGCCGCGCCTGTCCCACAGGGCTTCGTACTGGCGGACCCCGGCGTCCTCCGCCAGGCCGGCCAGGCGTTGCAGTCTTTCCAGGGCGGCGTCGTCCGATAGTTTCAGCAGGCCGCTCGCCAGGGGCGGGTCGGCGGCGATCTCCGGGATGAGCAGGGCGCGCCGCGCGGCGTCGGCCAGGGCGGGCCAGGCCGCGGCCGCGGCGTGGGCCTGCAACTGCGCCAGGGTCTCGCGCAGCACGCCCGGCGGCAGGCCGCGTTGCTTGCCGGGATGGGCGACGGCGTTCACGGCCGAGCGGACCTGGCGCCGGTCCCGCTCGGCATGGGCGGAGAGGGAAGCGTATTCGCGCACCCGCGGCGCGCGGTGCCGCAGCACCATGGCCTGGAAGGCGAAGTCGCCGCCGGCCGGACGCATCGCGTCCTGCACCAGCCGCGCGAGCGCGTCGATGAATGCGTCCTTGACGCTCGTGTACGGTTCACGCTCCCGCGCCGTGGCCACGCGCGCCTGTTCGATGACCCGCGCCAGCACGTCGGCGGGATTGTCCTCGCGCGGCGCGGCGGCGATGACTGGGGCCGTCGTTGCCGCCGGGGTCGTTGGGAGCTTAGGGGTCGCCAGAGTCGTCGAAGCTGGCGACGCCGACGGATCCGCCGGGATGCGGTAGCGCCGGACGACCGCTTGCAGCATGTCGTCGAGGGCGTCGGAGCGGGGCGTGCGGTCGTCTTGGGGCATGGACACGTCGCGTTTGCGATGCACCAGGTCAGCGGATGGCCGGCAGGCGCCGGCGCGCGGCATGGTGTCGCCGGAGTATACAAAGCCGGCCGCGACCCGGCCCGGCAGGCCCGCGCATGGGGGGCACATCGCGGGTGATACATTTATGCCCGTGGCGCCGGCGCTTTCCGCGCGCCACCGGCATTCAAGCATCGAGGCGCGACCCGTGAACTCCGGCACTCCATTGGACACCTCCACTTCGCACGACCTGCATGGCCACTGGCCGCAGGCCGAATCGGTGGAGGACTTCCGCCGCAATCTCGCGGCGGTGCAGGCGCGCATCGTCGCGGCGTGCGAGCGCGTGGGCCGGGATGCCGCGGGCGTGCGCCTGCTTCCCGTCAGCAAGACCAAGCCCGAAGCGATCCTGCGGCTGGCCTATGCGGCCGGCTGCCGCCAGTTCGGCGAGAACAAGCCGCAGGAGGCCTACGGCAAATGGGAGGCCATGGGGGACCTGGCCGATCTGCGCTGGTCGGTGATTGGCCACCTGCAAACCAACAAGGCCAAGCTGGTGGCGCGCTTCGCCGCCGAATTCCAGGCGCTGGACAGCCTGCGCCTGGCGGAGGCGCTGGAGCGGCGCCTGCAGGCCGAAGGCCGCTCGCTGGACGTGTTCGTGCAGGTCAACACCTCGATGGAAGACAGCAAGTACGGCTTGCCGCCCGGCGAGGTGGCCGCCTTCCTGCGCGCCTTGCCGGCGTTCTCCGCGCTGCGGGTGCGCGGCTTCATGACGCTGGCGATGCTGTCGGCCGACGCCGCGCGGGTGCGGCAATGCTTCGTGCGCCTGCGCGAGCTGCGCGACCGGCTGCGCCAGGAGGCGCCGGACGGCATCTCGCTGGACGAGCTGTCGATGGGCATGTCCGGCGACTATGAAATCGCCATCGAGGAAGGCGCCACGGTGGTGCGCGTCGGCCAGGCGATTTTCGGCGCGCGCGCCACGCCCGATGCCTATTACTGGCCGGCGGGTGGAGCAGGGGAGGCGCGCTGATGCATACCTTCGATCCCACCGTGGGCGCGGCGTCGACGCCGCTGTTGCCCTTGCCCATCGACGTGGTGTCGGTGCAGTCGCAGGTCGTCTACGGCCGCGTGGGCAACAACGTGGCGCTGCCGGCGCTCGACGCGCTGGGGCTGACCGCGGCCGCGGTGCCGACCGTGGCGTTCAGCAACACGCCCCACTATCCGACCATCCACGGCGGGCCGATTCCCCTGGAATGGTTCGAAGGCTATCTGCGCGATCTCTTCGCGCGCGACGCGCTGGGCCATCTCAAGGCCATCCTGGCGGGATACCTGGGCAGCGCCGGCCAGGCGCGGGCGCTGGGCGCCTGGATCGCCAAGGTCGTCGAGGCCAGGCCGGACGTGCGCGTGGTGATCGATCCGGTGATCGGGGACTATGACAGCGGGGAGTACGTCAGCCCCGACATGGTCGACGCCTATCGGCGGCACCTGTTGTCGCTGGCGGACGGGATGACGCCCAACGGCTTCGAGCTGGAGCGCCTGACGGGCCTGCCGGCGCGGGACATCGAAGGCGTCGTCGCCGCCGCCCGGACCTTGCTGGTCGGCCGCACGCAGTGGGTGACGGTGACCAGCGCCGCGCCCGATACCTGGGCGGCCGGCGCGATGCGCGTCGTCGTGGTGACGCGCGACCGGCACGAAATCTTCGACCATCCCCGCGTCGACGCCACGCCCAAGGGAACGGGCGACCTGTTCAGCGCGGTGGTGGCGGGGCGCCTGGCGACCGGCGCGACCGTGTTCGAGGCGGTCGGCGCCGCGTGCGGGCAGGTGGTGTCGGCATTGCGGCTGACGTTCGAGGCGCGCAGCGCCGAACTGCTGCTGCCGCGCGCAGCCGGCGCCGCGGCGGCAGCGTGAACGGATTTAGGGATTTACGGATTTACGGATTTGAATGGAGTGCAACTCATGAGTGAAACGGTATGAGTAAAACGGCCTTGGCCATACGCCACGTCGCCTTCGAGGACCTGGGGGTTTTCGGGCCGTTGCTGGCCGAGCGCGGCTACGCCGTGCGCTATCTCGAAGCGGGCGTGGACGCGCTGGACGTGGATACGCTGACCCGGCCGGACCTGGTGATCGTCCTGGGCGGACCGATAGGCGTGTACGAGACGGACCGGTATCCCTTCCTGCAGGCCGAACGGGAGGCCATCGCCGCGCGCCTGCGGCAGTACAAGCCGACCCTGGGCATCTGCCTGGGCGCGCAATTGATGGCCGGCGCGCTGGGCGCCGAGGTGAGCGCCACGGGGCGCGCGGAGATCGGCTACGCCCCGCTGGAACTCACCGAGGACGGCCAGCGCTCCGTGCTCGGCGGCCTGGGCGCGACGCCGGTGCTGCATTGGCACGGAGACCAGTTCGGCATTCCCAACGGCGCGACGCGCCTGGCCCAGACGCCGGGATTTCCGAACCAGGCGTTCGCCATCGGTCCGCATATCCTGGGATTGCAATTCCACCTGGAAGCCGACGACCGGCAGATCGAACGCTGGCTGATCGGGCATGCGCACGAATTGGCCGCGCGCGGGATCGATCCGCGGACGATCCGCGCCGACGCGGCGAAATACGGCCCGGCGCTCGCCGACGCCGCGCGCGGCGTGCTGGCCGCGTGGCTGGCGCGCCTGGGGTAGGCCTTCCTGGCATCACGGCGGCCGCGACGGCCGGCATGCGACTGTTCGAATAACAAGATCCCAATAACAAGATCCCAATAACAAGAAATGAGCCTGCAATCCCTGGACCGCGTGTTGACGCAGCCCGCCGCGCCGCCCCTGGGCGCGGCCTGGCGGCGGGTATCGGTGGAGTTTCTCTACTTCGGCGTCAAGGAGGCCCGCGCCTGCCTGTTCGCGGGCCTGTTCTTCGCCGGCGTCTTCCTGATGCCGCGCGGCGGCGCACTGGGCATCCCCCGCTACGACCTGCTGCTTATCTATGCCCTGGCCATCCAGGCCTGGATGCTGTGGGCGCGCCTGGAGACCGTCGACGAACTGAAGGCCATCTGCCTGTTCCACGTGGTGGGTTTCGTGCTGGAGGTTTTCAAGACCTCGCGCGGCGTGCCGTCGTGGAGCTATCCGGATTTCGCCTACACCAAACTGTTCGGCGTGCCGCTGTTCTCGGGCTTCATGTACGCGGCGGTGGGCAGCTACATCATCCAGGCCTGGCGCTTGTTCGATTTGCGCATCCGGCATCATCCGCCGTTCTGGATGTCCTGGCTGATCGCCATCGCGATCTACGTCAACTTCTTCACGCATCACTACATCGGCGACTACCGCTGGTTCATCACCGCCTGCGCCGTGGGCCTGTATGCCCGGACCACGGTGATTTTCCGGCCGCTGCACGCGCAACGCCGCATGCCTTTGCTGGCGGCCTTCGTCCTGATCGGCTTCTTCCTCTGGCTGGCGGAGAACATCAGCACCTTCTTCAAGCTGTGGGCCTATCCGAACCAACTGGGCGCCTGGTCGGCCGTCCACCTGGGCAAATGGAGCTCATGGTCGCTGCTGGTCATCATGACCTTCACCATCGTGATCAATCTCAAGCACATCAAGTCCCACGTGCACGTGGCGCGCGATTGAGATTTTCCCGGCCGGTGTCCGGGGCGCGGTGATCCGTGACGGCGCCGGGGCGTTTCGAAAATATGGGACGGGGGAAGGGGGAAGCGGCATCCGCCCGTCCTGAAACCTGAGTAGCGTTCCGGTCCATGCCCGCGATCCACTTGGGCGCGGGCGTCTTCGGGCGGCTTTTTCCCGGGGAAAAGCCGTGAATGGGCGGCGGCGCAAGCAGCATCCGCCAATGCGAATAGGAAATGCGACGAATTATTCGTATTATTTTTTACGACGAATTCGTCGCATTTGGCGCAAATCCCCGGGCTCGCGAGCGGGGAGGGCGCCATGGCGGCGGATCGCCGTCCGGGCGCGCCCGGGCTTTTCCTCCTTCCTTTTCGCATTTCCGACGACATGATCCGCAAACCCTCGCAAGACTCGCCGCATACCGCGCGGCATGCCGCGGCGCGCGCCGCGCACGCGCCTGCCGGCGCCGGCGTGGCCCTGACGCTCCTGCCCATTACCCTGGCCGTCTTCATCGGCTTCCTCACCATCGGCATGCAACTGCCGGTATTGCCCTTGCACCTGCACGAGACGCTGGGCATGGGGACGCTGGTCGTCGGCCTGGTGGTCGGCGCGCAATTCGCCGCGGCGCTGCTGTCGCGCTCCTGGGCCGGCAATTTCGCCGACATGCGCGGCGCCAAGCGGGCCGTCGCCACCGGGCTGCTGACGGCATCCGCCTCCGGCCTGGCCTATCTGGTCTCGCTCGCCTTCGTGGCGCAGCCGGCGTTGTCCGTGTGGATACTGGTGGCGGGCCGCATGCTGCTCGCGCTCGGCGAAAGCCTCATCGTCACCGGCGCGATGGGCTGGGGCATCGGCCTGGTGGGACCTCAAAACGCCGGCAAGGTCATGGCCTGGAACGGCATCGCTATGTATGGCGCCTTCGCCCTGGGCGCGCCGCTGGGCGTGGCCACGAACGGTTATTGCGGCTTCGCCGGCATCGGCGCCGGCACGGTGCTCATTCCGCTGCTGGCCCTGGCCGTCATCGTGCCGGCCAGGGCCGTCGCGCCCACCTCCCACCGGCGCATGCCGTTCTACAAGGTGCTGGGCGCCGTGTGGCAGCCCGGCGTGGGCCTGGCCTTGTCCAGCGTGGGCTTCGGCGTCATCACCGCCTTCATCTCGCTCCTGTTCGCCGCCCGCGAATGGGGCGACGCCTCGCTGGCCTTCACGACCTTCGGCGTGGCCTTCATCGGCGCGCGCATCTTCTTCGGGCACCTGCCCGACAAGATCGGCGGGGCGCGCGTGGCGTTGGTGTGCGTGCTCATCGAAGCCGTCGGCCAACTGGCGATCTGGGGCGCCGATACGTCCGCCGTCGCCTATCTGGGCGCGGCGTTGACGGGGTTCGGCTATTCGCTGGCCTTTCCCGGCTTCGGCGTCGAGGCGGTGCGCCGCGCGCCGCCGCAGACCCGCGGCCTGGCCATGGGCGCCTACGTGGCGTTCCTGGACATCTCCCTGGGCGTCACCAGTCCGCTGGCCGGCGCGCTGGCGGGCGCCTACGGCATCGGCACGGTCTACCTGGCGTCGGCCGCCGCGGTCGGCCTGTCCTTCCTGGCCGCCTTGTCCTTGTTGACGGCGAAAGTGCGGGAAGCGCGCCATGCCTGATCTGGCCGGACCGATCGGCCCGGACTGAAACGGGCTCGCGCCCGCCAGGCACGGCCGTCCCGGATGCAGGATGCGCATATCGGATTTTGTGCGAATATCTGGGACGTCGCCCCGCCGGGGGCCTCGCTTTCCTTCCCATGGGGGAGCACGGCGAGGCGGATTCTTATGGAGCATACGCACGCGATGAAATTCGAACTGATAGGTATGCTGGACTCGCCCTACGTCAGGCGGGTCGCCATTTCCATGCAGATCATGGGACTGCCCTATGTCCACCGTGCGATTTCGGTATTTCGCGGGTACGACGCCTTCAAGGCCATCAACCCGGTGGTGAAGGCCCCCACGCTGGTGACCGGGGACGGGCAGGTGCTGACGGATTCGTCGCTGATCCTGCAATACCTGGAGACGCTGGTTCCCGAGGCGCGGCGGCTGGTCCCCGAGGATCCGGAGTCCCGGCTGCCCGTCCTGCGCTTGACCGGCCTGGCCCTGGTGGCCTGCGAGAAGGCGGTGCAGATCGCCTACGAGAACAATCTGCGCCCCGAGGATAAGCGGCACCAGCCCTGGATAGACCGGGTCGAGAGCCAGTTGAGGGCGGCCTTCGACGAGATCGAGGGCGATTTGCGCGACTCGCCCCTGGTCTGGGCGAAGAAGGCGGGCGTGGCGCCCGTGGAGCTGGACGGCGTCAGCGTCGCCGTGGCCTGGCACTTCACCCAGCGGATGCTGCCGGGACTGATCGACCCCGCGGACTATCCGCTGCAGGCCGCCTGGTCGGCGCTGGCGGAAGCGCAGGAACCGTTCAAGGCCGCGCCCTATACGTCCTGAGTTCCGCCTGGAGTCTCATCCTGGGTTTTCCGTACGCCTTCGGCCCCGCTAAGTCCGGGGCCGAGTCGTCCGCGCGCGGCGGCGCCTGCCCCGGAGATCAGATATCCTCGATGGCCTGGCGCCGCGCCAGCTCCCGCACCACGCGGGTCAGGACGGCCACGTGCCGGTCCCAGGACGCCTGCATGCGGGCGATCGGCCCCACGATGGACAGGGCATAGCCCTTTCCGCCCATGGAAAAGGGGGCGCGGCGATGGCCGCCAGGTCGGCGACGCTCTCCGCGATATTCGCCGCCCAGCCGCGCTCGCGCGACAGCGCCAGGTCCTTGAGCAGGGCTTTCTTGCCGGTCAGCGTCTTGTCGGTGAGGGCCTTCATTTCCAGCTTGTCCAGGACGCTCTCCAATTCCTCCTCGCCCAGGGCGGACAGCAAGGCCTTGCCCAGGGAGTTCGAATGCAGGGCGCGGGCCTCGCCGGCCTGGGCCGTGTAGCGGATGGCCTGGAGCGAGTGCGCGCAGTCCAGGTAGATGACCTGCGATTCCTCGCGCGTTCCCAATACCGCGGTTTCACCGCTTTCATCCCGCAGCCGCGCCAGGTAGGGCCGCAGGATGTCGAGGACGGGATCCTGCGTATCGATGGCCGAGCAGATGCCCATCAGCTTCTTCGTCGGGTAATAGGTGCGCTTGCGCGTCTGGTACAGGTAGCCGCGCGCCACCAGGGTGCGGACCAGCGCCAGGGTGCTGGACATGGGCGCGCCGAGCGCCTGTGAGAGCTCCGTCAGGGACAAGGCCTCGCCCTGGCGCGCGTAGCACTCGAACAGATCGAGGGTGCGGGCGACGAGTTTCACTTCCGACATGATCCGATCCTGAAAATTAGGACAGCAAACAGCGCCGGCGCGCGCCGGCTTCGACAGGGCGTCCCGCAATTCGTATTTCGGGACACGGCACCGGCGGGCGGCCAGCATATCAGCCTTGCCGGCAGCCACCGCAGCCCGGACACAAGTTTATAGAAATTCACCCTCATGAATAATTATTCATATTAGAGAATTTCGTGTGATATATTTTTTCGCGCCCGAAGCGGGACGACAAGCCGGGCACCACGCCGGAGAGCGCGGCCGGGAAAAATCATATCGAGGAGACGGCAATGCATGGGTGGCTCGAGAAGGTGGCCGCTGCCGCGACGCCGAACGCGCCAACCTGCGCCAATACTGATACTGAGGGAGCGGTCGGATGTCGAAATACCTGGTTGGCCATCTGGTGGCGGACTTTCTTGCGCATAACGGTGTCGACACCGTTTTCGGCATCATCTCCGTCCACAACATCCCCATCATGGACGGCCTGACGCTGAACAAGACGATCCGCATGGTGATGACGCGCGGCGAGACCGGCGCCGCGCATATGGCCGACGGGCTGGCGCGGGCCGGCGGCAAGGTCGGGGTGGTCATCAGCAGCACCGGGCCCGGGGCGTCGAATGCCGTGCCCGGCCTGGTCGAGGCAAGATTCGCCGGCACGCCCCTGCTGCACATCACGGGGCAGAGCGCCACCGCGCACATCGGCCGCGACACCGGGGCGGTGCATGACGTCCCGGATCAACTGGGCATGCTCGGCGCCGTCAGCAAGAAGGCCTATCGGGTGCATGCCGCCGATGAGGCGCTGGACGTCCTCAAGCAGGCATGGACGGAGGCGCTGACCGCGCCGGCCGGTCCGGTCAGCGTCGAGATTCCCATCGATATCCAGCGCAGCCCGGTCGATCGGCCGGCGGACGCGCGGGCCTGGCGGGCGCCGGCGGCGCCCGTCGCGCAACCCGCCGAAGACGACGTGGACCGCCTGGCGCGCGCCCTCCGCGCCGCGCGCCGTCCCATGATCTGGGCCGGCGGCGGCGCCCGCGACGCCGGCAAGGAACTGGCCGCGCTGCTCGACATGGGCATGGGGATGGTCACGAGCTGGAACGGGCACGGCGCGGTCAGCGACGATCATCCCGCCAACCTGGGCGGGATGAACGGGCCGGGCAGTCCCGCCGTCGAGGCGCTGTACGAACAGGCCGACCTGCTGCTGGTCGTCGGGTCGCGGCTGCGGGGACACGAGACGCTGGATCACAAGCTGAAGCTGCCCGCCCATCGCGCCAGGATAGACGCCGACCCCGCGGCGCAGGCGCGCGGCTATCCGTGCGAGCTTTTCGTGCACGGCGCCGCGGCCGTGACCTTGCGGCGGTTGCTCGACCGCCTGCGCGAACAGCCCCCGCAGGTCGATCCCGCCTTCACCCGGGCCGTGCGCGACGCCAAGCCGCGCGCCATCGAGGACTTCAAGCAGACCCTGGGGCCCTATGCCGGCTTCGCGGCCCAGCTACGCGCCGCCATGCCCGCCGACGCCGTGTTCGCGCGCGACATCACGCTGAGCAACAGCACCTGGGGGCACCGTCTTTTTCCGCTGCACGACCAGCGGCAGAACATCTATCCCGTCGGCGCCGGCATCGGGCAGGGGCTGCAACTGGGCATCGGCGCGGCCATCGGCGAGAAGGGCCGCAAGGTGGTGGCGCTGACGGGAGACGGCGGCTTCTTCTTCAACATGACCGAACTGTGGACGGCCGTGCAGGAGTCGGCCGATATCGTGATCATCGTCATGAACGACGGCGGCTACGGCGTCATCAAGCACATGCAGGACGCGATGTGCGAGGGCCGCTACGCGCACAGCACCCTGCTCGCGCCGGACCTGCTGAAGCTGGCCGGACTCGCCGGCATCCCCGCCTGGCGCGTGAGCCGCGCGGAGGATTTCGGCGCCACGGCGCGGCAGGCGATAGGCACCCGGGGCCCGACGCTGGTGGAAGTCGATATGCACGCCATCGGGCCGTTTCCACCTTATTACCCCTATTCGGCGATGATCGACGCCGCCAAGGCGCGGAGAATCGTTCGCCATTGAACCGGCCCCCGCGGGCGCGGATTTTTTCATCGCCGGGCCGCTCTCAAGATGAAAAGCGCCCCCTTCGGGGGGTAGCAAGCGGCGCAGCCGCGCGGCGTGGGGGCATTTTTCATCGCCGGGCCGCTCCCAAGATGAAAAGCGCCCCCTCGGGGGGCAGCAAGCGGCGCAGCCGCGCGGCGTGGGGGCATTTTTTTCAACACTCAAATCAGCAGGATGCAGCAATGGATTTCCGTCTGAGCGACGACCAAGAGCAGATCAAGGCAGCCATCGAACGCTTGTGCGAGCCCTTCGACGACGACTACTGGTTCAAGAGGGACAAGGAAGGCGGCTTTCCCGTCGAATTCCACCAGGCACTGGCCCAGGCCGGCTGGCTGGGCATCGCCATGCCGCAGGAATACGGCGGCGCGGGGCTGGGCATCACCGAGGCGGCCTTGATGATGCACACCATCGCCGCGACCGGCGCCGGCCTGTCCGGCGCCTCGGCGGTGCACATGAACATCTTCGGCCTGCACCCGGTGGTCGTCTTCGGGAACGAAGCGCAGAAGCAGCGGTGGCTGCCGCCGCTGATCGCGGGCAAGGACAAGGCCTGCTTCGGCGTCACCGAGCCGAATACCGGCCTGAACACCCTGAAGCTGAAGACCCGCGCCGTGCGCAACGGCGACCACTACGTCGTCACGGGGCAGAAGGTGTGGATCTCGACCGCGCAGGTGGCCAACAAGATCCTGCTGCTGGCGCGCACCAAGCCCGTCGAGGAATGCAAGGGCAGCGAAGGGCTGAGCCTGTTCTACACCGACCTGGACCGCAGCGCCGTCGAGGTCCACGAGATAGAGAAGATGGGCCGCAAGTGCGTGGATTCGAACCAGTTGTTCATCGACAACCTGCGCATTCCGGTCGAGGACCGCATCGGCGAGGAGGGCAAGGGCTTCAGCTATATCCTGCACGGCCTGAACCCGGAGCGCATTCTCATCGCCTCGGAGGCCGTCGGCCTGGGCCGGGCGGCCTTGCGCCGCGCCGCCAAGTACGCCAACGAGCGCGAGGTGTTCGACCGCCCGATCGGCAAGAACCAGGGGATCCAGCATCCGCTGGCGCGCTCGTGGATGGAGCTGGAAGCCGCGCACCTCATGGTGCAGAAGGCGGCCTGGCTGTACGACCAGAAGGAGCCTTGCGGCGCGGAGGCCAACAGCGCCAAGTTCCTGGGCGCGGAGGCCTGCTACACGGCGTGCGAGAACGCCATCTTCACGCATGGCGGCATGGGCTACGCGAAGGAATACCACGTCGAGCGCTATCTGCGCGAGGCGTGGATTCCGCGCCTGGCGCCGGTGAGCCCGCAGATGATCATGAGCTTCATTGCGGAAAAGGCGCTGGGCCTGCCGAAGTCGTACTAGCTCCAGATCCGACCCCGGCCCCCGCGCCGCGGCAACGCCTCAGGCCGCTTCCAGGCGCAATTGCGCGAGGTCGGCGAGCAGCTTGGGGCCGGTCGGACGCCAGCCCAGCGCCGCCTGCGTCCTGGCGCTGGAGGCCGGCATGTCCAGGCCGGCGAACATCGCCATCCAGCCGAAATGCGCCTGCGCCGCCTCCGGCGCGATCGAGACGGTGGGCAGCTTCAGCACGCGCCCGATGACCTCGGCGATCTCGCGGAAGGACACGCCTTCCTCGGCGACGGCGTGATAGCGGGCGCCCGGCTGGCCCTTTTCGACCGCGAGCCGGTAGAGGCGCGCGACGTCCAGCACGTGCGCGGCGGGGTAGCGGTTCAGGCCCGCGCCGACGTACGCGGAGACGCCTTTTTCCCGGGCGATGCCCACGGCATAGGTGATCAGGCCCTGCTTGACCGGGTCGTGGACCTGGGGCAGGCGCATGACCGCGACGTTGACCCCGTCCGCGGCCAGCGCCGCGCCGGCCAGTTCCGACAGCCTGCGCGGGTTCGCATGCCCGGCATCGAAGACGTCTTCCGTCGCGGGCTGGCCGGGCGCGGGATTGCCCATGGCGGTGCCGGAGGTGATGACGAGGGGGCGGTCCGAGCCGCGCAGCGCGCTGCCCAGGGCCTCGATGGCGCGCTGGTCTTTTTCGCAATTGGCCACGAAGTTCGAGAAATCGTGGTCGAAGGCGCAGTGGATGACGCCGTCGGCCCCGGCGGCGCCGGCGCGCAGGCTGTCCAGGTCCTCGAGGTCGCCGCGATGCGCCTGGGCCCCCGCGGCGGCGAGCGCCCGGGCGCCGGCATCGGATCGCGTCAGCCCCAGCACGTCGTGGCCGTTGCCGATGAGTTCCTTGACGACGGCCGAGCCGATGAAGCCGGTGGCGCCGGTAACGAAGACACGCATGGTCGTTCTCCTGGTTCGATGCGGACGGCGTTACTGTCGGCCCAAATGTGCGCCGGAAAAAGTAGTGACGTTATAGGGGTATAAACGCTAACAGGATGAGCGCGGCGGCCCTTGCCCGCGCCGTCCTGCCACGGCGCCGCCGCAGGGAATGGCGATTGCTGGGGATCCGCGCCCCGGGCGCCGGCGTCCGGGGTCCCTCAGCCCATCCGCGGACGGTGCCTCCATGAACATGCCTCTTACGCCCACCTGGCCCGACATCGCCCTGCGCCTGCTGCTGACCATGCTGGCGGGCGCGGTGATCGGCTTCAATCGCGAGGCGCGCGGCCACGCCGCCGGCCTGCGCACCACCATGCTCGTCTGCCTGACCGCCGCCGTGGCCATGCTGCAGGCCAATATATTGCTGCCCTTGTCCGGCAAGACGCCGTCCTCCTTCGCCGTCATGGACCTGATGCGCCTGCCGCTGGGCATCCTCACCGGTGTCGGCTTCATCGGCGGCGGCGCGATCCTGAGGAAAGGCGACCTGGTGACCGGCGTCACCACGGCCGCCACGCTGTGGGTGGTCACCGTCATCGGCCTGTGCTTCGGCGGCGGCCAGTGGCTCCTGGGCATATGCGCGACGGTGCTGGCGGTGCTGACCCTGTGGATGCTGAAGCGCGTCGACCTGTCCATCCCGCACGAGCGCTGGGCGCGCGTGACGCTCGTCGCCAGAGGCGAAGACGATGTCCTGCAGCGTTTCCCGCGGCTGGTGCGGCAACGAGACGGCCAAGCCCATTTCGACCGCCAGCAACGCATCGCCGGCGCCGCCGACGTCGAATACGACTTCCGCATCTGCTGGCGCCAGCGGCAGCGGCAGGACATGTCCATCGAATGGCTGAAACTGCTCCGCTCGCACTACGACGTCAAGACCTTCGACCTGACCAGCGAGGAAGTGCGCTAGGCAGGGCGCCGGATGCAACGCGTCACGGCGACCTCCGCGGCGCCAGGCCGGCCGCGCCGCGGTCCGCGTCAGAAACCGAACTGGGCCGACAGCATGACCGTGCGCGGCGCGCCCCGCACCAGGCCGTAGGTGGCCGACGTCCCGGCCCAGTAGTTCCGGTTGGTGACGTTCAGGACGTTCGCGCGCAGGATGACGGGCTTGCCGTTGCTGCGCGTGAACGTATAGCGCGCGCCGACATCGAAGCGCGTCCAGTCCGGCAGCTTCTGCGTGTTCGTATTGTCGGCGTATTGCGAGGAGGTATAGATCGCGCGCGCCGACAGCGCCAGGCCCGGGATGAAGGGCAAGTCCCATTCCCCGCCGAGATTGAGCTGCACGTCCGGCACGCCCATCGCCTTCTTGCCCTGCGTGGCGTCGGACGCGGTGCGGGTGAGCTTGGCGTCCATCAGCGTCAGGCCGCCCAATACCCGCACGCCGGACGCGATTTCGCCGAAGGTATTGAACTCCAGGCCGCGGTTGCGCTGCCGGCCATCGACGCTATAGACGAGGGTGGACGGGTCGGTAATGGCGCTGGGCTGGGTGATCTGGAAGGCGCTGACGGTAGCGGTGAACTTGCCGAAGTCGACCTTCACGCCCGCCTCGTATTGCCTGGACTTGTAGGGCGGGAAGACCGCGCCGGCATTGGCCGCGGTCCCGGGCGCGGTCGATCCGGCCTGCAGGCCCTGTATGTAGTTCGCGTACAGGGAAACGTTGTCGATGGGCTTGACCACCAGGCCGAAGGCCGGCGAATACGCGTCCTGGTCGTACTTCGCGGTGACCGCCTGCGTCGCGCGGTCGTACGAGCGCGTCGCGATCCATTGCTTGCGCACGCCCACCGTCAACTGGATCCGCTCGTCCAGCACGGACAGGGTGTCCGCCGCCGCCACGCCGGACAGCGTGGTGCGGGACACGCGCGGCCGCTGGCTGGAAAGGCCGGGAAAGGCGGGTTCGCCGCCCCAATCGGGATCGTAGAGATCGGTGGCGATGGAGGACGAGGCGAGGAACAGCGAGCTGTAGGCCTGCTGGCGCAGGGTGGACGCGCTCACGGTGTAGTCGTGGTGGACGAAGCCCGTGTCCAGGCTGCCGCGCACGCCGGCCTGCGCGGTGCGGGTCTTGAACTTGCCGGGGAATTGATAAGGGGTATTGGTCATCGCGCCGTCGGACGAGGTGATGGTGGGCTGCGTCGCCAGCGTCGAGGACCGGTTTTCGCGCGAACCCGCGGCGGCGAAGACCGTCAGGTCGGGCGTGACGTCGTATTCGGCGCGCAGGGCGCCGAAGGTGTCTTCGCTGCGCCAGGCGCTCCACGGGGCCGCGATATTGCTCGACCCCTTGGGCGCGGACGGCACTTTCACGCCGGCGGCGAGGTAGACGGGTTGCGTGGGGGCGTCGGCATGCTCGCGCTGGTAGCCGAGGTCGGCCGAGACGCGCAGGCGATCGCCCCGGTAGTCCAGGCCCAGGACGGCGTCGCCCAGGCTCTGGTGCTGGTGGTCGATGGCCGTATCGCCGCCGCGCATGGTGCCGTTGAAGCGCAGGCCCCAGCGATTGTCGTCGCCGAAGCGGCGCCCGAGATCGACGTGGGTGCCGAACTGGGTGTTCGAGGCATAGCTGGCCGTCACGGAGGCGATGGGCTCGTCGGTCGCGCGCTTGGGCGAGATATTGATGGCGCCGCCGATGGCGCCGGTGGGCGGTATGCCGTTGAGCAGGGCGGACGGCCCTTTCAGGATCTCCACGCGTTCGGCGAAATCCGGATTCACCAGTTGGTAGGGCAGCACGCCGTACAGGCCGTCCAGTGAGACGTCGCTGGAGGAGACGGGGAAGCCGCGGATATAGAAAAGATCGGTATAGCTGCCCTGGGGCCATGTGCTGCGCACCGACGGATCGTTGTTCAGCACGTCCGCCAGGCTGGTGGCCTGCTGGTTGGCGATCGTCTGCGCGGTGTAGCTGGTCACGTTGAAGGGCGTGTCCATGATGCCCTTGTCGCCGAGCATGCCTATGCGCGCGCCGCGCGCCACCTGGCCCCCGGCATACGGAGCGGTGGTCGCCGGGACGGCGGCGCCGCTGACCGAGACGGTGGGCAGCGTGGTGTCGGCCGCCGCCGGCGCGCGCCGCAGCGAGTAACTGCCGTCGGCCTGGCGCACGGGCTCCAGCCCCGTCCCGCCCAGCAGCGCGCGAAAGGCCTGCTCCACGGTCTGGGCGCCGTGCACGCCGGGGCTGGTCTTGCCGGCCGCCATGTCGGCGGGCACGCTGAGCAGGATGTTGGCCTGGTCGGCAAAGCGGCTCAAGGCGCCGGCCAAGGGACCGGCCGGGACATCGAAGAAGGGGGCGGCCGCGGCAGGCGCGGCGGTTTCCGCGTGGGCGGCGAGGGGGGCGGCTGCCAGGCCGGCCATCACGGCCATGCCGAGCACGGCATGCGGCAGCGCGCGGGTCAAGGCGTGGGAGCGGGGAAACGTGAAGGCGGGCATTGCCGGATAGGCACGGCGTGGCGGGCGACGCATGGAACGGCTTTCCTTGGAAGGGAGGGAGGCAAGGAGAGGTCCACCGCATGCGCAGGGGCGGCGCCGGCCGGCACACCGTGGTCGGCGTGGCCGAACGGCGCGTCTTCGGTCCGCGGCGTCCTCTTTCCCTGTTAATCGGACGAGGCGCGGAAAAGCGAACCGGTTACCTGGGTTCGAGCGTCACCCACCAGGGCAGCGTCCGTTCGACGCGCACCGGCAGGTCCCGCTCGATCATGGCCAGGGTGCGATCGACGTCGGCGGCCGGATAGCGGCCGACCACGCGGAGTTCCGCGATACGCGGGTCGACGCCGATGTGGCCCGCGTGATAACGCCCCAGCTCGGCGACGAGTTCGGCAAGGGGCAGGTTCTCCGCCAGGACCACCCCGCGCGACCAGGCCTCGCGCGCCGGATCGGCCGCGGCCGCCGACGCGATGCCGCCGGCGTCGAAACGCCTTTGTTCCCCGGCCGCGACCAGCGCGTCGTGGCCGGCCAGGTCGCGGATGCGGACCTGGCCTTCATAGACGGCCAGCAAGGCGTCGTCGTCGGCCTGCCGCACCGTGAAGCGGGTGCCCAGGGCCTGCAGCCGCCCGAACCGGGTATCGACGAAGAAGGGGCGATGTTGCGCATCCTTGGCGGTGTCGATAAGGATTTCGCCCATGGCCAGCGTCAGCAGCCGGCGCTCGCCGTCGAAGTCGACGTCGATGGCGCTGCGGGTGTTGAGCCAGACGCGGGTGCCGTCGGCCAGCACGATCTCGCGCTGTTCCCCGATGCCGGTGGCGTAGTCGGCGCGCCAGGCCGTGACGATGGCGGGCAGGGGAGTGAGCCGCCAAGCCAGCAAGCCGAGAACGCCCAGGCCGCCCAGCGCAAGGACGCGGCGGGCCGCTTCCCGGCGGGACGTCGAGGGGCGGGAGGCCACCCGCGCCGCTTTTTCGGCGGCATCGCGCTCGCCGTCGGCGCGCAAGGGCGCGAAGCGCCGGCTGACCGCCTCGACATGCGACCAGGCCTGGCGGTGTTCCGGCCGCTCGTCCAGCCAGCGCTGCCAGGCGTCGCGCTGCCGCGGACCGGCGTCGGCGTCCTGCAAGGCCGCATACCATTCGGCCGCCGCCTTCAGGCTTTCATAGTCCGCCTGCACCGTGGGACCTTCGGCCAGCGCCGGCCGGGGCGTCGTCGCCATGGCTAGCCCAGGCCGGCATCGATCGACGCCAGATGCAGCATGGCCTGGGCCAGGTACTTCTGCACCATGCGCGGCGACACGCCCATGTGGCTGGCGATCTCGCGGGTGGACAGCCCGTGTATCTGGGCCTGGATGAAGGCGGCGCGCACCTTTTCCGGCAGGCGGCCCAGCAACTCGCCGACCTCCATCAAGGTCTCGATGACCAGCGCGCGGTGCTCCGGCGAGGGCGTATGGGAAGCGGGCTGGGCCGCCAGGCTTTCCAGCCAGGCGTGCTCCACTTCCCGGCGGCGCCAGAGATCCGTGCACAGCCCTTGGGCCATGGTGCGCAGATAGGCGCGCGCGGCGCCGGCGCTGGCAAAGCCGTCCGGCGCCGGCCTGACGATCAGGCGCAGAAAGGCGTCGTGCGCCAGGTCGGCGGCATCGGCGGCGTTGCCCAGCCGGCGGCGCAGCCACCCCAGCAGCCAGCCGTGGTGATCGCTGTAGAGGGCGCGCAGGTCTTGCTGCGCGGGAGGAACGGCGGCGGACATCGGACGGATCCGGGCGCGGCGGACGCGCCCAATTCAGAATAGATAGGAATGGTTATCGTTTATAGCTGAAGTCCTCCGTGTCGCGCAATGCCGGCCATCCATTTTCGGTCCATCCTTTTTCGGGCCGTGCATCTTCCGGCCATGCATCTTCGGGCCGTCAAGCCTCGGGCCGGTCATCCCCGGCTTCCTGCGCGATCCCCTCCAGCTCCGCCATCGCGTCGTCCGGCAGGTCGATGTCGCCGCTGGCCAGGTTCTCCCGCAGGTGCGCGACGGACGAGGTGCCGGGAATCAGCAGGATGTTGGGTGAGCGCCGCAGCAGCCACGCCAACGCGATCTGCATGGGCGTGGCGTCCAGCCGCGTGGCCACGCGGGACAGGATGCCTGACTGCAGCGGGCTGAAGCCGCCGAGCGGGAAGAAGGGCACGTAGGCCACGCCGTCGCGCGCCAGCGCGTCGATCAGGGCGTCGTCGCCGCGATGCGCCAGGTTGTATTGGTTCTGCACGCAGACGATTTCGCAGATGCCGCGTCCTTGCTCGATCTGGCGCGCGGTGGCGTTGCTCAGGCCGATGTGGCGGACCAGGCCTTTCTGCTGCAATTCGGCCAGGACCGACAGCGGCGCCTCGATCGAGCCTTCGGCCGGCCCGTGCACATCGAACATCAGGCGCAGGTTGACCACCTCCAGCGCGTCCACGCCCAGGTTGCGCAGGTTGTCGTGGACCGCGGCGGTCAGCGCCTCGGCCGAGAAGGCCGGCTGCCATGACGCGTCGTCGCCGCGGCGCGCGCCGATCTTGGTGACGATGCGCAGGTGGCCGGGGTAGGGCGCCAGGGCCTCGCGGATCAACTGGTTGGTGATGTGCGGACCGTAGAAATCGCTGGTGTCGATGTGGTCGACGCCGGCCTCGACGGCCGCGCGCAGCACCGCCAGGGCGGCTTGTTTGTCCTTGGGCGGACCGAAGACGCCGGGGCCGGCCAGTTGCATCGCGCCGTAGCCGAGGCGGTTCACGTCGCGGCCGGCCAGCGGGAAACGGCGGGGATATTCGTTTCGGGACATAGGGAAGCTCCTTGAGGATGAACCCGGGACGCCGGAAAGACGCCACGTCTGCGGACAAGATAAACAGTCTGGCGGCCGTTGATAATCCCGTACAATTCGTATGGGCTGTACGGAAAATAGAACAGTGAA